>JAEUGZ010000616.1 GCA_016794725.1 Opitutaceae bacterium | reverse complement strand
ATGTCCTCGACGATGCAGGCGAGTCCGGTGGTTCCGCCCTGGGCGTTGACCAACGGGGTCAGAGTCCAGGCGCAGATGCGCACGATACCGCCGGGAAGGGAATGCGTGTGTTGGACCGAGCGTTCCCCGGCGCCACGGAGCAGTTCGCTCCAGGCGCGTTCGATGGCGGCGCCCTGGTCGGATCCGAATAGGTGTTCGACCTGGCGGCGCCCGATCGCTTCGGCCGCGGGAAGTCCGAAGATGGCTTCGGCGGCGGGATTCCAGGCGGTGACCACAAAGTCGGTGTCCCACTCGATGATTGCCAGCGTGGTCTGGCGGACATGCTGGAGCAGCTTGTCCTCAGCATTGCGCCGTGCCTCTTCGGCACGGACGCGCGCGGTGATGTCCTTTTGCGTCCCGATCGCACCGACGATCTGACCGCCCTCGCGAACAGGTCCGGCCACGGAGTGCAGATTGCGCGGAAGTCCGTCGCGCACCACGATGTCGTGGGAGTCGACCGACTCGCCCTGCAGGGCCCGCTGCACCAGTTCGTTCCAGCGTGAGACTGTTTCGGCGGGCAGTCCGTGTCCCGGTTCGCCCAGCGATTTTCCGGTGAGATCGAGACCCCACTCGCGGCGGGCGTGGGCGTTGAACAAGGTGAAGCGTCCATCGCTGTCAGTCGCCCAGCAGGGATACGGAAGGCTATCCAGATGGGTCTTGAGCGTGTTCGCGGTGAGGCGCAGCGCGTCCTGACGCTGGGCGAGCGAGTGGTTGGAAAACGAGGCCCAGGCACCGGCGCCGACCACGACCAGCAGGCCGAGCAGGGCGATCCAGTAAAGGCGTGCCCGATACAGGCTGTCCAGCCAGGCCTTGGCGTCGAAGTCGAGACCGAGGACCGCAGTGACGCGGCCGTCGGGACCGGTGATGGGGGTGTAGGCGCTGATCCAGGTTCCCCACCGGTCGGAATAGACGCCGGTGTCGACCACGGTCTCGCCGTTGAAGGCTCGTTCCAGGGCGGGCACCAGTCGCGCATAGGGCTCGCCGACGACGGTGCGTTCCTCGCGGGCGCCTTCGTAGCGGCCGTTGCGATCGTAGTCGGTTTCTGAATCCACGAGCAGGTGCAGGCCGCCGGTTTCATCCCGTCCCAGGGTGTAGATGTCGGAAACCAGGGGATTGAGCGCCAGCCACCGCTTTTCCGTTTCGATCAGCTCGAGGTAGGTCGGATCGTCCACCTGCGTGTCGGCCTTGATGTGATCGTGGCCCAGACGCTTCATGTCTTCGGCGTAGGTGGGTCCCCAGACCTGCAGTTGCGAGGTCAGCCGGGTCTGTTCGCGGCGCTCGGCGTTGTGGACGAGAAACGACCCTCCCACCAGCACTGCGCCGAGCCCGAGCCAGAGCACAAACGGAACCCCCAGCCCTTCGTGCCGCCGCAACCAAACATGGAGTCCGCCGTAGAGGGCGAGGCTGGCGAGGCAGAAGAGCTGGTAGTCGAGGGAGACCATGGACGGATCAGGTCACGTCAACGAGTACTGTTCCGTTCGGTCGGGCATCTTCAAAGTGAGGGCGGCGGTGGCCAGTTCGAGGTGCACCGTGCGATTGACAGTGCCGCCGAGATCTTCGCCGCAGATCGGGATCTTGTAGACGCCGAGGATCTTCTTCACGGCGGCGGCGTTGCGTTCGCCAATCTTGAAGGGATCGGTGCCGTTGAGCACGCTGGCACCGCCGGCGAGGAACACGCGCATCCGGGCGCGTTCGACCTTTACGCCGACCAGCGCCCGGAAAAAGAACGGCAGTCCCGTGTCGGCGAACATCGCAGGCTGCTTCGCCGCCTTGTCGGGCGAAATGAGCGAGTCGGGCAGCATGATATGGAGGATTCCCCCCGAACGGCTGACCGGATCAAAGGCAATGATGCCGACGCATGAACCCAGGGCATAGGTGCTGAGCGTGACTTGAGGATTGTTCGAAACCGCCATGTCGCCAACTCCGATGACGACGCGCTGCGCGAACAGGGCAGAGACTGTAGGTGCACCAGCCATGGATCAGAAGCTTTCTCCGTGAGACCCACGGGGAGAAAAAGAGGTCGAAAGAGGGGCAGGCAGCATAAACGAGCCGAGCGCGGCAATAGAGCTTACCTTCGGACTCGCACCGGCGAACTTGAGAGACGTTCGCCGCTCTGCGCAAAAATTACGTTAACTGCAATTTAGGAGATTTGCGGCCTACGCCAAATCCCTAGAAAATGACACGTTTTGTGCCCGGTTGTATACAGTCGGACAAATCGCCCGCTCCGGTGCCGGCCGCACCGACGGAAGGATCACGAATACACCAGGAGGCGCTGACTGATCGGATTGATCAGGTTGTGATTCCGAATCTTCGAAATGGTGGCCTGACTCAGCATCTGGCCCTCGCCGACCAGCAGCAGCCCGTGCGGACTGTAGAGCCCGTTGGCGAGGATCATGCCGGCTTCAAGCTCGTCGAGCAGCACCTCGCGAACCTGACGCGGCAGCTGGAGAAGGTGGGTGACCTTGAGGAAGAGCCGGACGGACTCGGGGTCGAGGGCTATCCCCGACTGGGCCAACACGGATTCGATCGCCTGGTCCTTGGGCAGGCCGCTTTCGACGAACCACACCGCGACCGCGAGGCAGCGGGCAGTCCACGGAATCGCCTGCCCGGAAAGACCGTCGGGAAAGCCCTTGCCGTCGAACCGCTCGTGGTGGGCCCGGATGGTTTCGCCGACTTCCGGATGGCTGTCCACGAATGACGCAAGTGTCTGACTGTAAATGGGGTGGCTATTGATCGTGAGGCGATCCGGTTCGCTCAGTCGTTCCGGATTGGTGCGGAAGAGACGCAACAGGTCGCGCGGAATTCCGATCAGGCCCAGATCGCACAACCAAGCGCTGGCCTTGAGCGCGTGGCGTTCGGCCGGGGTGAAGTGTTCGGTATCCGCCATCTTCCGCGCGATCTCGACCATGGCCTTAGTCTGACCGGCCAGGTAGGGATCATAGGTGCTCAGAATGCGGCTGCACAGATCGAGGGAGTGTTCGTAACTCGTGGCCAGCTCGCGATTGGCGGAGTCGAGGGCGGCCTTTTGCGCCTCGAGGTCCTTGACCTGGCCGGCGAGGGTGGCGTTGACGGCGCTCAGCTGCTGATTGAGCCGTTGGGTCTCCGCGGTCAGCCGCTCGTTTTCGGCGACCAGCTGGTAGCGCGAAATGGCGTTCTTGACCGTCGCGGTCAGCTCTTCGCGCAGCCAGGGTTTGGCGACGAAACGAAAGATCTCACCTTTGTTGATCGCGTCGACGATCGTCGGCAGTGACAGCACCGCCGTAATGAGGATGCGTGAGGCGAGGGGATTGAGTTTCTTCGACTCGATCAGGAAATCCAACCCCATCATTTCCGGCATGCGCTGGTCGGAGATAATGACCGCGAACTCCTGCGTCCGAAGAATCTCCAGGGCTTTGAGGGGATTGGTGGTGGCGACGACGTGATACTTCTCCCGCTCGAGGGTCTCCTTCAGCGCAGCGAGGACGATGGGTTCATCGTCGACGATCAGAAGGGAAGGAGCTGCGGAAGAAAGGGCAGGCGTCATGGGAGACGAAGCAGTTTCGCGAGTGCATCCGCTGCGTCGACTTCATTGAGGCCGGTTGGAAGGAAGAGGTCAACCTGCGCGCGCAGTCCCCCCGCGGTATTATCAACGGCATCAGTGAGATTCAGTGCAACGCGTAGTCCCGGGTGATCGCGGCGCAGCTCCGCCAGGAATACGCGCAATGCGGTATCGGCTTCGGGTTGACGGATGAATACAAAGTCCAGGCGGGCGCCCTCTTCGCGCAGGTGGCGGCGGGCGTGTTCGAGCGTGGCGATGGTGCGGACCGACCACTCGCGGGCCCGCAAGGCGTCGACCAGCGGTCCCTCGTCTGTCATGTCCCGCTCAAAATACAGCCCGCGGATCGTGCGCGGAATGATGGCTTCGCCCGGAGCGGGCGGGCGGTTGCGGTCGAGGTCCGCCAGCGGCAGAATCAGGATGATGTCGGTGCCGCGACCCTGGGTGCTGCGCACGGCGATGTTGCCACCGCAGCTCTCGGCGAACAGCCGGGCATGATAGAGTCCGAGTCCCGAGCCGCGGGAGGCGTCCTTGGTGGTGAAGAAGGGATCAAAGATGCGGGCGAGGTGCGCGGGGGCGATGCCCACGCCGTCGTCGGAGAAAGTCAGCTCCACCGCCAGGGTGTTCAAGGCAGGCAGGGTGGGCTGCGCGTCCGGGCCGCCGGGTTCACCGGGTGGTAGGAGCCGCATCGCGATGCGGATCTCACCGGGGCCGCGCAGGGCGTCGCGGGCGTTCATGGCCAGATTGACCACGGTCTGACGGAAGGCGGTTTCGTCGACAAAGACCGGCCATTCTCCGTCGTCGGCGGGTCCGGAAAGCTGGGTGCCGCGCGGCAGGATGACCTTGATCAGATCCATCTGCTCCCGCACGAGCCGGCCGAGATTCAGGTAGGTCTTCTCCCCGGACGTCTCGCGATTGAGATCGAGGATCTTGCGCACCAGGCGCTGGGCCTGTCCGGCATTCTCCTTGATCAATCCCAGGCCGTCGCGCAGCGGATGCCGCATCGGGAGGGTGTTGTGATACAATTCGCTCAGCGAGAAGATGCCAGTCATGACATTGCTGAAGTCATGCAGCAGGCCGCTGGTCAGTGTAGAGAGGGATTCCTTCCAGGCGCGGCTGCTCAAGCGATGTTCGGCGATCTTCTGACGGGTGATGTCGAGCCAGATGCCCTCGTAGCCCAGCACCAATCCCCCCGGTGTGCGCACCACGGTGCGGATGTCGAGGAGGTACAGATACGTGCCATTCTGGGGATTGAGCACGCGGTAGACATTGGAGAAGGGACGCACCGCGTTGGCGTTGCGCTCCAGCTCGGCGTGGAACATGCGCTCGTCGTTCTCGTGGATCAGCCTGAGGAACGGCTGGCCGTTCTTCGTCAGCGGCTGCGGAACCAGGCCGACCAGGCCTTCAAAGCCGGGGCCGAGGTAGGCAAAGGAAAAGTCGGAGCGCTGGTGAAAGACCACGCCCGGCAGCAGGGTAAGCGTCTGTTCCAGGCGAGCTTCCACCGTGCGCAGGCGCAGAAACAGCTTGGCGAACGTCGACGCGTCCGGCGTGAAGTCCGCCAGACCGGACTTCCGGAGCTGGGCGGTGGGCGCCAGCTCTGGCACCAAGGTGACACTCATCGTCTGGTCGCAGCGCAGGCGGTGCAGCCCGAGTCCAAGGCCGGGTGCCCCCGGGGTCAGTTCCGGGAGAAAAAGGGAGAGTTCGGACTCGAACAGGCTGGTGGGCAATTCGCGCGACCACGCGGGCGTCAGATCCGCGAGCAATTGGCGAAGGGATTGACCGTTGATTTCCCCGGCTCGGGCGAAATGGAGATCACTCGATGCAATCCGATGCGAAAGGATGCGATCCTTCGCATCGATCATGAACTGGGCGCACTGCGTGGGCCCCCGGGGGGAGCCGCGTTCCGCATCGACAGGCCAAGGGCTTCCCGGCACCGTCCGGTTGCGGGCGGGCGGCATGGCGGGAGGATCGTCGGCAAGAAGGGCCACCGGAGTTTCAGCTAGGGACATGCGCGGAAAGAGTTGGTGAGGTGGAGCTGGAAACGGAGAGCAGCGAGGACGGCGGCGGGGGAGTGTCGACCAAAGCGATCAGGTGGTTGGCCGCATCCTCAAGGGCGACCTGCTTTTGCGAGCCCCCTTGTTCCCAAGCCGCCTTGGGCATGCCATAGACCACCGAACTTTCCTCGTCCTGGGAAAATGTCAGTGCGCCCTTGGCCCGCAGCTTGGCGAGGCCCTCCGCGCCGTCTTTACCCATGCCGGTGAAGACGCCCGCGATCGCGTAGGAACCGGCGCACTCCACGGCCGACTTGAAGAGGAGATCCACCGCCGGGCGCTGGTGCCAGACCTGGGGACCGGAAATGACGCGGGCGCGGTAGCAATCCCCTGCCCAGGTGACAAGGAGGTGGAAGTTGCCCGGGGCCACCAAGGCCAGTCCAGGAACCAGGCGATCGCCGTCCACGGCCTCGCGCACTTCGATATTGCACTGGGCATCCAAGCGTTGCGCAAACGCGTTCGAAAAGACGGCCGGAATGTGCTGCACGACCGCGATTGGCGGCATGTCGCCGGGCAGCTGGGTCAACACTTCCCGCAACGCTTCGGTGCCTCCGGTTGAAGCGCCGAGCAAAATCAGTCGGCGGGGGTGATGCCGGCGAGTTGGCGCGAGTGCCCGAAGTCCGGCCAAGACGGGGACCTGGGCGACCGGAGCCGGCGCCGGGTGGCTGGCGGAATGAATGCCGGTTGGCTGCGCTGACGCAGCGACTGGGGCCGGTTTGACCATCGCGCGCTCTGGTCGGGCCGTGCTCCGGATCCGGGCGACCGCGGCCGCCTTGATGCGCTCGCGTAACTGCGGTCCGAGATCGCCAAAGGAGTAGGAACCACTCGGTTTGCCGAGCACGTCCACGGCGCCAAGGCGCAGCGCTTCGAGGGCATGGTGGGAGCCCGCCTGGGTCAGCGAGCTCATGATGATGACCGGCATGGGCCGCTCCGACATGATGATCCGCAGGAAGGTCAATCCGTCCATGCGAGGCATCTCAATGTCGAGGGTCAGGACATCCGGCTTCAGTGAGACGATTTTGTCGCGTGCCAGGTACGGATCGATCGCGGTGCCCACGACTTCGATCTCGGGATCCGACGCCAGCGCCTCCGTCACGAGTTTTCGGACGACGGCGGAGTCGTCCACAATCAGGACGCGGATTTTGCGATTGAGCATGACGGGACGGTGGACCGGCTCAGGCGGGACGCCGGTAGATGGCGGTCGAGATCAGTTCGAGGCCGTGTTGGATACCGCTCAGGCTTTCAGCGTGTCCGACAAAAAGGTAGCCTCCCGGGACCAGCAGGCGACCGAGCTTGCGCACGAGTTCCTCCTGGGTGGGTCGATCGAAGTAGATCATCACGTTGCGGCAGAAAATGACCTGGAACGAGTCGCGGAAGGGCGGGGCGCCTTCGAGCAGGTTCAGTTGTCGGAACGTCACGTTTTCCTGCAGGGTGGACTTCACCCGGTAGTTCCCTTCCTGCGGACCGAAGCCCTTCTGGAAACAGGTGCGGATCAGAGCCGGCGGCACGTGTTTGACTGCCTCTTCCTTGTAGACGCCGACCCGGGCGCGCTGCAGCACCCGGTGGGAAATGTCCGTGGCTTCGATGCGCCAGTTCCAAGGGGGACGGGCGGAAGCGAGGGCCTGCGACAGCGTGATGGCGATGGAGTAGGGCTCCTCGCCGCTCGAACAGGCCGCGCTCCAGATGTTGAAGGTGGGCCAGCGTTCCTTGGATCGTCGCTCGATCATCTCCGGGATCGCGCGTTGGGTCAGGAAGTCAAAGTGGGCCGATTCTCGAAAGAAGAACGTGTGGTTGGTTGAGATCGCATCGATCAGATGCGAGAGTTCATCTGCACTTTTTTCGTCCTGAAGAAAGCGGCAGTAGTCCCCTATCGAGGTCAGGTTGGTCGCACGCAATCGCTTGCCAAGCCGTGCGGAGACCAGCTCCTTCTTATCGGGGCCGAGGTTAATGCGACTGTGGTTGTACACCAGTTCGCGAATGAATTCATAGTCGCGGTCGAGCATGCTGAGTCAGTTGCGCATATCGGCGCTTTCTCGCCTGAATGAAGGCTGGGGTGTAAAAACAGGGGAGAGCCTCAGACGGTTTGCGGTCGGCAAGAATTGCCGCGAACGTTTCCGGCGGGATCGGTGGGGGATGGGAGGAGGTGTGGCAGTTTTTGCCGCGATGTTTTATCCGATTGAAATCCAATCGGATAGAGTGCGAGTCAGCTGGGTGGCACAGGCATTGCAGAGGGGGAGGTCGCATGGTCGATCCGATCTTTCAGTCCTCAAACTACCAGCTCGCCAGGAAGCTCCTTGACGCGTCCGTACTGAGACAGAATGCGATCGCGTCCAATATCGCCAATGCGGAGACCCCTGGCTACCGCCGGCTGGATGTGGCGCCCGACTTTGCCACCGAGCTCCGGGCTCGCATTTCGTCAGGAAATACTGGCGAGTCGCTGGCGAGTCTGGTGCCGAAGCTGACCGAGGACCCCCGTTCGCGCAGCGTGCGTCCGGACGGCAACTCGGTCGAAATGGAAAAGGAGTTGCTCGAGATGAACCGCAACTCGGTGGACTACGATTTCCTGACCGAGCTGGTCAGCCGAAACATCAAACAACTGCGGCTCGCCATCACGGGTCGTGCGGGCTGAACGCCGGTTTCATTCCGCTACGCCTTTCTCACTCTCGCCCCCTGGCTTATGAATCTCATCAGTGGAATCGACGTCTCTGCCGGAGCCCTCAACGCCCAGCGCACCCGCCTCGACATCGTGGCGCAGAACATTGCGAATGCGCAGACCACGCGTTCGTCGGACGGTCTTCCCTACCAACGCCGGGTGGTGTCGTTCGAAAGCGAACTGTTGAAGAAGCAGGGCGTCCCCGGTGCGTCACTGCAATCGGTCAAGGTTGGGCAGATCATGCCCGACAAGACCCCGGGCCAGCGGGTTTACGATCCTCAGCACCCCGATGCTGGCGCCGATGGCATGGTCCAGCTGCCGAACGTCAATCTGGCCTACGAAATGGTGGACTTGATCACGGCCACGCGCGCCTACGAGGCGAACCTCTCCGTGGTCAAGAATGGCCGCCAAATGGCCATGAAGGCCCTCGAAATCGGCAAATGATGCCGACCACCTCCTTTTCCCGGTAGCCCGCTCCACGCTTCCCCGCCATGTCCCTCATTTCCTCCATCGGAGGTCTGCAAAGTTCCCTGCTCAACCGCCTGCCCGGCGCCGGACGCATCGATGCACCGGCCACGCCGATGCTGCCGCGGATCGACGGGACCGCTTCGCCGGCCGGCGCCAGCCCGACCAATTTCAGCAGCGTCTTCGACCAGTTGGTGTCGGCCGTCGATGCCAAGCAGACCGAGGCGCAGGACATCACCCGACAGGTGCTGATGGGACAAAACGATCAGCTTCACCAAAGCGTCATTGCCATGCAGGAGGCGGGCGTGGCGTTCCAGCTCATGGTCGAAGTCCGAAACAAGTTGGTGGACTCGTATCAGGAACTGATGCGCATGCCCGTTTGAGCCCTAGTCGATGAAATCCTTCGCTTCTTCTCTCCTTTCCCTCTGGAAGCAACTTGGCATCAATCAGCGCGTGTCGCTGGTGGTGGCCGCCCTCGCCGTGACGGGAGCGCTCGCCGCGGTGGTGCTGTGGTCGCGTCAGCCCGATTTCCAGCTGCTTTATGGCCGCCTGTCCGAAAAGGACGCCGCCCAGATCATCAGTTCGCTGCAGTCGCAGAACATCCCCCACAAGATCGCCAACGGTGGCGCCACGGTCTACGTGCCGGCCGATCAGGTGTACCGCCTGCGCATGGAGCTGGCGAGCAAGGGCGTTCCAAACGGCGACGGCGTCGGCTTCGAGATTTTCGACAAGGGACAGTTTGGCCTGTCCGACTTTGTGCAACGCACCAACTACCTGCGGGCGTTGCAGGGTGAACTCGGTCGCACCATCAGCCAGCTGGATGGCGTGCGCAGCGCCCGGGTCATGATCGTCCAGCCGGAAAACCGGCTTCTCCTGACCGAACAGGGTGTCAAGCCGACCGCGTCGGTGTTCGTCGAACTTGCTGGCGGGCGACTTGAAACCGAAGCCGTCAACAGCATCCGGCACCTTGTGGCCAATGCGGTGCAGGGACTTCAGCCGGACCAGGTCGCCGTGGTTGACCAGAAGGGCCGCGTGCTGTCCGAAGACCTTCGTCAGGATCCCATGCTCAGCACCGCCTCGTCGCAGATGCGCTACCGCCAGCAGATCGAGGACTACCTCGCCCACAAGGTGGAAACGATGCTCACGCCGGTGGTCGGCATCGGCAATGCCGTGGTGCGGGTGTCTGCAGAGATCGAGACCGAAGCCACCACCATGACCCAGGAAAAATTTGACCCGGATGGCCAGGTCGTGCGTTCCCAGACTTCCACCGACGATATCTCAAACTCCTCCGAGCAGCGTTCGGGTGGCGTGGTCGGCGTCACGTCCAACACTCCGGACAAGGCGGGTGCGGCGGGGGATGCGAATCGTCCCACCAATATCACGGAGACGAATCGCAAGAACCGGACCACGACCTACGAGATCAACCGCCAGATCACGAACACGACCCGCCAGCCGGGTTCGCTCAAGAACGTCACCGCCTCGGTCTTCGTCGCCATGCGCGCCTCCGCCCCTGCGGCCCCGGCCACGCCGCCGGCCGAAGGTGCAGCCCCGGCCGCGCCGGTGGCTCAGCCGCGCACCCCCGAGGAACTGCAGGCCCTCCGCCAGATTGTCGTCAACGCCCTCGGCCTGCGCCCGGCGCCGGGCCAGTCCCTCGACACCCTGGTCAGCCTTCAGGAAGTGGCGTTCCAGATCGAACCGATCGCCGAGAAGATCGGCAAGATCGAATCCGCCACCCGGGTGCAGAGCTGGATCGATGGTGCCAGCCGCTACTTCGCGGTCGCGGTCGCCCTCGGCGTCCTCTTCGTCTTCTGGCGCATGCTCGGCAAACAGAAGCCGGAGTCGGTGCCGGTGGAGCTGCTCTCCGCCTCGCCGCGCGATGCGCAGCGTCAGCTGCAGAGCAATGGCACCCTCACGCCCGAGCTGCTCAACGAGCTGATCCGGCAGAAGCCCGTCAACATCGGCACCGCCCTCAAGGACTGGGTGGCCGTCAAGAAGGCCTAGTCCCCTTTCGCTCCTGCTTTCCGCCTTCGTTCCGTCCTGAGTCATGGCCACACCTTCCACCGAAGCCCCGACCACCACATCCGCCGTCGCGATCGACTACAGCAAGCTGTCGCGCATGCAGAAGCTGGCGCTGTTCCTCATCGTTGTCGGCCCTGATGCCGCCGCCGAGGTCATGCGCACCTTCGACGATGCGCAGATTGAAATGCTCTGTCGCGAGATGGGACAGTTTCCGATGGTTCCCGACGCCGTGCGCAAGCAGGTGCTCGAGGAGCTCACCCCGATCATCGGCGAGAGCGTGGCGTCCACGCTGGGCGGCCTCGATTACGCGCGCCAGACGGTCGGCCGGGCCCGGGGTGATTACAAGGCCAATACGATTCTCGGCCGGGTCGGCCTTTCGCCGGGCGGCACCTCCCTCGACGTGGTCCAGGACATCGCCGAGATGGAAGGTCGGCAGATCTTCAATCTGATCAAGAACGAGCAGCCGCAGACGATTTCGTTCGTGCTGTCCTACCTCTCCGGCCCGAAGTCGGCGGAGATTTTCTTCCTGCTCAGCCCGGAGCTGCGGGAGGAAGTCATCGAACGCCTTGGCACGATCGACAGCACCTCGCTGGAACTGGTCGGCAAGATTGTCCGCAGTCTCGGCAAACACTTTGACACCAAGGTCCGCCCCACCTTCCACAACAGCGGCGGCGTGCGGGCGGTGGCCGATCTGCTGAACGGTCTCGACAAGGAGACCTCCAAGGGGCTGCTCGCCCGACTCGAGGAGCGCAACAGCGCGCTCGGCTCGGCGATCCGCAAGAAGATGTTCAGCTTCGAGGACCTCAACCGCCTGCAACCGGCCGACTTGCAGCGCGTGCTGCGCGAAGTGGATTCGGCGAACCTCGCGGTTTCGATGAAGTCCGCCAGCGAACCCCTCAAGGAAAAGCTCTACGGTTCCATCTCCAAGCGCGCCGCGGAAAGCCTGCGCGACGAAATCTCGATGCTCGGGCCGGTGCGCCTCAAGGACGTCGAAACCGCCCAGGATGCGATCATCCAGGTGGTGCGGCGTCTCGAAGAAGAAGGTGCCATCTCCCTCGACGGCGGCGAAGGCGCCGTGGTCGCCTGAGCCTCGGACTCGAACCTCTCGCCATGGCCTTTCACCACACGCTCGTCGCGTTCGACCGCCCGCTCTCCGGCGCCACCATCCCGGGGCGGTCCTCCCGCTACTACAGCGAGAGCGAGGTTGCGGCCATCCGGGTCGAGGCCTACCAGAAGGGCTCCGATTCCGCGCGCCAGTTCGCCGACCAGCAGCTGGTCGACTTCCGCGCCGAGGTGCAGGCCCTGCAGGACGGTCTCTTTGCCAAGCTGGCCTCCGCCGAATCGCTCGTCATCAGCCAATTGCAGACCTCCCTGCCCAGCCTGGTGATGGAGATCGCCCGGCGCCTGCTCGGCGGCTACGAACCGCCGCCCGAGGCGGTGGCTCGGTTGTGCTCCGAGACGCTGGAACAGCTCTATCCGGAGACGGACAATCTTGAACTCATGGTCTCGCCACGCGACGCCGCCGCGCTGGAGCAGCTCGCGCCGTCGTGGAAAAACCGGTACGTCGGTCTTCGCATCACCGCGTCTCCCGCGCTCTCACCGGGCGACTGCCAGGTGCGCAGCCGCTTCGGGCTGACCGACGCTCGCCTGTCTTCCAAGCTCGCCACGCTCGAGCGGGAGCTGACCGCTTCCTGAAGCCCCTCCCTTTTGTCCACTCCCCGACGTCCCGCCGTGTCTCCCGGAATCCCCCAGCTCATCGAAGGTCTGCGCGCCCAGGTCCGGGCCGTGCCCGCCGTGCGCCGGCTGGGCCGCGTGACGGGTGTGACCGGCCTGATCATTGAGAGCGAAGGTCCGAACGTGGGTTTGGGCGAGTTGTGCAAACTGCGGTCTGATCGCGGCGAGTTCGACTGCCTGGCCGAGGTCGTGGGCTTCCGCGGTCAACACGTGCTGCTCATGCCTCTCGGTGAAATGACCGGGCTGCACGCCGGCGCCGAGGTCATGGCCTGCGATCTTCCGCCGCTTCCGGCTCCGGGACCTCATCTGCTGGGACGTGTGCTCGACGCCCTCGGACGTCCGCTCGACGGCCTGGGCCCGGTGCCCACGCAACGCGGTGATGTCACGGCCTCCAAACCCCCGCATCCTCTGCGCCGCCGCCGGATCAAGGAACCCTTTGTCACCGGCGTGCGCGCCATCGACGCCTTTGTGCCGCTCGGCCGCGGCCAGCGCGTGGGTCTCTTCGCCGGCTCGGGCGTCGGCAAGTCGACGCTGCTCTCCATGATCGCCCGCGGAGCCGAGGCTGACGTGGTGGTGGTGGGCCTCGTGGGCGAACGCGGACGCGAGTTGCGTGAATTTTTGGAAAAGGACCTGGGCGAGGCCGGCCTGGCCCGTTCGGTGATCGTCTGCTCGACGAGTGACACGCCCGCCCCGTTGCGGATGCGCGCCGCCTACACGGCCACCGCCATCGCCGAGGCTTATCGTGACACCGGTGCGAATGTCCTGCTGCTGATGGACAGTGTCACCCGCTTCGCCATGGCTCAGCGCGAGATCGGCCTGGCCGTCGGGGAACCCCCCGCGACGCGTGGTTATACTCCAAGTGTGTTTGCCCTGCTGCCCCGACTGCTGGAGCGCGCGGGTTCGGGTGAGGTCGGAACCATCACCGCGCTCTACACCGTGCTGGTGGAGGGCGATGATATGAACGAGCCGGTGGCGGATGCGGTTCGCGGTATTCTTGACGGTCACATCGTCCTCTCTCGTGCGCTGGCCCACGCCAATCATTATCCCGCGATCGATGTATTGGAAAGCGTGTCACGCCTCGTGCGGGACATCTGCCATCCCGACGAAGTCGGTGTCTCCGGTCGCGCGCGGGAGCACCTGGCCAACTACCGCAAGAACGAGGACCTGATCACGATCGGAGCCTACCAGAAAGGCACGAATGCGGCCCTGGACGTGGCCGTTGCCTTGCACGATCCCCTGCGCGGATTCCTGCGTCAGGCCGTCGATGAGCGTATCGAGCGAGCCAAGACCTTTGCCCAGTTGAAGCAGATCATTGGCTGACCCTGATCGACCATGAAGAAATTTCGCTTTCCTCTCAAGTCCGTGGCCGTGGTCCGTGAAGCGCGGGAACTGCGCCTGCGCGAGGCGTTCAGCAGCGCGTTGCAGGCCGTGGCCGTGGCCGAGGAGCATCTCGAGCGTGTCCGCCAGAAGAAGGCGGACCTCGAGCGGGTGTTGCTGGTCGAGCGGCGCAAGGCATTCCGGCCGGCGGAGCAGCTGTCGTTTCTGCACTCCCACCAACAGGTGGTGAACGAGGAAGTCGATGCGTCCGTCGCCGTGGAGAAGGCCGTGGCCGTACGGGAAACCCGGCGGGCCGAGTGGCTTGAGTCGCGGCGCGACCTGCGTCTGATCGAGAAACTGGAGCAGACAGCGCGTCAGGATTACCGTCGCGAGGAAGAACGCGAAGCGCAGCGCACCCTGGACGACCGCCCCCATGGGTCCGGCCGCAGTCTGACCGCCGCCGCCTAAAGCATTTGGTACCATGAAACTTCTCGCCAATCCGGTAGTGTTGATCGCCCTCGGCCTGATCATGGGCGTGGGTACGAGCGTCGGCGTGGTCTGGACCGCGGCGAAGCCCTTGGTTGAGGAGGCCGCGGCCAAACGCGAAAAGAAGTCCAAACCGGAGAAGCCGGAGCAGCCCTGGGACTTCTGGACGATTGAGATTGAGGGCCTGGCATCGGAGCTGAAGGAACAGAAGGCGTCACTCAAACAACGGGAAGACGCCGTGGCCCTGCGCGAAACCCGGCTCGAGTCCGAACAGAAGGAACTCACCAAGACGCGTCAGCAGATCGAGTCGCTGCGCAACGAAATCGGCGAGAAGATGATCGAGGTGAAGGCGGACGAGGCCAAGAATCTGAAGACCCTTTCCAATACCTTTCGCAATCTCTCACCCAAAGCGGCCGTCAGCATTCTGGCCGAGATGGATCAGTTGACCGTGGTGAAGGTGCTTTCGCTGATGAAGACTGACGAGGTCAGTGCACTCTTTGAAGAAATGGGCAAGTCGCCCGATCCCACGGTCGTCAAACGCGCCGCTCTCCTTTCCGAACGCATGCGGCTCCTCCGAGCTGCCCGCACCGCCGCCACACCCTGAGTTTTTTCCGCTTCACTGACGCGCCAAGGACGGCGCGTGTCGCACCCATGGACGGAGTGCTCCTATGTCGATCTCCGCTCCTGCTCTTCCTTTCGATCTTGCCTGCAAAGGCACGTTTACGGATGCCGCTGGCATCTCCGCAGACCCAGCCGTCCCCGTCGCGGGCGATCCACTCCAGACGTTCGCCCGCGTGCTGGCCGGTACCGCTCCCGCCGCCGCCGGGGCGGTCGTTTCTCCGCCGGACCGCTGCGGCCCGGTCGCTGTTCAGCCCGGGGTGGTCTCCGAGCCGGCTCGATCGGTTTTACCCGTCCTTCAAGTGGATTCCGCGTTCGGCGCGCCCGCTGCGGAGGTGACCGGGAACGAATTCGGACCCGGACGCCCCGGTTTCAGTCGTCATGATTTTTCGCACGCTTCGTCCGCTTCGCCCGTGGCCGTCCTGGCGCGCAGCCTGGCCGGTGGCCTGCCTGAACACCGCCGAAGTGTGATCGAGGGTGAGTCCGCCGCTCCGGCCATGACTGAAGGTGATCTGTGTGCGGAGGTGGAGTCGGAGAGTGATGAGATCGAGACACCGAGTTCGGACGAGGTCGCGCTGACTGGCGAAGAAACCGCGGTTTCTCCCGTCCCGATGCCGTTGATCGAGGACAATCAGCCCGCACTCCTGGCGGTCCCTCTTCCGGTACTGCCTGTTCCGGTGGTCGTGGAAAAGCAGGAGTTCCTCGCGCCGGAAGCGACTCAAAGCTCGGTTGAATCGTCCACTTCAAGTGAAACGCCGGATCCGTCGGGGGCCTCGGTTTCTTCCGATCGCCCGCAAGGTGCGAACCGGGCTTACCGCCAGTCGGAATCCCGTTCATCGGAGAAAGCGTTCTCCCCGGCGGAAAAGCAGACTCGGACGGAAACGGACCTTGCGACCGACCAGCCGGTGGTGGCTTCCGCTTCGGGCAAGTCGCGAGAGGGGAAGGGGCGGATGAAGGCAGAGGGCGGGCCTGCGGCTCGCTCCCTCGAAGGGACTGCTCGCGGTTTTGGCTTCCGTCCGATCCAGGGCGCACGTTCCCCCGGAAGCGACGAATTGCCGTCGCCGGTGAATGCGGTACGCGGCGACACCGCGGCCGCGCACTCGGCAGATCCTGCCTCTTTACCCGTGCCGGTGATAGCGAAGCACGGTGATGCAGGAGCGAATTCCAATCGCGGCATCGCACGGAGCGAAGCGGTGCGCGCCACTCCGGGCATTGACCAGGCTCTCCGCACACCGGGACGGTCCCCAGCATCGCTCAACGCCGCAGTCCCCCGCTCAGACGCCACTCCGGTGGCCGTCGCGAATGCCGGTTTGACCGGGACGGCAGCGAGCGAAACCACGGCGGCCGACCCAGGCGACGGTGAGAAGGCCGTCGCGCTGGTGCGCGCCGAGCCCGTCGTTTCCGTCGCCTCGCCTGCGGCCCCGGTTGCGACGTCACCATCCTCCACAGGGAGTGAGGACGACAGGGCGGTTGCCCTAGAGGCCGCGGTGGCCCCGCGCAGTGCGAAAGAGACGCCGGTTGTTCGCCCCTTACGCTTCGCCACGGCGATGACGCGGCCGATGTCCGACCGGGCGATAGCCGTGGCAGCCCCTGGGTCCGTACCGGGACGGGTGCGGCTGAGCGAGCTTTCCGAAACGTCCGATCCGGTCGAAGCAACGGCGGAGGCCTTTCCGACCTTGGACAGTGAATCTGCCTGGCGGCGTCTGCCCATGTCCGTGCGCGATTCGCTTTCTTTTGAAGCACACCCGGCCAAAACCGGTGCGGTTGCTCCGGCGTGGACGCCCTCGCGGGAAAAGTTTTCTCCGGTCCAGTCGATCCCGGCGGTTGATACAGCCAGCGAGGTTGAACCCTTGGTTGCACTTGAAACCGCAGCCCTGGAACTGAGCGAGGAAATCTCTGCCGGTACGGCCGCGAGCGCTCCGACTCCCCTGGCGACGATGTCGGCGACGGCGCCTGTCCTCCGAGGGGCTGCCGCGAGGGTGACGGAAAAATTTGCCGCGGACGCCTCGACCGCGGCTCCGAACCGGGCCTATCAACGGGCCCGCTCAGGCTTGGAATCGAAAATAAACACAGTAGTATCTGGTAAACAGGAGTTTGTGGTGAACAAATTCACCCTTGGCACCGAAGCTGCAGAACAGAGGCCTCTCATGCATCCAGAAGCCAGCTTTGTTCGGAAACCGTCGGTTCGGGAGGAAAGTATTTCCTCCTTGATGGGCACGGGATCTCTGATGAGCGGCGAACTGGCTGGATTTTCCCGCGAAACAGCTTCATCCGCCGCGCCAATGTCAACGGCTCAGGGTGTGCGGGACGTGATCGATGCTGCCGACAAGCTCTGGGCCACGGATCGACCGAGTGTGAATTTCAAACTCAACCTCGACGACGTGGGAGTTGCGGTGCGGGTGGAGTATCGGGAAGGTGAAGTCACGGCGACTTTCCAGACCGATTCGCCTGAGCTCCGTGAACGCCTCGCCGCCGCCTGGCAGGTGCATGTGGCCTCGACGTCCGACCAGAAGCCCTATCGGGTCGCGGATCCCGTGTTCACCGCTCCCGCTTCGCCTTCCTCGGGTGGCATGCCCGGTGGTCAGGATTTTTCGTCCGGAGGTGACACCGCCCGTCAGTTCGCACAGTCGCGCCAATCCGAGACTCAGGCCTCTTTTCCGGGCCAGATGTCTTCGCGGAATGCCACCACCACCGCCCCAGTGACCGAGGTCCGTATCCCCGCATCCACTGCAACCTCCCTTCGTCTTCACGCCTTCGCCTGAGTCATGCAAATCTCGTCCACCTCCAACTCCTCCGCGACCCAGAATGATGCCGCCGTTCAGGCGCGCATCCCGAAGCAGACGCTGGGCCAGGATGATTTCCTCAAGCTCATCACGGTGCAGCTTGCACACCAGGATCCCATGAAACCCATGGAAGACACCGCCTTCATCGCCCAGATGGCGCAGTTCACCAGCCTGGAGCAGACCACCCAGTTGTCCAAGGAGTTCGCCTCGCTTCGCGCCAACAGTGAGCTGAACGCCGCCGGCGGCCTGCTTGGCCGGCAGGTCACGGTGATGGACAGCACGGGTGCCACCGTCACCGGGCTCGTTTCCGCGGTGGACAGCACCACGACCACGCCGCGGCTGCTCATCGACGGCGCGCTCTACCCGTACGCCGCGGTCACCAAGGTCGAGATGCCTCCCGTCGTCGAGACGGTTCCCTCCACCTGATCCCCTTTTCAAACAGTCCCTTCACAACCCACCAACGCTCGTCAACCCTCCGCCTGCTCATGTCACTCATCGGTACTCTCACCTCCGGCGTCAGCGCCCTCCGCAGCTTCACCAAGGGCCTTGAAGTCATCGGCAACAATATCGCCAACGTCAATACGATCGGCTACAAAGGCTCCCGTGCGACGTTCGCCGACAGCTTCAGCAACATGCTGCGCAGCTCGGCGCCGTCCACGGCGACCACCTCCAACACGCCGGCCACCCAGGTGGGCACGGGCGTCAAACTGAGCGGAATCACCGCCCGCTATTCGCAGGGTGCCTTGAACACCACCGGAGTGACGACCGATCTCGGTATTTCCGGCAACGGCTTCTTCCGCGTCATCAATCCGGCTGACACCCAGGAGTACGTCACCCGCGCCGGTGCGCTCCGGCTCGATGATACCGGCTACCTGATCACTCCCCAAGGATACCGCGTGCAGGGCCTGACCGGCGGCACCACGCTGGCGGCGCCCGCGACGGTGGGTGACATCAAACTCGGCACGCCGCCGGTGGGCACTCAGCTTCAGTCGATCACGGTCGACCGGGCCGGCAACCTCATTGAGTTTTACTCCGACGGTTCGGCTACCACGACCAATCGCGTCCTCCTTCAGAACTTCGCAGACCCGACGGCGTTGTCCAAAGCGGGCGACAACCTTTTCACGGGCATGCTCACCGCCGGCCCGATCGGCGGCGACGCCTTGACCGCCGCGAACAACGCCCCCGGCACCAACGGCCTGGGCGCGATCGAGTCCGGCACCCTCGAGTTGTCGAATGTCGACCTGACCGAGGAGTTTGCGAACATGATCACGATGCAGCGTTCGTTCCAGGCCAGCTCACGACTGGTCACGGTTTCGGACAGCGTGCTTGAGGACATCGTCAACCTGAAGCGTTGATTCAACGCCTCGCGACTCTTCTCTGACCATGGCAGCCAAGACCGAAGCACCTCCGGCCGCCGCCGCGGCACCCGCCGACGCGGCAGCACCGAAAAAGTCCGGTGGCATGATGGGCACCCTCATTCCGGTGGTGGTGGTCATTGTGCTCGCCCCCGCAATTTCGTGGGCGGTTGCGCAGTTTGTGATTGTTCCCCAGCTCAAGAAGGGGCTTTCCGCTCCAGCCGACGAGGCTGCGCACGGGGAAGCCGCACCCGCCGAGCACGGCGGCGGCGAACACGCGCCCGCCAAGGCGGAAAAAGGCGGTCACGGCAAGAAGGGCGAGTCGCCAGCCGGCGCCGGCAACACCTACGCCTTTGAGAATGTCGTCGTCAATCTGGCAGGGACCATGGGAACGCGCTACCTCAAGACCTCCTTCCTGGTCACTGGCGCCGACCCGACTCTGCGCGCCCAGTTCGAGGCCAACAAGCCCCGCATGCTGGACGTATCCCTCAATGTGCTCTCGGCCCTGACGCTCTCGGATCTCGAGGAAGCAGGAGCCAAGAACATCATTCGGGAAAAGCTGGGCGCCGCCTACAACCAGGCCCTGGGACGCAAGGTGGCCGAGCAGATCTACTTTTCCGACTTCGTTGTGCAGTGACCCGGCGTCACGTCCATGGCCGCTGACAATCCCATTTCCGAGGTCCTTGACCAAAGCGAAATCGATCGCTTGCTCGCGCAGGCGACCGAGCCGCCGAAGCAGCGCGTCTATCGCTCCGACGGCCGGCAGATGGATGCCGCCACGGCCCCGAAGATCGAGGTCTATGACTTCCGCAATCCGGTCTTCCTCACCGAGGTTGAATTGCGTCGGCTGCGTCTGCTGCACGAGGACTTTATCCGCTACCTCTCGGCGCGACTCTCCCTCTTTCTCCGGATGGAGTTCACGCTCAAGATGTCGAAGCTGACGACGCTGGCGTACACCAAGTTCACGGAGTCGCTGCCCAGTCCCACCCACCTTTGCCTTTTCAAGACCGAGCCGCTCATGGGCGTGGGCATCCTCGATCTCAATCCCCGCCTCGCCCTGACCCTGGTTGATCGCATGCTCGGCGGTCACGGTCACTCGGTCAAACTGGAGCGCTACCTGACGGAAATCGAAGTGGCGCTGCTGGAGGATGTCATTCGCATTGTGCTCGAGGAGTGGTGCGCACAGTGGAAGGGACAGAAGGAGCTGCACCCCGCCGTCATTGGACACGAAAACAACGGCCGGTTCCTGCAGACTTCGCCCAAGGATGCCGTCATGCTCGCGCTCACCATGGAGGTCGGTTTCGGCGACTGCTCCGAGCAGATGCAGATCGGCATCCCATATTACACCATTGAGCCGCTGGTGAAGTCCATGCAGGCGAGCCGCGACAAGGACACCACGCCCGACGCGAAGCCGGCCAAGGCCGAGTGGAAACCGATCTACGAGCACATCTCCATGCCGGTACGGGCGGAGTGGGATGCGTTTGAACTGTCACTTCGCGAGCTGACCCAGCTGCGGGTGGGCGACGTCATTGAGATGCCGCCGGATATTGTGGAGCGCACCCAGGTCACGCTGAACGGTACGCCAAAATTTGTCGGTACGGTCGGACTGGATAGCGACCGCGTGGTCGTGAAACTGGTGAAGAAGATTTCCGACGATCATCCTTTAAAGCAAAAATCCCATGGAAGATAAGACTCTCGATCTCGTGCTGGACGTCAAAGTCAAGGTCACGGTCCAACTTGGATCCTGCCACCTTCCCATGCGCGAAGTGCTGGAACTGTCCCCCGGCACCGTCATCCAGCTCAACCAGCAGGCAAGCGATCCGGTCGGACTCTATGTGAACGACAAGTTGGTGGCCTACGGCGAAGTCGTCGTTGTCGAGGACAGCTTTGGCATCAAGATCACCGAACTCGTGGGCTCCCGCTCCGATTCCTAGACGATCAGCGTCTTTCCCGGTAGGCAGCCTTTCGCGGCCGGCTCCAAGAGCCGGCCTTTTTTCTGCCCGTGTAACTGGTTGTATTGAGGCAGATTAGCAATAGTCCGAAGCCGGCCGGTATTCCGCCGGCTCAGAATTTTCCTTAGCCGCCGGAACTTAAGCCGAGTGCGCAGAGGGACGAAACGGAGTGCACGATGTTCCATCCTCGCAAACTAATGAACTTTAATCAAATCGCTAAAGCTGCCTCGATCGCCCTCACCTTGGTTTCTGTCTCGCAAGCCGCCGTCTCCGTCGGCGAGCGGAACGTCCAGGTGGGCGGCTTTTTCAGTCAGGGTTATATCGATACCAACGGAAACAACTATCCGTTCGAAAATTCCAGCGGCACCGCGGACTTCCGCGAAGCCGCAGTCAACGTGTCGACTACGGTGGGCGCTCACCTTCGCATCGGTGCGCAAGCCTTTGCCCAACGCCTCGGCAACTACGGTGATGACAAGATCAAGCTCGACTGGGCTGTGGTGGACTACAACATTCGGCAGGAGTTCGGTGTACGCGTGGGCCGGGTCAAGTATCCAAAGGGTCTTTACGGTGAGGCGCTCGATCTCGACGTGATCCGTCCGTTTGTTTTCCTTCCCTTCGCTCTCTACAATCCGGTGGTGCGCGACTTCAATTCGTCCTTCAACGGCGGCATGGTTTACGGTACGGTCAATGTCGGCAAGGGTGGCAGCCTTGACTACAAGGCCTTCTACGGTGACATCCCGATGAACCCGGAACAGGGCGTCGCGGATTTCTTCAATACCACTTCGCTTTATGCCGCTCCCGGAGTGACCGAGTTGGGCATGGACAGCACCTATGGTGCGCATCTGGTGTGGAATTCGCCGGTCAACGGTCTCAAGTTCTGTGCCTCCTACTCCGCTCTCGATGCGCTTTACGCCAACGGCAAGTTTGCCGCGTATCCTGCGGGCAATGTATCGCTCCTTTTGAAGCGCTATGACTATATCACTCTCTCCACCGAGTATGCCGTGGGACTTTGGACACTGGCCGGTGAATGGCAGAAGGCGGGCGGGGACACCGTGGTTGGTACTCCTTTTGGAAACCAGCTGGGCAAAAGCGTGGTGCACAATTGGTATGCTTCGGTTGCCCGCCGCCTGAATGATCGCTGGGAGGTCGGCACGTACTATTCCAGCCAGGAAAACAAGAAGCCGGCTGCCGGAACGCCAAACAAGGCAACGTACAACCGGGATTGGGCACTGAGCGTGCGTTTTGATCTCAACGAGCACGTGACGCTGAAGCTCGAGGGTCACTCGATCGATGGTGGATACAATCTATTCAATACGGTGCGCACCCCGAATCGCACGCTCAAGGATCGCACCACGTTCTTCGCGGCGAAGACCACGCTGGTGTTCTAAGGCTCCTGTCTTCCCTCAAAGAAACCAGGATCACTCCCATGACTATTCGATTTCTCAAGTTCAGTCTGTTGCTGGCGGTCGTTTCGGCGACCGTGGCCGGCGCCGCACCGGCGCTGATCGGCAACAAGAACGTCGCCGCCGAAAAGCTCGACAGCGCCACGGTCAAAGCCGTTTTCCTGGGCAAGAAGGTTTCCTGGGACGGTGCCGGTCGCGTCACGCTGGCTGTGCTCAAGGCCGGCCCGCTCGCCGAGGACTTTTTCAAGGCCTCCGTGGAAATGTCGGTCAGCCAGTTCAACAACCACTGGCGGCGCCTCGCCATGACCGGTGGCGGCACCGCTCCGAAGGCCTTCGACAAGGAGGAGGACCTTCGCAAGTTCGTCGCCGAGACCCCGGGTGCGATCGGCTTCATCGACTCCGGCGTCGCAGACGCCACGGTCGCGGTGCTGACTCCGGGCGCCTAGTCTCAATCTGGACTGCTTCCCACCTCTCATGTCGACTCCTCAGACCAAGTCTGTCTCCACCCTCAATCTCAAGCGAGCGTTCCTCGGCGTGACGTTGGGGTTCGTTTTCCTGGCGGCCCTCATTATGGTGCTGGGAGCGACCTCGTATCAGCTTTCGCGCACGGGTTCCACCCGCAGCGCCGAGCTGAGCGGTCGTCTGCTTCCCGCGCTTGAAGCGCTCGCGGGGGTGCAGGAAGCGACCCTGAAGTACAACCTCTCCAACCTGGAGTTTGTGACCGGGCGTGATGAGGAAACCCAGACGCGGAAACTGGCGGCGGCGACCGGATTTCGGAAGCACGTCACCGAGCATGCACAGGAGCTCGCCTCCCGGCTCGACTCTCCGGAGGCGCCGGCGCTGCTGCAGAACCTGACGACCGCGATCCAGGCGTATGACTCGTCGGTCGAGCGTCTGCAGAAGGCGCTCAAGGCGAATGAATTTGACGAGGCAATGAAGATTCTCGACGGCGACGTGGCCAAAAACTACGCCGGCATCGAGGCTTCGCTCTCCGCTCTGAGCCAGTTTGTCTTCGATCTTTCCCGTCGCAATGGCGGTGAAACGCACGAGATCCTGACGCGCAATCTGCGCATCACTCTTCTGCTCGGATCGGTCATCGCCGGTCTGGCGCTGACGGCGGTGGTCATCCTGCGACTGCTCTCCTCTCGCATCACCCGCAACCTTTCGGAGATTTCCCGTGTGCTCTCCGAGGTGGCGGAGGACCTTGTGGGCAAGGCGGGCGGCTTCTCTTCAACCAGCACCCAGCTGGCGGATGGGGCCAATCAACAGGCCGCATCGCTTGAAGAGACGAGTGCGTCGCTCGAGGAAATGGCGAGCATGACCCGCCGTAATGCAGACTCTGCCGCCAACGCAAAACGGATCGCGGGGGAAACGCGCGCGTCGGTGGAAGCCGGTGCGGGCGGCGTGCAGCGCATGACTGCGGCCATGGACGGCATCAAGGCGTCCAGTGCCGAGATCTCAAAGATCATCAAGACGATCGACGAAATTGCCTTTCAGACCAACATCCTCGCCCTGAACGCCGCGGTCGAAGCGGCGCGGGCAGGTGAGGCAGGGGCCGGCTTTGCGGTCGTCGCCGATGAGGTCCGGGCCCTCGCCCAGCGCTCCGCCACCGCGGCGCGTGAGACGACGCAGAAGATCGAGCAGGCGCTGCGCAAGAGTGACGAAGGCGCGGCCATCAGCAGCGAAGTCTCGGTCATGCTGGGCCAGATTGTGGGTCAGGTCCGCAACATGGACACCCTTGTGGCCGAGATTGCCACGGCGTCCGGCGAACAGTCGCAGGGCATCGAGCAGGTCACCCGTGCCATCACCGAAATGGACAAGGTCACGCAGTCGAACGCCGCCAGCGCCGAAGAATCGGCCAGTGCCGCCAGCGAGTTGTCGAGCCAGTCGGCGCAGTTGCGCGTGGCCGTGGATCGCTTCAATGCGTTTTCCGGGATCGCCACCCAGCCCACCGCTCCGGTCGAGGTCGTGCCCGAATTGCAGACCATCGAAGACCTCGAGCCGACCTCGGCTTGAGGGAGTCGGTAGTCCAGGCGCGCCACCCTAAGCGCAGGCAAAGGAGAGCACCCGTTGGAGGTGGGGTCGCCGACCCCGCGGGGATTGGCGAGGCGTGAAGAAATCGGGCAACGGAGGCGGGACCGGTTGGTCCCGTCGCGGCCTCGCCGAGGCCACCTCCAACGGAGGAGCAAGCGTGGGTTGGATGGAGGTGGGGTCGCCGACCCTGCGGGGATTGGCGTGGCGTGAAGAAATCGGGCAACGGAGGCGGGACCGGTTGGTCCCGTCGCGGCCTCG
>JAEUGZ010000587.1 GCA_016794725.1 Opitutaceae bacterium | reverse complement strand
GACCTGGCTGGATAAGGCGGCGCGGTCCGCAGAGCCGGCTCCGACCGGTCAGACCCGCCCCGGGGCGAGGGACGAAACCGCGTAAAGCCGCGTTCCGCCGCGTAGCGGATGAGTTCAGGCGTGCTGTGAAGGCCAAGCTTGCCAAGGATGTTGCGTCGGTGGTTCTGCACCGTCATCACACTCAGGCTGACTCTTCGCGCAATTTCGTCGTTGCTCAATCCCAGCCCGAAGAGCCGCAGGAGGTTCTGCTCCCGTTCCGAAAGCAGTTTTGAGAACGCGTTCGGGTTGTCGCGGAGTGCAGCCCGCGCCCGCGTCACCGCTGGCGAGAAATACGTGCGACCCTGGGCGGCGGCGTCAATCGCCTCCGGCACCGCGTCGATCGGCTGTTCATTCTTGTCGATGAAGCCATGCAGGTGGCGGGAAAAACAACGGTGCAGGGAAAAATCGTCCGTTCGTGCCGACAGGACGACGATGCGCGCGGCCGGCACGACCCCGGAAATACGGTCGATGAGATCCAGGCCGTCGGCGTCCGGAAGGTCGATGTCCAACAGCACCAGATCAGGGCGGAGCGACTCACACAGGGTCAATCCCGCCGCTCCGTTCGGCGCCTCGGCAACCTGCTCACACGCCGGATGCTGACGGCAAATCAGGCACACCATGCTCCTCACCATGGCTTCATCTTCGATCACCGCAATTTTCACGCCTCGCACACTGCAAGTCCGGGGCCATGCAGGCGAGAAATTGCCGGTGCGAAGGTATTCCGTTGCGACGGTTCCAGTCCAGCTGGCCCTACCCCGCAAACGCCAATGAAGTGCGGACCGTCCTGCATTCTCCGGGAGCACCGCGGCAATCCGGCGAGCTTTCTGCCGTCGTCCGGATTGCCCCGGTGGAGTGTGGGCCGAATACCTTCCAGGTCTAATCGAGGTACACCCGCAGCCCTCGCTGGTCTGCATCCGGGGAAAGAGAACCCACGCGGACTTCCATCGGCGTGACCTCGCCCCGACGCTATCCCGCCAAGTCGCCGGCCGGGGCACACGCGTCGCTATTCACCGTTTCGGAGATCTCTGTGAGCTTCCGGTCGGCGGCACCCTCCTCTTCCAGCGTTTCGTCGAGGAGCGCGGCGATACGGTCTTCCCCCAGTTCCTCCGCATAGGCGCGTGCCGTCCCGTATGCGGCAATCTCGTAGTGCTCCACCCGTTGCGCGGCTCCGATGATAAGGGCGTCGCGCAAGGGTCCGGACTCATGCTCCGAAATGCGTTCATTGGCTTCTTCGATCAGACCTTTCATGGCCGGACAGGTCTTGGCCTTCACCGGCACCTGCAACTGTTCAAACACCTGCTCAAGGCGGGTCACTTGTCCTCTGGTCTCCTCCAGGTGATGAAGCAGACCTTCCTTAAGGCGCGGATTGATGGCGGCGTCGGCCAGTTTCGGCAGGGCCTTCACCAGCTGCCCCTCGGCATGGTAGAGGTCCTTGATTTCTTCGATCAGGATAGTCTTCAGTGAATCGGACGGCATGGGAGTTTTGAGTTGAGGGTGAATGTTCTTTTCAGGACGGGAGGGTAGAAACGCCGTCGCGCGGAACGTTCCGGTTGGCAAACCCCATATTCCCCATCGGTGATTTTCCTGCGCCTCGTCACCACACATGGGGCGCACTCCCGTGCCGTTCGACCCCAACCGCCCCATGCATTCCGCCGCATCCCCGGGGAAAGCCGACTCACTCGCTCACTTCGAACCTTCCGCGGACAAGCGGCGCTTCTCTCGATACGCGCGCATGGCACGAATGTACGCGTGCTCTTCGCGCAAGCTTCGGGTGATCGCCTCCAGCTGGGCCGGCGTGAAGTAGGGTCGAAGCGCGAGCAGGAATCGTGTATCGCTTGTCGTGATACCCGTAACCGGATCCGGCGTACTTTCTCCACTCACTTCGATCGTCGACACTGCGGGACTATACCCGGATCGCAGAGCAGCCTGGGCCAGCACCTCCGTCTGATGCGGTTCAAGCGGCACTCCCGCATCCCACAAATCCGTGCCAAGCGTCCAATCGAGCGAGTCCTCAATTGCGGACGCCATGAGCACCTCGGCGGCGTCGGGGCCGATCAGTCCTCCCACCTGGTGCCGGAGCGCGGTCTCCGCCGCCTGATAGGCACGCCTGTACTCGGCCAAAGAGACACCGGGCGCAGCGACGGGTGTCGCGGCGTGACTCACCAGCAGATGCTTCAGCGCGGACAGCGTTGCCGGCGGAAGTGCAAGGGCGTTCATGCCCGCGAGGTAGCGGTTGAGCACCTGGCGACGTTCCGCACGGCGGGCGACCTCCTTGCGCACTTCGTCGCGGGCGACGATGGCCGCGCGCAGGGTCGGGTTCACTGCCGGCGCAGATGCTCCCGGAGGAAGGGACCCAGGACCGAGGCCCGATTTGGGCCGGTTCGCCGTCGCTTCGGCCCGCGCCCGCAGCGCGGCGATCCGCCGGGTTTCGCGATCCAGGGTCAACTGCTTTTGGCTCTGCTCATTCCTCTGCATCCAGATCGCCGCCACCAGTGCGGCTGCAACCACGAGGAGCGCCAGGCTCAAAGGAAGGTGAACGCGATGCATGACGTCAGCGAGGCAACCCGCGTTCCTGATTTCGCAGCGCTTCGACCTCTCGGGAGGCCTGCGCGAGCCGGGCCTCCAGCCGCCACTCCTCCCGCAAGAACTCAAGCTGCGCCGGAGACAGGAATTTCACGGCCGCCTGCAGGAGCAGGGTCTCGGATTGCTTGAATCCCGTGGCGGGATCGCGCCCGTTCTCCTCGCCTTCTCCCAGTCGCTGCCGGATTTCGCGACGCGCACGCACGAGCTCAAGCTGCTGGCTCTCCGAAACCGGCACTCCAGCGTCCCAGAACCCCGTGACTCGCTGCCAATCCATCCCTTTCTCAGAGATCAATTCGTAGTTCTCCTTGAGTCGGGCATACCGCTCATCGCCCAACAGCGAACGCATCGAGGCATCGGTCTCGGCCTGCGCCTCTGCCGTCGCCTTGGCCGCCTGTTCGGGTGAGAGGTTTCCGAGCCGCCGCAGCATCTCCCGGGCATCCTCGCGCGCCAGCCATCGCTCCGCGATCAATTCCTTCAACCGGGCCCTTTCCGGGGCCGTGAGCTCCAGCGAATCGATCGCCCGACGGTAGTTCGCCAGCGCGTAGCGGCGATGTCGCCGGGCCACCGCCGAGCCCAGCTCCGGGTCACCGAGGACGTCGCGGTCACTGAACCCGGGCGGCCGTTTCGGCTCCGCCGGGGAAAGGGGACTGGGCTTGGTTTCGGGGATCAAGGCAACGCCCGCGGGAGGCCCACCCGGGGTGGATTCCGCCTCAAGCCTCTGTACTACGAACTGCGCGTCGCGGATCGCTCGTTCCAGTCCCTGCTGCTCGATCCGCACCCTCTGCAGCAGGAACCACAAGCCGACCACCAGCGGAAGCAGCACGATCCAGCCCCGTGCGAGCATCCGCCGACGGTAGGTCAATCCCGGTGACAAGCGTTCATCCATGGAGGCAAGGCAGGGATCGCAGTTAACCCGCCGCAAGCGTTTCGCTTCCGGAGCCTGCCCATCCCCCTCGCCCAATACCAGAGGAAAACAACGCCCTCCCCACATGGCGACCCACTCAACGCCAACGCCCTTGCGTCAGAGGTGCCGCGCCACGAACGCCCAGGCCAGTTCGTCGCTGAACTCGTGGCCGCCCGCGAAGATCCGGTGCTCAAAGGCCTCGGCCCGGCCGACTTTTCGGTAGTAGTCCGCGGCCTCCGCCGCCAGCGCCTGCCCAGGCTGCCAATGATGGACTGCATCGCGGTCGCCCGCCTGCAGCTGAAGTGGACGGGGACAGATCAGCGCCACCAGATCGGGATCGCGGAAGAGCGTCATGCGTCCGGAAAACTCAAGGTCGGAGGGAATGGAAAGTTCGTTTTCCGCATGCCGTCCCTCGTTCACGCCGAAGTACCCACTGCCCACCGCCACCTTGATCCGCGGTTCCAGCGCCGTGACCACCTGCGTGTAGTATCCACCATAGGACAACCCGATCATGGCCACCCGGGACGGATCCAGTTCCGGCCTGGCCAGCAAGGTGTCGAGGGACCGCACAATCTTCGCCACCTCCACCGCGGTGATCGACGTGCCCAGCAAACGCAGCCGGCGGTCGGTGTCGCGTCGGTTCTCCTTGGGCAGGCCAGGAGTCGAGAACAGCAACTGAGGAGCGAATACGGCATAGCCGCGCTTCACCGCTCCGCGCACCATGTCATGGTAGTTTGACCCACCGTGGAACAACGCCAGGTCCGGTGAACCGGCACCTCCGTGCTGCGCCACGATCAGAGGGACCGGGCCCGCTCGCCGCCTCGGCACGATGTAGATGCCCGTGGCCTGCACCCCAGGCAAAACCGGGATGAACGCCCGCCGGTAGACGCCCAGCTCGTCCTCACCCAAGGGCTCAAACCGCGCGGGTTCCGCCGGGGCCGCACCCGGCGGAGGGTAACCCATCGCACGGGCGAACGCCTCACGGTAGGCGGCCGCCGAACGAACATAGGCCTCGGGCGACGAGTAGTCGGGAGCAAAAAGCGTCGCCCGCGCGGAGCGGTCACGAAGCTGTGACTGGATGTAGGCATCCAGCTCCCTCGCCTGCTCGATCCGCACGGGATTCGAAGCGGCGACCTCCAACTCGAGGTAGCCCTGCCCGGGCAACGAGGGACTGGACAGGGCCAGGATGCCCGCAAGCAGGCCAAGGCAACGGTCACCTCGCCGGGGTCCCACCGCACCATTCGTCAATGACCGGGATTTCACGATCATGACTTCACCAGGCCTGCCGGTACAGCTCCACAATCTGTCCGGCCGTGGGCACAACGGGGTTGTTCTGGGGACTGCCCGATGCAAGGGCATCTCCCGCCATTTTCTCAAGCAGCGCACGGAAACGGCCTTCCTCCATCCGCGGGTAGTCGCGAAGGCGGGGAATGTTGAGCCGCCGGTTGAGCGCCTCGAGTCCGTCCGCCAAAGACGCAGCCGCGTCATTGTCCTCGGTTTCCGGCTGCGCCCAACCCAGCGTTCGCGCCACGGTGGCATAACGATCAGGCGCACCGTCCACCGAGAACCGCGTGACCGTCGGCAGGAGCATGGCATTCGAGATCCCATGCGGCACGTGAAACAGCGCGCCAATCGGCCGGCTCATGCCATGAACAAGCGCGACGCTGCTGTTGGCAAAGGCCATGCCCCCCTGGGTCGCCGCCAGCATCATGCCTTCACGTGCTGCCCGGTGACCCGGTTCATGCCAGGCGGTCTCCAGGTGTTCACCCACGAGCCGGATACAGGAAAGCGCCAGCGGATCGGTCAGCGGTGTCGCCAACCGGGACACAAAGGCCTCGATGCCGTGGGTCAGCGTATCGACTCCGACCGCCGCTGTCAGCGCCGCCGGCATGCTGAGGGTGAGTTCATAATCGACCAATGCCACCGTCGGCAGCAGGTGCGCATCCAGCATCATCATCTTCACGTCGCGCCCCGTATCCGTGATCACCGCCACCTTGGTGACCTCGCTGCCAGTGCCAGCCGTGGTCGGAAGGACGAAGAGCGGCAACCCAGGATTGGGCACCTGGTGCCGACCCATGAAGCGGGCCAGCGGCGGGGGATTGGTCGGAAGCACGGCAATGACCTTGGCACAGTCAATCGGACTGCCACCGCCCAGGGCAACCACGGCCTGGGCACCTGCCGTCTGAAGCCGGGCGAAACCCGCGAGGACGTTGTCCTCACTCGGATCAGGTTGGACATCGGCAAAAACGTCAACCGCAACTCCGGCGGCGGCGAGGTCGGCCACCACGCGCGGCGCGAGGCCGCTCGACACCATGAAGGCGTCGGTGACCAGCAGCACGCGCTTCAGCCCGCGGCGCTGCAACTGCGGTGCCAGCTCCTTCACCGCGCCGGCGCCGGTGATGATCGTGGAGGGAACATTGAACTGGGAGATCATGAGCACACGTGACAGCGACGGGGTCACCAACCCTGGGCCCGCACGTAACCCTTGTCCCAACGGGAAAGGACGACGCGTTGCCGCGTGTAGAAGAGCACGCCCTCTGCGCCCTGGACGTGAAGATCACCATAGAAGGACGCGTTCCAACCGCTGAAGGAGAAGAGCGCCATCGGCGCGGGAACGCCGACATTGATTCCCAACATGCCGCACTGGATTTCGCGGGTGAACTGCCGGGCGGCGGCGCCACTGCTGGTGAAGATGCTAGCGCCATTGCCAAAACTCAACCGGTTCATCGTCGCGATCGCCTCGTCGAGTGTCTCCGGTCGCACGAGCGAAAGCACAGGACCGAAAACCTCCTCCTGGAAGACGGACATCTGCGGCTCGACACGGTCAAGCAGCGTTGGACCGACAAAGAATCCGCGTTCAGGCGCCGCGCCGCGGTAGGCCAGGTCTGCGCCGGCCGCGGCCGCGGCATCGACCACGCCGACGACTCGTTTCTGGGCCACTCGGTCGATGACCGGTCCCATGCCGGCAGCGTCGTTGGCGCTGGTGTCGTCGAGCTTGAGTCCGGCCAGCGCGCTGCTGACGTGTTCGCGCCAGGCATCGGCTGTCTTGCGGCCCACGCCCATGAGCACGGAGCCGGCCATGCAGCGCTGTCCAGCGCAACCGAAGGAGGAACCAAGGATGGCGCGCAGGGTGGAGTCCGGCTCGGCATCGGGCATGACAAGAAGGACATTCTTCGCTCCGCCGGCGGCCTGGCACCGCTTTCCCTGCGCGCTGGCCAGCGTATAGACATGTTTCGCCACCCCGGACGATCCCACAAAACTGACGGCCGCAACGCCCGGGTGCGTGCAGAGCGCATCCACGACCTCACGGCCGCCATGCACCACATTGAACACCCCCGGCGGAAGTCCGGCCGCGGAAAAGAGTTCAGCCAGCCGGAGCGCGGTGAGGGGCACTTTCTCGCTCGGCTTGAGCACGAACGTATTGCCACAGGCGATGGCCAATGGGAACATCCACATGGGAACCATCGCCGGAAAGTTGAATGGCGTGATTCCGGCGCAGACGCCGATCGGTTCGCGCATCGTCACCGCGTCGATCTGCTCGGCGACCTGCGGCAGGCTCTCGCCCTTCGTCAACTGCGCAACGCCACAGGCAAAATCGACCACCTCGATCCCGCGCCGCACATCACCGCGCGCCTCGTCGAGGGTCTTGCCATTCTCGCGCGTCACCAGGCGGGCCAGTTCATCCGCGTGCTGTTCCAACAGACGCTTGTATTCAAACAGCACACTCGCGCGCCGCGGCACCGGGAGCACGGACCAGGTGCGGAAGGCGCGGCCGGCAGCCTGCACCGCGGCATCGACCTCAGCCGCACCGCCCATGGGCACGCGGGCAATGACCTCGCCACGCGAGGGGTTGAAGACATCGCCCCAGCGGGCGGTGCCGGACTCAAACGGTTTGCCGTCGATCAGGTGACTCAGGTTCATGGCGAAAGGGGACGGCGCGGGCCGTAGAGGGAGGGATCGGGTGGAGTGCGCTCGGGCGAGAATTTCGACCATCGCGTGCCGCGAGCCGTGGTCCCGTTGATGGCAGTCGGGCCCGACTCACCGTTGTTCGCGTGCACAGCTTGATTCGGCCCATTCTTGTGCATGAAGATCGAGTGATCAAGGACGCCCGCAATGTAATTGCCCGCAATCTCCATATGGTCGCTGAACTCGTCGGGATAGATGCCATGTGACCAGTAGTTGCGGCCGCTGTCGGTGACATAGTTCTCCAGCACACGGGTGCCAGGTTGCTCGCCAACGAGATAGACGCCCGCGCCGTCGCCCGCCTGACGCACGATGCCGTCGATGCGGTTGCGACGAATCAGGTTGCTGTGCGCGTTGGACAGCCCTGGCGCCCAGCGCCAGCCGACATTGATGGCGGAATAGGGCAGGTTGCGGAAGAGGTTGTGCTCGATCGTGACGTGGTGGGCGTAGGTCAAACACACGGCGACGCTCCCGTAGTCAAGGTGGCCGCAGTCAATGAAGGTGTTGTCGGCGACCATCACCTGAGCGGGCGCCTCGGGTGTGAGACGTTGGCTGCGATCCCACAGCTCCTGCGCGCCGGGAATGACGCCGCGCTCGTCGACCTGGGACCGCGAATCAGCAAAGTCGGCGTGCATCGGATGGCCTATGCCGGTGTAGGCGGGAATTCGGCCAACCTGGACCGCGTTGGATCCGACACGCAGGAAGTCACACGCACTCACCGTCGCATCGCGTGTACCGATCTCAAAACTCACGGCGCCGTCACCGAGATCGCGGAACCGGACCGACAACACGCGCAGGTCGCGCGCATAGATGAACCGAAGGGCAGCTCCGGGCGAGAACGTGCGGCTGCGGTCAAAGGCCCAGGCACCCGCCTGCACGCCCAGCCGGCCTTCGGCGGGCATTTCCCAGTCCGTCTCGGCCAACTCGAGGTCGCGAAATTGGACATTGCTCACCGGGCGCTCCGTCGTGCCGCGCACCACGATTAGCTCGCGCAGCACAGGGGCGCGGAAGACGGCTTGGTTCGGATCCTCGCCGGGCGCAGTCCGGAGGTAGAGTTCGCCCGCCGTGGAATCGAGATACCATTCACCGGGTGTATCTGCAAACACCAGGGCGTTCTCCAACCACACACGACTGTGCGACTTTTCGGACAGACGTGCGCTGCTGACATCGGTGCCGATGCCACGCCGGGCCAGCACGCCGTTCTCGGCAATTTCCTGAACCGGCTGTCGGTTGAAATGCCAGTGGGCGATGGTGTTCAGTTCCACACCTGTGAGATTCGACCATGCGGCCGGCAAACGCTCATGCAGGATGATCCGACGTCGCTCGTCGCCGACCCCGGCGACGGTGTAGAAACCTTCGTCCGGTTCTCGCGCGCGCCGTAATGACTCGCCAGAGCGGAAGAGGCTGCGAAAGAGCCAGGCTCCATTGCGGGCTTCGGGCACGGAAAGCGCCCACAGATTGTCGCCCACACGCCGCCACGCAGACGGCAAAGTGCGCGAACCGGTGACGACAGCACGTTCGCCTTTGTGGCCTCCCAAGGTGACCATGTAGCGGCCGTCACCAAGATCGTCGGGAGTGAGCTCCAGTGTTTCACGAAGTTCGTAGGTTCCGGCCCGCAGGCGGATGGCAATGTCGTCGGCGAGACCCCGCTGCACAAGCTCGCGCACCGCATCCCGGGCACGGGCCAATGTGGCGAAGGGACGCTCCTGAGTTCCATTGGCATCATCGCGGCCGGTCGGAGCAACCCAAATGACAGTGGTGGCGGACAGGCCAGTCGCAACGAAAAGGCTCAGAAGGGGCAGGATCTGTCGTAGGACTGGAAGCGAAGGCGATTTCATGGGATCAAGTTCAGGGGTCGGGCACGGCTGCAGATTTCAGTCCGAGCCAGGACGAAGGCAGAGACATGGCGTCAGGCGTTGCGGGGCTCGCAGGAAGCGAGGCGCCCCAAGTCGTCGCGAGGGTGGCAAGACGACCCACCACATCGGGATGCTCACTGGCGAGGTTGTTCAATTCAGTTGGATCGTCGCGCAGCGAATAGAGTTCGACGCGGCTGCGGTCAGGATTCAGCAGGAGCTTCCAATCGCCATCGCGGACGGCTAGACGCGGGCTGCGGTGAACGGCTTCGCCGGGGATGGTGAAGCGCCACTCCCACAACAAAGGTTTTTTGCGGGCACGGGGGGCGCCGCAAAGCATGTCCGCAACATTTTCCCCATCCTGCCCGCGGCCGGGAAGAGGCACGAGACCGGCAGCGGCGTTGAACGTCGGCCGCCAGTCGACGGCGCCAAGCACCGAGGTGTCGTCCACGCGGTCTGCCGGCACGCGCCCCGGCCACCGCACAATCAGCGGAACTCGGATGCCGCCTTCATAGAGGCTGCGCTTGCGGCCGCGGAACGGCCCCGTACTGCCGACGCCGCTGTGTCCGGCATTGAGGACATGAATGTCCTCGGGTCCATTGTCGCTCGTGAACACAACGATCGTGTCCTCGGTCAGTCCAAGTCGGTCCAGGGCCGCCATCAGGCGGCCGATCTGCTCGTCAAGATCCGTGACCGAGGCGAGGTAGATCTCCGCCGCGCTGTGGTGCGGGAAGTCCCGGCCGGGACGAAGATGCTCATACACCCGAAGCTGGTCCGGCCGCGGATTGAGTCGCGCATGCGGCAGGAGCATCCACAGTTGAACATAAAACGGCTGGTCGCAGTGCCGCTCGATGAAGCCGACTGCCTCGTCCACAAAGACCCGTGACGACCGGGCGCGGTAGTACGGATCGTCGGGAGGGCCGGCACCGCCAAACGGCTCTCCACTGCCCACCCAGTCGAAACCGTAAGCCTCGGGAGTCGGACCCTGGCCACGATCATCCGGGGGTTCGCGGCCGAGCACGGCGGCGACATTGTTGCGCAGGTGCCACTTTCCGATGTGTGCGGTCGCATAGCCCGCCCGCTTCAAATCTGAAACCAGCGTGGGTCGTGTCGGGTCCAAGAACTGGGGCATGGCCCGCGCTGTGTTCTCGGCCAGCGAGCCAAAGTGCCCATGAATTCCGTCGCGCCCAGGAAACTCGCCAGTGAGAAAGGCCGCGCGGCTCGGCGAGCAGACGGGCGACGCGACGTAGAACTGCGTGAACCGCGTGCCTTCACGGGCGAGGCGGTCGAGGTGTGGCGTCTTTACCTGCGGATGACCGTAACTGGCCAGATCTCCCCAGCCCAGGTCGTCGGCGAGTACGAAAATGATGTTGGGCCGCTTTGCGGTGAGCGTCGCCGTAGCACAGAGCAGCAGAAGGAGCGTGACGAAGGGTTTTGCGATCATGCGAGGAGTAGGTCAAGAGAGCAGCCGTAGCGCTTGTAGGCACGATCGAGGACTGCGCGTACATGGGAATCGGGCGAATAGGTGCGCAACCGTGGGACCATGGCCCGCTGGGCGCTGACCACGGAGGTCCAGCGCCCAAGTCCCACCCCCGCGCAAAGGGCCGCGCCCCATGCGCCCAACTGTTCGCCACGTGGCACGTCGACCGGACAGCCGAGTCCATCGGCAAAGAGCTGACACCAAAATGGACTGCGGGCGGCACCACCGCACAGCGTCACCCGCCTGACCTTGCCCATGCTGGTCGCAAGTTTCGCGACATGGTCGCGGTGGGCGAAGACTACTCCCTCCATCACGGCCCGGAAAAGGTCCGCACTCCCGTGCTCCGGTCGCAGCCCAACAAAGGCGCCCCGACCCGCGGGCACGTGCGGGATGAAAAGCAGGTCCGTCGCGGGTCTCCGCGACGCCGCGCGGCTCGCTGTCGTGGCATCGCTTCCAAAAAGGCTGAGAACCCATTCGAAATTCGCCGCTGAATTCGGGCTGCCTTCGACGACCAGCCACCGGCCTGGCTCGACCGAGGGATTGACCAGAAAGTGCCGCCCTCGGCGCGGCGGGTGATCGACATAGGTCTGGTTGATCGACCAGGTTCCCGCCACGATCGAGACATGCCCGACCGCGTGCACACCGCTTCCGATGGCCGCTGCTTCGCAATCGATGCAGCCGGTGAATACGGGGGTGCCCGCGACCAGGCCCGTGAGTTCAGCGGCAGGGCAGGTGATCTCACCGGCCGTTGCGAGACTCGCTTGCAGCGGAGGAAACGCGGGGTCGCCACGCCGCATCCTCTGCGAGGGGAAATCCAGCAGGCCCGCCGCACCCGCATCGGTGAAATCACTGGCGACCACGCCCGTCAGCCTGACACGAATGAAATCCTTCCAGAACACAGCATAGGCCAGCCGGCGCGCAACCGCCGGTTCGCGGGCTCGCACCCAGGCCAACAGGACGGGCAGCTGTCCGGCATAGGCCTGCTGGTCGCGGCGCCCATCGAACGGCTGCAGGAAGTCAGTGGCGCGCGTATCGCTGGAGAGAATTCCGGCGCGGAGCGGCCGGCCTCTCCGGTCGAGAAGGACCGCGCCGTTTCCGCAGCCCGTGACTCCGACGGCCGCGATCCGGGCGGCCTGACCGCGAACCGTCCGGCGTATCACTGCGACAGCAGCGTGCCAAGTCGCGTCGGCGTCGCGCTCGACCCAGCCTGGATACGGACGGTCGACGGGCACGGTCGCTTCGGCGGCGGCGATTACGCGACCACGAAGATCAAAGAGCACCGCCTTGACGACGGTGCTGCCGACGTCGAGGCCGAGCAGAAGGGCGGAGCGTGGGTTCGAAGCGACCGGCATGGCGGATGGCAGTGGGCCGGAGTTCGCGGGTCGGTCAGCGACGGGACACAGGGAATCAGGCGAAATCCAGCTCGAAACCGAGCCGGCGAAGGGCATTGAGACTGCGGCGAAGGCCGTCCACCGGATCGTGGGTCGGTTCGTATTCGATCAGGTACACGCCGTCGTAGCGAGCCTGCCGGAGCAGAGGACCGTAGTCGAGGTCATCGTCGCCCACGGCACAGGCGGTCCAGCCCGCACCGGCCCGTCGCCAATCCTTGAGGTGGCAATAGGTGATCCGACCGTTGAGCAGCGGCAGGGAGCAAAGGCGGTCGTCCGGGGCAACCGCCTTGAGGTTTCCCGGATCCCAGTTGAACCCGACGCGCGGGGGAAGCTCACGGAGGAGGCGCGCCAGCGAGACGGAATCAGTGCTGACGGTGTGCTCGTGGATGGCGGCGCCGTCGCGCAACGTGATCCGACCGTGCGTCTCGATCGCGATGGTCAGGCCGAGTTGTTCGCAGAGCGCATCAGTCTCGCGAAAAGCAGCGAGCATCCGATCCCAGATTGCCGTTGTCATGGCCTCGACGGGAGTAAAACCGGCGAAGAGCCGGACCTGACTCGCACCGCAGGCCGCAGCGGCCTGGATCTGGCGGAGGGTCGCAGCAACCCGGGTCGCGTGCGCGATGGGGTCGGGCAACGTGAAGTCGTTTTCCAGACAGCAGGCGGGGGTCGCGATGCCATGGCGCACGGCGAGCGCGCGAAACTCCGCGATCTCGCCGGCTGTGGGCTCGGCCGGAAGCCGGCCGGTCTGGCCACCACCGAGACCGAACTCAAGCGTCCGGAATCCGAACTGGGCGGCGATGCGAAAGTGCTCCGCCATCGGGAGCTCGCGAAAGCCCCACTCGCCACATCCGATTTTCAAGCGCATGGACAGGATAAGAGCACGGTCGCGCCCGCCGCCATGCGGACGCGACCGGACGATGGAAGGCGAAGGGTGGCGCGGACGGGACTCACCACGACTGGGACAACGTGAGCTTCATCATGCGCGGGTCGATCGGCCGCCAGAGGATGCCATTGTTGTTATAGATGGTTCGCTTGTCGAAGAGGTTGCTCAGGGCAATTGCCACGTTCATTCCCTTGCGCAGGCCATAGCTGGCGTTGAGGCCATAGACCGAGAAGGCCGGGATCTTTTGGGTGGTGACCGCTGTCGCCAGCGGACGATCGCCGGTGTAGACCACCTGTCCACCCACCGAAAGCCCGCCGAAGTTTCCGAGCTTGGGCCACTTGTAGCGAACCAGGACCTGCCCGAGTTTCTCCGGCTGACCGGCAATCTGGACGGCAAGCACGCCCGGGGTGGTGTCGCGCACGTCGACCGTGACCCAGGCGGCGCGAACAGTCAGACGCGGGTCGTTGTAGGTCACGGTGTACTCGTAGCCGTCGGAGACACGCTGGCCGCTGTTTTCAAAAAAGGAATTGTTCGGCGGCGGCAGACGCACGGCCAGGCCATCGGAAACAATCTCGTATTTCACGGCTTCAAAATTGAGACGCTCGTCGAGGAAGTTGAGGCGAACCCCGTATTCCTCGGAGGATCCGGTCACCGGATCAAGCGGCGAGCCGTTGAGGCGAAGCGCGCCGCCGGCCTGGGGCTGAAAGACCTCGCTGTACTGGTAGTAAAGCGCGAGCGGTTTCAGCGGCCGGATGATGCCGCCGTATCTCGGCGAGCCCGCCGAGGTATCAGGATCGGTGACCCTCGGGAACGGACCGTTGCCGAGTTCGACGAAACGCGAACTCTTGACCGTACTCTCGCGCCAGCCGGCCAGCAGGATGAAGCGGCTGTCGTAAGCGTTGAGCTGGTAGGTGCCGGAATAGCCCGAGGTCTCAAGCTCGCCGAGTGTATTGGTGACGGCATTGCCCGCCGGAAAGACCGGCTTGGGAGCGCTGTAGACCGGATTCAGCAGGTCGATGGCGGCGAGAGGCACGCGTCGGACGTTGCTCCGAAAGTCCGTCAGAAACGTGTCGGCCGCGGCAATGAACGAATGCTCGACCTGGCCGGTGCGGAAGCGACCGTACAGATTGGCCTCGAAGAACGTGTAGTCCTCCCAGCGGTTGAGCCAAAATGCCTGGCGGTTGACCGTGCGATTGTCGGTGGCGAGACTGAGGAACTCGACCTGCTCGATCGGGTTGTTGATGTAGGTCTGCTGCGCCGCAACGCGTGCAATGAGATTCTCGTTGATATGATGTTCGGCAATCAGGCGTACCTTCTCCTTCTCGATGCGGGAATTGGCCCAGGGCTCGTCGATGCGCCGGGTGTCGGGTACGGTCAATTCGCGCAATCCGGTGGCGGCATTCAGTACCGAGGGGATAAAATTATCCTCCTGGTACTTCTGCCGCATGAACTCGCCGGTAAACGTGAGCGTCGTGGCCTTGGTCGGCTTCCACTGGACCACAGGAGCAAGGAAGAACCGGGAGAGACTCTTGAAGTCACGGTTGTACTCCAGGTCGCGGTAGGCAAAATTCACGCGGTACAGGAGAGTCTTGGCGTCATTGATCGGTCCAGTGGCGTCAGCAGTGAAGTGATAGTTGCTGTAGTCGCCGATGGTCACCGCCAGCTGCTGCCACTGCCGGTCCCGGGGTTGTTTGGAAACCCTGTTGATAATTCCGCCCAACCCCTTGGGATTGGCGTAAAGATTCGAGGAGGGACCCTTCACCACCTCCAACTGCTGCACATGGACGAAGTCGCCACCGCCCCACTCCTGCACGTCGCGCATGCCGTCGAGGTAGGTTTCCTGCACCGGAAACCCGCGGAT
>JAEUGZ010000563.1 GCA_016794725.1 Opitutaceae bacterium | reverse complement strand
CCATGTGGTGAGCGATTCACCGTTGAACTTCTGCTCTGTGTAGAGATTGCGGTAAACCTTAAGGGCCTCCGGCACCACGATCCGGGCGTCGGTGGCGTGGGTGCGCAGGACAATCGGCGGCTCTTCGGTCAAACCCGCGGCACGCATGCCGTCCTTGACGCCCGCCAGGATAACGTCCGTGCACCAACGCGTTTGGTGCTCCTGGTTTTGCAGTGCCTCGCCGAGGCACACCATCAATCCAACATGAGGGTAGGCCCGAACAAACTCGGCTACCGCTTTGCGCGTGTAGTCCGCGGCCAGCGGAGTGGGTGCGTCGAGCTGGGTGGAGAGTCCGTGCTTCTGCGCGAACGGAAGCGGAAGGAGGATGTTATAGAACTGCTGGACGACCCAAATGCCGCGACGGTCCGCTTCGGCGGTGAGGGCGTGCAGCATCTCCTGGTTGCGTGCAAACACGTCTTCGGGGACTTCCATGGCCTCCGGATACCCGGGCACGCGGACCAGCGAACCGAAGGGGTGACCATTCCAAAGGTAGAGCGTGTTGAAGCGGTGATCGACGAGGAAGTCGAGGTACTCACGCCAGATCGCCAGATCGTAAAAAAAGGGAAAGAGCTCGGGCGTATAGGGGTATTCGTACACCTTGCGTCCCGGCAAAAGCACCGGTTTTTGCATGCCGATGCACGGCCCCCGAAGCACGAAGGCGGGGGCGTCGGAAAACCTGAAGGCTCCGTTGGGGAAACGGCCTTCGCGCTGAAGCCGAGATGCCAGCTCGAGGCAGCCGTAGAGGGTTCCGGAGTCGTCGTCACCGGTGATCATCCAGACCGTTCCCAGCGAGCGGATGACAAAGCCCTCCTTTCGCGGGGCGACGGTCTCGTCGGCGTAGCCGGGGCCAACCAGGGCGGGCAATTCCGGATCCGAACGCTGTCCCACCACGACCCGCACCGCTCGACTTGATTCAGGGAGCCTGCCCAGGGCCTGCTGCAAACGCTCCACCCCGTACCGAATCCGGGGCGAAGCCGTGGACGATGTGACGATCTCGGCGTCGACGCGCAAGCCGCCGAAGGTCAGGACGAGCAGAAGGCCGAATCGGAGGCCCATTTCGCTCGGAAAGGTGAGGAGGCGACGAAACCAGACCAAGTGCATGGCGGGTGGGAGACACGCGTCCGCACAGATCATCCGGCGTTTTCCTCGGGGCGCGAAGAAGGGAAACGTCGCAGGCTCAGTCTTGCCCACTTGGGCAGTGAAGCAAGACGGAGCGTGACGATTGCACTCGAGGGAGAAACGAGCGCCAATCCAAAGGGAACAAACGTTTAGCCCGTCCGCCTACTTGAACGCGGCCCACACTCGCTGCACGTCGTCGTGGTCGTCCAAGGCCTGAAGGAACTCACCCACCTCGGCCCGAGCGGCCTCGTCGAGTTCCGGGTAGGTCTTGGCCACGTACCCGATTTCACTCGTGATGACCGACCAGCCGTTGTCCTTCAACCATTTGGAAACAGCGTGGACCGCGGTGCGGTCGGTCAGGAACCGCGCGCCCGAGCCGTCCTCGGGGATATCGTCGTTTTGCGCATGCGTCAGGGCCTCGAAGTCATTGGCGCCGGCTTCGATGGCGGCGGCTTCCAGATCCTTGCCGGCTTCCGGATGGTAGGCCTCTACAATCCCCACGTGGTCGAAGAGGAACTTGTTGCTGCCGGCGTTGCCCAAGACCCCTTTTTTGAACAGCACCCGCATTTCGGGAGCGGTCCGTTGGTGATTGTCGGTGTAGACCTCGACGATCAACGGCACCTTGTGGGGGGCGTAACCCTCGAACACCACGTGCTCAAGGACCATTTTGTCGTCCCCGATACCGGCCCCTTTCTTGATCGCGCGCTCAATCACGTCCCGGGTCACACTGGCCTTGCGCGCCTTTTCCAAAGCGGCAAACAGCCGGGCGTTGGCCGCAGGATCGGGACCACCCAGCTTGGCGGCGACGGTGATTTCCTTCACCAGCTTGCCGACCACCTGGCCCTTCTTAAGGTTTACGATCGCACGTTTCGCATGAAGCCATTGACGTCCCATAGGAAGAAAGACCGTGGTGAAGCCCGGACGCTTGGGCAATCCCGGAAGGTGAGGAAGTGGAGAATGGGGGCGGGGCCTGCGCCTAGGGACTGACCTTTTGACCCGCGAGTTCGGCCATCTTGCGTCGGGTTTGGGAGAGGTCTTCCTCGATTTTCTCCAACCGGCGAGTGTGTTCATCTCGGACGGAGTTGAGAAAATCGGCCGAGGCATGGTCGCCGGGGCGCGTCTTCAGACGGGCATTGTGGTCGGACACCTCCTGCAATTTGCTTCGTTCCGCCTCCAGACGGCGGACTCTTGCGGCCAGTCCCATGCCGATGATTTCACGCAGGCTGCGTCCCTTGATTTGGGCGACGACCTCGTCCATGACCGCGTCACTTCCCTTGGCTTCCCCCTTGGTGATGACTTCGTACTTTAAGGCGAGAATGGCCTCGTCAAAGTCCTTCAGTTGTCCGGTCGTCAACCCGCGTGGAAGCAGGGAACGCTGCTGGGTAAAGTCGGCTGCCTGATCAATGGAAAAACGGTTGTCCAGCGGATCGCTGGGGCCGCATCCGGACGCCAGGACCAGGATCAGGGCGAGAAGACCGACTGCTCCGAAGTGGCGGGGAAAGCGGGCGATCAAGGGTTGTTGGTTTGAGCAGGGGCCTGTGGGAAGTCGCACGGTGGAAAATCCGCAT
>JAEUGZ010000554.1 GCA_016794725.1 Opitutaceae bacterium | reverse complement strand
GGGGACGAACCCTGCACCTCGACGTCCGTACGCTCTGGGTGAACGCAATGCACAACCGGCGTCGACGGAGCGACACTCTCCATCCATCCAACCCGCACAGAGAGGGCCTTTACCTCGACATTTCTCAAAGTTGACGCTTATCTATCGTCGACCCCGTCTGCAACCGGACCAACGCCCCACCTCAGCCCACCAGCGGCCAGCCGGAGCGGTATTCGCGCTTGAGGAGCGCGTTGGCGTCGGGAAGGTTGGTCACCCGACCGGCCTGGGCATCGTACTCCAGGCGTTTGCCCGCCCGGTACGCGACCAGTCCCAACGCCATCTGCTCGGTCAGAAGGCCGTTGTAGTCGAAATTGCACGAGGTGCGCAGATCGGTCTTGCAGGCCCGGATCCACTCTTCCTGGAAATTTCCCAGGGGAGGCGTCACGTCCGCCTTGGCCCGAGGACGGTAGTAGGTGAGATCATCGGTGTCACCCACCGGAATGAGCATGCGGGTGTTGAAGTCCGAAACCAGCAGTCCTTTCGTGCCCTTGAACATGGCCCCGTGGCCGATGCCATTGAGATCGAGGTAGCGCTTGGGCGAGGTGGGAAGCGCTCCTCCCTGGTACCAGCTCACTCGAATGGCCGGTCGCCAGTCGTTCGCCGGATGGTCAAAATGCGCGGTGAGCTCGACTGGCGTGACGTCCGGATTGTAAGCCTCGCCCGTCGCCTCGATCGCCGTCGGGGCACCCGCATCAATTGCATTCCAAGCCAGGTCCATGGTGTGATTGCCCATGTCTCCGACCTGTCCGGTTCCAAAATCCCAATACATGTTCCACTGCAGGCAGTTCATGCCCGCCTTGCCCGAGAAATAGTCGGGGTTGTAGGGATGGAACGGCGAAGGCCCGATCCACAGGTCATGATGGAAGGTGCTGGGCGGCGTGCCGAGAGCCGGGAGGTAGCCAGGGCGGCGGAGCTGCCGGTTGCCCCAGACATAGACGCCACGCAGTTCGCCAATGGCACCGTCACGCACCAATTCGCGCACGCGCGCAAAGTTCGGAAAGGCGTGACGCTGCGTGCCCGCCTGGGTGGCGATCTTGTGTCGATTCTTCAGGTAGGTCGCCCGCACCAGCCGGATCTCCTCCACGCTCATCGCAATGGGCTTCTCCATGTACACGTGCAACCCGCGGTTCATCGCCCAGAGGGCAATATGGGCATGGGTGTGGTCCGGCGTGCAGCACACCACGGCATCCAGTCCCTTCTGATCGAGACATTTTCTCCAGTCCACATAGGTCTTCGCTCCCGGGAAACGCTTGAGCGCATCCGGGAAATGGAGCTCGTTCACATCGCAGAGTGCCACGACGTTCTCCGTCGCGAGCGCATCGTAGTGGGCCAGCCCACGACCCCAGACTCCAATGAGGGCAATGTTGAGCTTCTTGCTGGGCGTGACCTGACCAAAAAGGGTGGTGCTCTTCAGCAACAGGAGCCCCGCGCCGGTCGCAGAGGCAGAACGGAGAAAGTGACGACGACTCTGGGGCAGCAAAGGCAGGGGTTTCATGACTCAAAACGCTGGCGATTGAGCCGGAGGCGGTCAACGGAACCTTCCGGTCGTGATCAAGTATGCGCGGAATGCAACCCGTCCATTAGGAGAACTCGCCTGCCTTCCTTCACAACATGGCGGGGCCACTCACGGAGCTGGCGTTTCCAGCACCGGCAGGTCGTCACGGTTGAGCATCCAGGGGTGGGCATAGTATTCGCGGGCGAACCGATTGCGGGCCGGACTCCAGTTGTCATCCCAGGTCAATACATGAGTGGTGCGCGGAAAGTGCTCCATCACTCCGGCGATGAGGCGGCGGTAGTCAAAATCACCCGGCGGATTCTTCGACCCATGAGGTCCGAACTCCGTAAACCCGTAGGGCTTTTGAATCGCAGCCATGTCAGGGTATCCGCGGATATGCGAGGGGTCGACGTGGTCGGTATACGCGTCCAGTCCGATCAGGTCGACGTAGGCATCACCGGGGTAGTACGCGGCCGCGTTCGCTGCATGGTTGGGACCGTAGACCCACAGGAGATTGTGCAGCTTCTTGACTTCAGTGAGGGTGTGAAAGAGGTGCCGCCAGACTCGCACAAAAGCGGCCGGCTCCTTCGCGCCCCACCAGAACCAGCCTCCATTCATCTCATGGAACGGTCGCCAGAGTACCACGACGCCGGCCTCCTGAAGTTCCTGCAATCCTTCGGCCATCTGGTCGATCTGATGCATCCACGACAGGTGCGTCGGGGTTCCGGGGCGAAGCAGATCGTCAAGTTTCACGCCGTTGTCGCGCAAACCATAGTCCTTCGAATTGGCCGGATTGAACCCGTGCACACTGACCGTGACCCAGCCTCCGGCGCGCCAGTAGGCCAGCGCCGCCTGATTGGGAATGCGGGTCTCCAGGGTCCGTCCCTTGAAACTGCCATAATCAACGCCAATGAAGGCGGGATACTTCCCGGTGGCGGTGAAAATCCGCTCGGCGGTCGCCACTGTCGCCCCGGTTCCGAAGCCGCAGAATTGACCGGTCAGCAGCCGCTTTTCCGACCGATTCTCCAGGCTCTGAAGATAGGCGAACAGGCGTCGGACCCGCGGTGCCGCCAGGGGATCCACGGGAGCCGGGGAAAGTGCCGGTTTGACCGGCTCCGCCCCCGCCTGGCCTTGGCAAAACGAAGGCAGCAGCGACAGTAGCAACACCATCACAGCGAGGCACCGGGGGGCTGGGGGCGTCATGCCCGTGATGCTGCAAGCTCTCGGCGATCCCGTCAAGAAGGGCCAGGGACGCGACTGCAACCGCGCCAGGCCTTCGTGTACCGGCACGATGGTTACCCTATCCGGAGATTGACCCGTCGAGTCGATTTTCGTGTGCTCCCTCACCCCGCTCCCCCACGCCAGGGTCACCCCATGAGCAGTTTCCGCATTCGTCCGCGTTTCGTCCATACCCTCGATCTCAGTCTGAATGAAGCCCGCGACCTCATCGTCTGCACCCTAGCCCGAAGCTCTCCCGGGGTGGAGGTCAAAGCATTCCCGGGCTACATTGGCCTGCACATCGTCGAAAAAGAGCGCAATTTCTGGTCGCCCCGTCTCGCGTTGCACCTGGAGCCCGCTTCCGAGCAGAGCACCCGGGTCGAGGGGATCTACGGTCCCAGCGCCGAAGTCTGGTCCTTCTTTCTCTTCAGCTATCTGATCGTTGGTTCGCTCGGTCTCTTTTCCGGCATTCTCGGCGGCGCCCAACTCGCGATTGGCTCCTCCCCGTGGGGACTGTGGATCTGCGGTACCGCCGCGGTCCTCGCGATCGCCCTCTACCTGGGCGCCCAGCTGGGCCAGAAGCTCGGCGCCTGGCAGACATTTGAACTCCACCAGGCCTACCAAAACGCCATCGGACGTCCGGCGGAGGTGCATTGAGTCCGCCACCGCGGTCGGCTACTCGTCGGAGGGACGGGAACGCCAAACGCTGAGCGCTCAAGCTTTAACGCCGAAGTAGTTCGGGGCGCTTCGATTGCGGCCAAAGCCGCGGCCACTTTTGCCATGCTCCGAATCCGGGTTCATCCATTCGTCATTCGGTCGCGTCATTCGTCATTCCAGCCCCCGGGGGCTGCTCCACTCCTTCGACAGGCTCAGGATGCTGGCGCACTCTCCGACCTTCGCGCCTCCGCGTCTTCGCGCTTAACTCTGAGGGGCATTCCTTCACGCTTCGCCCTTCACTCTTCACACTTCACCGCTCCGCGGTGCCAGCCCGGCTCAGTGCTTGTGCTGCTCGAGGTGCTGCCGGAGCAGGTCCTTGCCGTAGTCGTTGCCGTTCGGCGTCCGTACCACGACATGGATGTGTTCGCGGTTTGGGGCCTGGGGATCGGTGCCTGCCGGGCGGTAATTGGCGGGACGCTGGTGGTCGAATTCGATCATCACCACCGGACTGTGAATCCGATAATAAAACACGCTGGTGGGTTCGGACCCACCAATCCAGGCAAAGTGCGTCCGGGCGAGGTGGGCGCGCACCTCCTCCATTTTCACCCTGGCCTGCCCCTCCTTGAGATTGTCGATGAACAGGGCAATGAGGCCCAGCAGGCGGTCCCGCTGCGAGGGGGTGAGGTCGGCGGCCGGAATGCCGGCGTAAGGAATGACCGCGTTGTCCTTAAACGCCTCGGTCAGATTGTTGTTGCCCGTCTTGGCTGAATCCAGAACTGCGCGGGCCCGCCGGGTCGGGTCCAGGGACAGCAGCATCGCCAATCCTGCAGCTTGCTCCTGCTGCAGGATGCTCAGTCCTTTGTACTTTCCGGACGGAGCAATGACGGGTTCCGACCCGACAAAGAGAGGCGTCATCACCACCTGATCGCCGAGCACAAAGTAGTTGATGATGAGGTGATGCCCGTCGATCTGCCACCCCCACGGGGCGGTCGCGGAAGGCTCGCCCATCACGGTCACGTGGTAGAGCCACTCCCCATAGTTGATGAAGTCGTCGTGGTTCAGCTCCCCCAGCGTGTGGTTGAGCTTCATGATGTCCTGGGAGAGCTTAAGTCCCTTCGCGCTCAGCGCGGCCCGCATCAGGCCAAAGGCCGCCTCGCGCTGCGGTTCGGACATTTCCTGGAAACTCACTCCCTGCCGCACGTAAAAGTGCTGGTTCATCCACTTTCTCCACTCCGGATCGTCCACGGTAAAAGTACTCTTCGCCCGCTGTTCCGGTGACAGCAACCCCAGAAAGCGAATCGCCGCCAGTCGCACCGGATCTGTGGATACACCGGTGGCGCGCAAGGGAAACAACCCGGGCTCGGCGGTTCCGGCAGCCGTAATGCCCCGAAACGCCTCCGCCAATCCGCGCGACTCCGCTTCGCGCGAGCGTCGCAGGTTGCGGTCGGCCGGTGATTCGTTCGCCGGCCCGGTCGAGACGGGTGATGCCGGCGCCTGCGCCCGCACCCAACAGGTACCAACCAACAGCACGCCAAGGCTCAAAAACAGACGGATATTCATGGGGATACGACAGACCAGCGTAAACCCGCCCTCAGGCCAAGCGCGAAGACGGGTGCGGGCCGCCGCCGCCCCACCCTCGGAATCAGGGCAGCGGGTAAACTTCCACGAGGGCAACGCCGGACGCTCCGCCGCCCCCGGTCACATGCGCCGTACAGGAACCCGGCGGCAGTGTCTGGAGCCACCCGGCGTCCTTCGAATCCGCGCCGAGGAGATAGGCCCCGCCTTGGTAGTCCGCGCGCATTCTCGGACAAATTTCGCGGAGCTCAGATCGCGGCAAAACCATCATACTTGCCGGATTCCCGAAATGCCCACCGTCGAGACCCCCGAGGCCACTCCACAGCCGGCCGGCAATCCACCGTCCTCACCTCCAGCATCCGAGCCACAGGCATCACCGCCGGCGAACACCAACCCACGGAGCGTCCAGCCCGATCGAGCCTTGGATCCCGCCCCCGAGGAGGTTGGAAACCGGCGTCGCAACGCTCCCACTCCCGTCGATTCGCCACGTGCCTTTGGTTTGGAAGAGCTGTTCTTTTCCACGACCGACTGCAGGGGGATCGTTCGATCGGGCAATGAGGTTTTCCGCCGCATCAGTGGTTACAGCGAGTCAGCCCTCATTGGACGGCCGCACAATCTGATCCGCCATCCCGACATGCCGAGCGCGGTCTTCCGGCTGGTCTGGGACTACCTGAAGCGGGGAAAGGCGGTTGCGGGCTACGTCAAGAACATGGCCGCCGACGGCAAGCACTACTGGGTGGTCGCGATGCTGACTCCCCTGCCCGACGGGCACTTGTCCGTACGGTTCAAGCCCAGTAGTCCGGTGTTCAACGCAGTTCAGGCCATTTATCGTGACATGCTTCGGATTGAACAGGAGGCCGAGGCCACGGGTAAATCCCGCGTCGCCGGCATGGACCTCTCCACCGCCTTCCTCGAAGCCGCTATGTCCCGATTGGGCTTCGCCAACTACGAGGCCTTCATGGCCACCCTGCTGCACTCGGAGTTGAAGAGCCGCGACGCCGGCATCGCCCTCGCCGGAAGTCGGCTTCTCCCGGATCGAATCTCCGAGTCCTCGGCCAAGGGCGCCGACTTTCTCCGGACCATTTTTGGACGCTTCCACGAGACGTATCAGGAAGTGAACCTGCTCTATGCAGAACTCGACGAATTCTCGCGTCTCAACACCGAGCTCAACCGCACCTGCGAAGGCACCAGCGCCCGATCGCATGCCTTCCGACTGACCGCACTCAATGCAACCATCCAGGCCACCCAACTGGGCGACAAAGGACACACCATCAGTGTGGTCGCCCACCACCTGGAGGAGATTGCCCACCACATCGCGACCGCGAGCTCAGACCTCGTCCAGGCCATGGTTCCGGTCGAATCAGGACTACGTTCGGTCATCTTCAATCTCGCGGCGTCCCGCCTCCAGCTTGAGATGGTCATTCTGTTCTGCCATGAGCTCGCCTTGTCCGAGGGGGGCGATCAGACCCACTGCCGGAACCTCGAAGCCCTGCAATCGGCGTTTGCAGGCACCATTCGTCCCGCCATTGAGACCCTGACCTCAACCTCCGCCTCCCTGGGAATCTGCGCCGTGCATGCCGAGCACATGCGCAAACACACCGTCATGATGCAGGTGGCGCAGGTGGTTGGATCGGTGGAAACGAGCGGATTGAATGGTGATACACCGTTGCACCAGATGCTGATCGATGTGCGCGCCCATACGTCGGAAACCCGGACCCAACTGGATCGTCTGCTCGACATCATGGCCGAATTCAGCCGGCTCTCCCAGGCCGCTCCGGCAATGATCGACCGGATCACGCGCGCCCTGCAGCTCACGCAAAGCGACCTCGCCGAGTTCCTTTCCTTGGTCGAGTTCGAGAAACCCGTCGACGGCAGCTGAGCCGTCCCGGAATTCCGGCAGGCGGCCCGGAAAATCGCCCACGGTCTCGCCTGGGCCCGGTCGCACTGCTTTGGAGCGCCTGGGTTTCCCTTTCTGGACTTGATCGGTACGGCTCGCCGACCAAAAAATCCCTGCGTCAACCATCCAGCCATGAGCACCCCCATCCCCACCTCTCCCACCACCGTCATTGTTCCTCCATCGGCCGCCCGGGTCATTCGTGCCTTCGGCGATGAAGTGACCGTTCTGCTGAGTGGTCAGGAGACCGGAGGAAAGTACTCCATGTTTTCGCTCATCACTCCGCCGGGCGGCGGGCCGCCTCCACACCAGCACCAGAACGAGGATGAGTGGTTCTGGGTGCTGGAGGGTCGCGCGGAGTTTTTCAAGGACGGCGCCTGGAACGCAGTTCCCGTGGGTTCGTCCGTATTCACGCCCCGGGGGGTCGTGCATACGTTTCGCAACGCGGGCGACACCCCGTTGCGCATGATGATGCATACGGCGCCATCGGGCTTCGAGACCTTCTTCTCCCGCTGCGCCGACGAGTTTGCCAGATCCGCCCCCCCCGACATGGCCCGGATCGTCGCCATCGCCGCCGAACACGGTATCCATTTTTCCACCCGCTAAGGGCTGCTACGCCGCCTCGCGAATCCGGATCGTCCGGACGCGATTGTCCCGGGACCGGCGCTCCTTCGGGCCAGCCCGGAGGCATTGAGACGCGCCGAATCGCAACCCCGCCGCAACGCGCGGGGGTGGCCGCGACGCGGCCCTTGTCGGAAACACAGCGCCGACTGATCCCGTTTCTTTTGAGGCGAACACTACTTCGCTTTTTCCTAAGCATTTCATCGAAACATCGTATTTGTCGAATCGGTGAAAATCCGGTAGTCTCTATCCACGCGCCGATCGTACGGGTCGGCGTTCTCCCGACACTTTCGACTCACGTCGCCCACCCACTTCCGCCCACGATCCGATCCAGGCCGCCCCGCGATGCGTCATCGCAGCGGAGCCTGGATGACCGCCGGACGGAACGCGGGTTGCCAAGGGCCGGGCTCAGGCAGCGGCCCGGACCGATTCGCGCGTGTCCCGGAGCCGGTCGACTCACCGCCCCGCCCCACTGTTCCTTTCCTCCACCTCGTCTCACCTCCACCTCCCCACTATGCCCAAGACAACTCCCGCGAAAATCATCTCACGTCCCCGGCTCTCCGCGGCCCTCGATCGTTTCCTGTCGTCCACCACCGTGGACGGTGATGCTAGCATCGCGCGCTACCTTGAGCGCGGCGGAGCACTAGTCGATCCGCCGGCGTTCGAGGTCATGCGGAGCCTGATGCCGGTCCTCCGCACCAAGCTCGCTGCGATCGAAGGCGAAACGTTGCTGCCCGCCACCCTCCAGGTGCTCACGCGCTATTTCCAGGAATGCGACGCCGAGAAGCAGCCACTCTCGCCGGCCCTGCAGGAGACGACGTTTGCCCTGCTCTACTTCATCAAGGGTTTCGACCGGATTCCCGACTCGGTGCCTGAGGTGGGATTGCTGGACGATGCCCTCGTGGCCCAGACTGTGGTCCAGCGGCACCGGGCGGCGCTGCGCACGCACTGGCAGCGCCAGGGTCGTCCTTGGCCAGTCAGGTTATAAATCAGCCCGGACGGACCCGCGACCCGACGGCCCCGCCACTGCGCGCACGGTGGGGCCGTCCACGAGCAAGCCCGGCACCGAGATCAGGCGCGGGGATGGAACGATTCCTCGGTCACCGTGCTGCACCCGTGCAATCAGAGTCTCGGCCGCAACCCGTCCCTGCAATTCCAACTGAGGATCGATCCCCGCACAGGGCAGGGTGCGGCTCCGCCAGTTGAGGCTGAAGAATCCGACATCACCCGGCACACAGCGCTGCTGGTCCGCCAGCCAGGCGACCGCCGTGTCGAAGTGGCCCAACACGACGTCCGGCCGGTGCCGGTCAGACCAGGCCGCAAAATCCGGTTCGGTGATGCGTTCGACCATGAGCACCGGCACCCGGCCCACGCCCCCCTCCTGGAGCTGGAACGAGCGGAACGCCGCCGACCATTTGTAGTTGGTCCGCGCATCCTTGTAGCGCTCAAGAAACAGGCCGGCCCGTCGGTAGCCCGCCGCACGCAGCCAGGCCAAGGCGCGGGTCATCGACGCGTAGTGGTCGTGGCAGACCGTGTCGAGGCGCGGCTCCCGACTGGCAAAATCGAGCGCCAGCACCGAAAACTCCGACCAGGGAAACGACCGCGGCGCCTCACTCGGCTGAGGATAGGCAAAGAGCACCCCGGACACGCCCCGCGCCCGCAGGACCCGGATGAGCACGGACTCGTCGCGCGCATCGGGACCCAGCCTGAACACCTCGATCGAGAAACCGAGTTCGCGCACCCTCTTCTGCACGCTGTCGAGAATGACCTGCTGCTGCGGACCAATCCGGACCGATCGGACATCCGACACGTGCACCAATGCGAGATTGCCCAAGAAACGATCGGTGCGGGTCCGGCGCACGTGCGCCATCAGGGAGCCGACCAGCGGATTCTGCCGGTAACCCAGACGGGCGGCCTCCGCCCGGATCCGCTCGCGCAAGGCGCCGGCCACATAGGGCTGGCCGGCCAGCGCACGCGAAACCGTCGCCGTGGACACATCACAGGCGCGGGCGATCTCGCGAAGGGTGACCGGCATGTCTGCAACGCTTGCAGGCCCCCGAGCGCTGACGCAACCCCGAACCCGGCACAAGTTGCAGGCCGACCCGGCGGACCGACTTTCTGCGCCCGCCGCCCCCCCGTCCTCACCCATGAAACTGCCCCCGTGCCCGCCCTCGTCATTCGCTCCGGCGCTTCTCGCCGCGGCCTTGCTTCCCGCGCTTCTCCGCGCCCAGACCACCCCTCCAGCCTCACGAACCGAGGAAATCGTCGTGCTCTCCCCGTTCGAGGTCTCCAGCAGCCAGCCGTCCCGCTATCAGGCGGATGAATCCGCCTCCGGTGGTCGTATCCGAGCGAGCATCATGGACACGCCCGCCACCGTCACCGTGCTGACCAACGAGTTCATCCAGGACGTCGGCACCCTGCGGGTACTTGATGCCGCCAAGTATGTCGCCGGCATTTCCGAGGCGACCATCCCCAACGGACTCGACCGGGTGAACATCCGCGGCTTTCAATCTGACGGCCGGCGCGTGGACGGGTTCTCGACCAATGACCAGGCGAACTACGACGCCGCCGGCATCGAACGCATGGAGGTGATCAAGGGTCCCGATGCGCTGCTCCAGCCGGCCGGCGTCCCCGGCGGCACGATCAACCTCGTGACCAAGCGGCCGCGGTTCACTTTCGGCGGCTCCGTCAAGGTGCAACTGGGCGCGTACGACGCCAACCGCGTCGAGGCCGACGTCACCGGACCGCTGTCCGGACAACGCCTGGCCTACCGGGTGGTGGCCTCCCACCACGATAGCGACGGATACACCCGCAACCTGTTTCGTCGCTCCAACTTCGTTGCACCGTCGCTGACCTGGCGGATCGCCGCCAACACCAGCCTGACGGTGCGGTACGAGCACTACGACTTCAAGACGTCGACGCTCGAGGGCCTGCCGGTGGATCCGTCGGTCGGCACGACCAGCGAGTTCAAACTGCTGCCCGGCATCCCCCTCGACTTCAGCCCGGCCCTCGGCGAGGACGATCAGTACCGCAAGGTCCAGTCGCACACCGGCACGTTTCTGCTGACCTCCACGCTCACCGACCGCCTCTCGGTGCGCCTCGCGGGGCGCGCCGCGGAAATCGACACCCCTGACTCGGGTTTCGGCTGGGGACCAAACACCCAGGGCGGCAGCCGGAATCCGCGAACCGGCCTCTGGGAGGGCGGCCTCATCTACGCGACCTCGGCGCCGTTCGCCGCCACCGCCGCTCCGGCGCTGAGTGCGACGTACACGCACGCCGGCACCAACCAGGGCCAGAAGCTGCGTTACCGCGACCTGCAGAACGACTGGGCTTACACCATCGACGGCAGCCACATCAACTCCACCACCCTGGTCGGCTTTGCCTATGGGTTCGAGCATCAGAATCTGCAGGCGGCGACCCAATCCACCGCAGCCTTCACCCCCACCGCCTTCACCCCCATCACCGCCGCCCCAACCGTCAACGCACTCAACACCGATCGGCGCCGCCAGACGACCCGGAACCAGTCCTACCTCACGGAAAAGATCGAGTTGTTTGATCGGCGTCTGATCCTGTCGGGCGGCGTCGCCCACATCGCCTTCAACGGGTTCTTCGGGAACAAACTCTCCGCCGCCACCTCCACCGCCGTGGCGGGTCAGATGTACCCCGGCGACGGCAGCACCACCACCGTCAACTACGGTGTGGTCGCAAAACCGGCCGAATCGCTCTCCGTCTACTTTGGACACACCGAGAATGCCGTCCCGGCCTCCAACTACCAGCAGACCGCCGCCGGCACCGCTCCGCTCTTCTCCGAAGGCACGCAGGACGAGGTGGGGCTGAAGGTACAGCTGCTCAACAAGCGGCTGCTCGCCTCCATCGCCTACTACGAGATATCCCAGACCGGCTACTCCATCGCCAATCCCGCCAATCTGACTTCGCCTCCGCCGGCGGTGCTCCTCCCGGCACTCGTCGTCTCCCGGGAGGCGAGCGGTTGGGAGTTCCAGATCGCCGCGAACTTGAGCCGGAACCTGTCATTGATCGCCAGTTACGCGGACACGACCAATCGCGATCCGAACGGCGTACCGTTCCGCGGCTCGGCGGAAAAGATGGGCGCGCTTTTTGTCCGCTATGAATTCAAGGACGGACCCCTCACCGGGGTCGCCGTGGGCCTCGGCGCCAACTACCTCGGCAAGCGGGCCGGCGATCAGGCCTCCGGGCTGACCCCGGCTTCCACTTCCACCGCGGTCATTCCCAACCAGCCTTCCTTCTACCTGCCGGCCCGAACGCTCACGGACCTGAATGTGAGCTACAGCCGAGGTCGCTGGAACTACCCGCAGGCGGTCAACAACCTCTATGACAAGGTCGACTACGCCGCCAGCCAGACGCGCTTCTCGGTCTACATCGGCAATCCGCTCAGCCTCTCCGGCTCGGCGGCCTGGACATTCTAGCCGCCAGCGGCCCGTCCACCGACGCCGGCCCACGCTTCGCTCCTTCCCGCATCACCACCACCGTCGCCGGTCGATCGGCCCCCCCATGCCCTCGCCATTCCGGTGTCAAACCCTTCTCCGGTGTTTTCTGCTCGCCGGTATCTTCGGCTGCACCATGGCCTCGGGCCGTGATCACCTTGTCACCGACTACGGCGCGACCGGCGATGGGGTCACCCTCAACACCCTGCCGCTCCAACGCGCCATCGACCAGGCCCACGCCGCCGGCGGCGGCCGGGTCGTGCTGCCGTCGGGACGTTTCCTGACCGGCACGATCCACCTGCGGACCGGGGTGACACTGCACCTCGCCCGCGGCTGTGTCCTGCTCGGCAGCCCCCGCCTCGCGGACTACGAGCGCGGCTACTGGCCCGGCCTGGTGCTGGCTCGCGGCCAGCACGCCATCGCCATCGAGGGCGAGGGTGAAATTGACGGCCAGGGACCCGAGGTCGCCGCCGACAGCCGGCGCATCTTTCATGCAGGGCGACTCCTCGACTTTTTCCCCGGCCTTCGACCCGGGGAACGCATTTTCGCCGGCAGCGGCACGGGGATTGATCTGTGGATCGATCCCCACGCCATGCAGGCTGCCGGCACCCTGGCGGCCCGGGTGGCGCCCCGCAGTCGAGACGACGTCGCGACGTGGCGCGTCGACGAGTTTGTCCGACCCCAGTTGATCGAATTCTGGGAATGCCGCGACGTCCGTGTCGAGGACGTGCGGCTGCGCAACGCCGCCAACTGGGTTCAAGCGTATCGGGACTGTGACGACGTTTCCATCCGCCGAATCCGCGTCGAAAGCACATCGTACTGGAACAACGACGGACTCGATCTGGCCAACTGCCGGCGCGTCCGCGTCACCGACTGCGACATCAACGCCGCCGACGATGGCATCTGCCTGAAGACCCATCCGGCCGGGGACTCGCGTCCCTGCGAGGACATCACCATCGAGCGCTGCCGTATCCGCAGCAGCGCCAGCGCCGTCAAGCTGGGTACCGCCTCGCACACCGACTTCCGCCGCATCCGGGTCGAGGACCTCGAAGTCCATGACACCTACCGCTCGGTCGTGGCGCTCGAATCGGTGGACGGAGGCGCGCTTGAAGACATCACCGTCCGCCGGGTGAAGGCGCGCAACACCGGCAACGCCTTCTTCCTCCGCGTCGGAGCCAGGGTGCCGGGGCGCCCTCCCGGCCGCATCCGCAACGTGGTCTTGAGCGACTTCGACGTCGAGATCCCCTCCGGACGCCCCGACACCGGCTACGCCCACGCTGGTCCACCGCTCAAAATCCCCACCAACCTCATCCCCGCGTCAATCGTCGGCCTGCCGGACAGTGTCATCCGGCAAGTGACACTGCGCAACATGCGCCTCACCTATGGCGGCGGGGCCGATCGCGCCCGGGCGGAGCTACCGTGGACAAACCTGGAACGGATTCCGGACCTTCGCTCGGACTACCCGGAGTTTTCTATGTTCGGGGAGCTTCCGGCGTGGGGAATCTTTCTCCGCCACGCCCAGGGGGTGCGCATGGAGGGCGTCGCGCTGCGGCTCGCAGGACCGGACTTTCGGCCGGCCCTGGTCGCGGATCGGATTTCCGATCTGGATCTCTCCGGACTGCGGGTGGAATCGCACGGCGAAGAGCCTGTGATCGTGCTCGCAGATGTCACCGGGGAGCGCGTGGACGGACTTCAGCTGCCCGTCCACGCCCCACACCGAATCGTACAAACCGCCTCGGGTGCAGTCCTGCCGTGACTGCGGCTCAACCTCGCTCTCCGTGGTCGTCGCTCCCACCCCGCCCCCACGCTTTTCGTCCGCGCGGCCGCGTAAACGGACCGAGTCGCAACCCTGGCGGTGATCGGATGCTTCGCAGAGCCGCGACCTGAAACAGGCTCCAAACCGGAACTTCCGCCGGCAGCCGCGCACGCTCCGGCGCCCCGGCGGTCGACCGCCAGGGCGGGGGCCACCGCGGAGAATCGGCTCGCGTCGCGGACTCCGGGCCTCCATCGTCCAATCAGGCTGGAAGAGAGCCTCCGGATCCGCGGAAAGGGTTTAACCCGACTTCATTCCTCAACCTTGTTCGTTTTGCACGAGCTTCGTGCCGCCGGCTGCGGATCCTGGCGCCCTCGGAGCACGCTCATGTCCAAGAATCTTCCCGCCCGTCCCAACCTGGACCACCTTCGTCGTCAGGCCAAGGCTCTGCTCGCCGCCCTTGCAGCGGGCGACGAGACCGCGGTCGCCACCCTGCGCGAGCACCTGCCCGTTGCCCAACGAATGACCGCCGCGGAAGTGCGCGCCTCGACATTCCGACTTGCCGACGCCCAGTCAGCCATCGCACGCCAAACCGGTTTCGCCGGCTGGCCCCACCTCGCCCGGCATGTCGAATGGCTGCGCGCGCTCGAAGGCACCTGGTCCATTGAACGACTGGAGATTGAAGGCGCCGCGCTGCCGCCCGGAGCTTTCGCAGCCTCCCGCATCCTCATCGATGGGGACCGGTTTCGCACGGAATCGCCGGAGGCGGACTACGAGGGCATTTTCAACATCGACGTCGAGACCCAGCCGCACGCCATCGACATCGAGTTCGTCGCCGGACCCGAGGCGGGCAATTGGAACCATGGCATCTTTCTGCTCGAAGGCGATCAGCTCGACCTTTGTCTCGATCTCAACGGCAAGCCCCGACCCCGGACATTTCACACGACGCCAGGCAGCGGCCATGCCTGCGAACGCTTGCGGCGGGTTTCGACGAACCGCCCCGAATCCGTTACGGGAGGCACCGCGCCCCAGCCAGGCCCCTCGCCCCTGGCGGCGCCGCCTGCCGGTTTTGAATTCATCGTCTCGCCCTTGCTCGCACGACTGCAGGGGACATGGTCAGCGGTGGAGGTCATCCGCGACGGTGACGCGCTTCCCGCAATGATGCTTCGCACTGGAGCGCGCGCGGCCACGAAGAACGAAATCAAGATCTCGTTTGGCGGCCGCATCATGATTCACGCGCTCGTTCGCCTCGATGAAACTCAGGACCCGGTCGCCGTTGACTACTTCAATCTCGACGGCTTGGCCAAGGGGTTTGTTCAACTGGGCATTCTGCGCTGGGAGGGGGCGGTGGCATGCTTCTGCATGGCATCACCCGGGCAGGTACGGCCAGCCGAGTTCACCAGTCCGGCCGGAAGCGGCCGGACCTTGAGCCGCTGGAAACCGCAGCGTTGAACCTCGGCTCGCGAACGGTGGTCTCACGCGAAGCCGCGGAGACGATCCAAGGGCAAGCCCCCTCGCATCGCTTGTCTACTCAATCCAAGGGGGGTTAACGCCACCGCCCAAGGGTGGGATGCCTCCCGCGGTTGCGGGAGGTCCCCATCTAGAATCGCTTAGGTTGACGCGCCTGCGCCGTCGCGCCATGCGTACCATCCCTATCAGCCCACTCCTCTCCGCGTCTTGGCGCCTTCGCGTGAGACCGGTTGGGTCCGCGTGAAACTACTGGGTCTGCAGGTAGGCGATGACGTTGGCCACGTCCTGGGCGCTGAGGCCGAGCTGTTCGGCGCCGAGCATGAGGGAACGGCCGAGGGGCTGGCGGTCTCGGACTTGCTTGGCCGGGATCATTTGAATGAGTCCGCCAGTCGATTGCACGATCAAGGGGTCACCGGCCTTGAGCAACAGGCCATGCACTTCGCCGCCAGTGCGGAGGCTCACCGCAACCCCCTCATAACCGTGGGCGATGTCCGTCGACGGGGCGATGATGGCCGTGGCAATGACTTCGGGCACCTGGGCCTTGCCGAAACCGGTCAGGGCCGGGCCGTAGTCGATGCCTTTGTCACCAATGCGGTGGCAGAGGAGGCAGGCTTGCGCCGTGACCGCCCCTTTCGCCGCGTCGCCGCGCAGCGCGGCGATCTCCTTCGCCGACGGCAGCTGACTCGGGGCGGGTTCGGGCACGGACACCGGGGTCACGGTCGCGGTCTCGGGATCATAGATGCCCGCGGTTTTCAGCGCCGCGTCGACGCCGAAGGAGGCCCACTGGGAGTCCTTGTAATTGAGCAGCCACCACACAGCGTGTCCCTTGACCATGCCGTCGGACCGGCTGGCGACGGAGACGAGGGCATCTGCCGACGCCTGGGAGGGAATGAATCCCAGCGCGGTGACGGCAGCGAGCCGGTCCCGGTCCGAGAGGGCTGTGGAGCCGGCGCGCGCGCCGAGGTCCTTTTCCGCTCCGGTCGGGGTGAGGCGCCAGATCAGGTTGGCGTAGCTGACCGGCCACTTCGTCGCATCGGCGCCCGGAGCCGATCGCCGCAGGGCCGCGTAGAGTTCCTTCTCCTTGCCGGTGGCGCCAATGCCCCAGGCTTCCAGGTAGGCACGGTCCGCGCCATCATAGCCCTTGGCGAGGGTGAGCAGAAGGTCCTGCGACTTCGCCCAAGGGACATCGCGGAGCGCCAGGGACACCTCGCGACGCACGGCGGGCGACGGATCCGTCGCCAGCGTGGCGCCCAGCGCCAGCACCCGATCCGTCAGGTCCGCCCGGCGCAGCGCCCGGAACGCGGCGATACGCAGGTTGGAATCCTTGTCCTTGAGTTGCTGCTCGACCAGCCCCACCCCGTCCTGGCCGAGCTGAGCCAGGAGGTAGGTCGCACGCGCGCGCACGTAGGGATTCGCATCGGCCAGCAACGCCGACACCGGTTTGACCGAGGCCGCTCCCGCCGCCTTCAGCGCATTGAAGCCAAGGGCGCGCACGTGCACCGCCGGGTTCTTCAGGGCCGCGATCTGCCCGGCCACCGTGGCAAGATCGAGGTTGGGAACCGTGAGCGTCCGACCCTTGGGAGTGATCCGGTAGATCGCGCCGGCAAAGGAACTGTCGAACGCGGAGTGTCCGCCCGACCGGGGATCAAACCAGTCTGCGACGTAGATCGCTCCGTCCGGTCCGATCGCAACATCCGAAGGACGGAACCAGGTCTTGAAGGACTCGGCCTTGAGTTTGCCGCGCTGGGCGTCGATCCCGCCGAGTTCCTGCTCCTTGTTGGTGGTGAAGAATTGAAAGCGCTCCAGCGCATAACCCGCGCCGGACTGTTTCGGGAAATAACCGAACACCACATTGCGCGAGGTCTCGCAGCTCAGCAGGAGCCCCCGCCATTTTTCCCCGAGTTCATCCCCTTCGTAGGTCACAATTCCCGTGGGAGCACCATTGCCGTAGACGTCGCCGGCGGGAATGATTCCCGGGTCATCCTGACGCCACTCGGCCACGGCAATGCTCTGTCCCGGCCGCTGGTCGGCCCGCCAGGCGCGCTTGCCGTCGCGGGAGTTGAATCCGAGATTTCCATACTCCATCAGGAATGACGTGCGCGCCGCCGGAGGGTCGTCGTTGTCGTTGTGAAAGACATCCCCGAAGGAGGTGACGCTCTGCTCGTAGGAATTGCGGAAGTTGAAACCAATGGGCTCCACCTGGGTGCCGTCGGGATTCATCCGGAAGGCCGCCCCACCCACGTAGACATGGCCGTCGTCGCTCCGCGCCCCGGCATAGTCAGGCGGACGGGCACCGAACACCGGGGTGCCTCCCCCGCTCTTCACCGGATCATAAAGGCTGCCGACGCGGAAGGTGCGACCGGAACGGTCGGTGAACATTGACCCGGCATTGCCGTGATTGAAGTACCACTTGCCGTCGGGGCCCTGCGTGATCGAGTGCAGGGAGTGGTCGTGATTGCGACCGTCAAAACCCGTGAGCAGGACCTCCCGCTTGTCGACGGTCGGATCGAACTTCAGATTGCGATCCACGTCGGTGTAAACGATGATGTGGGGGGCACAGGAGACGATGATCTTGTTGTCGATCACCGCTATGCCCAGCGGGGCGAGTAGGTCCGGCTCCTGCACGAACACATGGCTGCGGTCCGCCACACCGTCGCCATCCGAATCGACCACCACCATCACCCGGTCGCCCGCCGGGTCCTTTCCCTGGTGGCGCCGGTAGTTGTACGCCTCGGTGACCCAAATGCGGCCCGCCACATCAAGGTCCATGTTGGTGGGCTGGCGCAGAAGCGGAGTCCGGGCCCAGAGTTTCACTTCGAACCCCTCGGGCAGAGAAAACAGGTCCAGCGGCAGGTACGGTTGCGGCGGATCGATATTCGGCTGCGGAGTCGGCGTCGGTGCCGGCGCGGCCTTGGGCGCCTGTGCGGACACAGCAATGGGCAAAACCGCCAGAATGAAGGCGAGGAAACGAGCAGAGGTGGTGGTGATCACGGTGGGGAGAACGACCATTTCGGAAAAGAGGAGCCGCGAGGTCAAAGGACATTCGCAGTCTCCGCAAACAAACACTCCGCCGGGCAACGGCCCACCTTTGCCCGAGGGCTCAGCGCGGATGCATAAGAACGATTCATCCTTTCTCCGCAGTGGCAGCCAATCGATCCGTTTACAAACCACGGATGGACACGGATCAACACGGAT
>JAEUGZ010000552.1 GCA_016794725.1 Opitutaceae bacterium | reverse complement strand
GGTGTTCCCAGACCTTGAACGGGGTGAACATTTTTCCCGGATTTAAGATGCCCTGGGGATCAAGCGCGTTCTTGACCGCCCGCATGGCGCGGATCTGGGCGGGCGAGTGCTGAAAAGAGAGGAAGGGTGATTTGGCCAGTCCAATGCCGTGTTCACCGGAAATGGCTCCACCGAGCCGGACCACGGCCTTCATCAACCGAGCCACGGCCTGTTCTGCGCGGAGGTACTCCGCTCGATCGGCCGCATGGTACATGATGTTCACATGCAAGTTTCCGTCGGCAAGGTGGCCAAAGGTCGGAATCGGGAGGCGTGACGTGCGCCGTAGGGTGTCAAGAAAGCGCGCAAATGCTTCGTAGCTCCGCATGGGAATCACGATGTCCTCGTTCAATTTCGAGTCGCCCAGCTCGAACATCGCTCCGGAACACTTGCGCCGAACCGCCCAGAGGCTCTCCGCCTCAGCGCGATCCGCCGCCTCCCGAAACGAAGTGGCGTGCGTGCGTGCCCAGGCCAAAACCGTCTCTCGCGTCTCCTTCACTTCACTGGCGGTTCCTGCAAGTTCCAGGAGTATGACCGGGCGTCCCGCCTGACCGGCAAAGACCTCCTGACCCGTGGCACGTTCCGCGCACACCACACTGGCTCGGTCCAGGAACTCACAGATCGCGGGCTGGATTCGCTGCGCAAAAAGCGCCTTGGCCGCCCGAAGTGCGGTCATTTCGTCGGGAAAGGAAGTCAACAGGGTCCACCGGGCGGGAGGCAGGGGAATAAGCTTCACCGTCGCCTCGGTCACAATTCCCAGCATGCCCTCGCTGCCAATCCAAAGGTCCCGCATGTTATAACCGGCGGAAAACTTCTTCGTGCCGGTCCCCCACTCCACATACTCGCCGGTCGGCAAAACTCCCCGGAGGGCGAGGATGAAGTCCCGCGTTACTCCATATTTGCCTCCATGCATGCCACCTGCGTTGCAGGCTATGTTGCCTCCGAGGGTACAATACTGCTTGGACGCAGGATCCGGCGGATAGAACCAACCGGCGGCTTCGACCGTTCGATGCAGGTCCGCCACCACCACCCCGGCCTGCACATCAGCTGTGCCTGCCTCGGCATCGAGGCGGATGCGTTTCCACCGCGACAAGTCCACCACCCAACCTCCGCGAAGGGGAGAGCCGGAACCGGTCAGCGATGTTCCCGCGCCGCGCACGGTGACGGGCACGTTGCGCCGATTGGCGAGCCGCAGCATGACCCCAAGGTCGGCAGGGGTCCGGGGAAAGACCACGGCGTCGGGAAGAAACGAAAGCTTGCTCCCGTCAAACGAGGCCTTGAATCGGTCTTCATCACTCAGGGCGACTTTCGCACCGAGCGTGCGCTTGAGGGCTCGCGTGGCGTTCAAAAACGTGGACATCCCCATCACCCTTTGCCCGCCTCGGTCGCGCCCGCAATGCCATAACCCGTCTTTACCGCCGTTCCGAAGCTCGATTTTTTCGGCAAACTCCCTCACGGTCCCATTCCCCGCCCCGATCTGTTCTCCGCCTGCCCCCCTCCCCAGCTCCCGGGCGGATCACCCATTAACCCCTACGCTGGTTCTGGTTATGCTTACCCACACCCATGGTGAACGTTAGGCATCTCCAAGCTTTTCAGTTTCCGACCTCACCCGTCTGCTCCTCCTTCCCATGACGCGCGTCCTCCTGACGACCACCTCCTTTCAAGATACCCCGGGCATTCATCACGACATGCTGGCCAAAGCGGGTTTCGAAATCGTCCGCGAACGCGGCCCGCTTCCGGAAAGCCGGATGCTCGAGCTCGCCGGTCAGTTCGACGCCTACCTGTGCGGGGATGATGCCCTGACGCGGGCGGTGATCCAAAAGTCGCTGCCGCGGCTCAAGGTCATTTCCAAATACGGCATTGGGCTCGACAAAATCGATGTCGCGGCCGCCACCGACCTGAAGGTACCGGTCCTGTTCACCCCGGGGGTGAATCACACGACCGTGGCCGAACACACCTTCGCCCTGATGCTGGCCGCAGTGCGCAACCTCGTGGTCGAGGCCAACCACGTCGCGGCGGGCCGCTGGACCCGCATCACCGGCAAGGAGATTTGCGGCAAAACCCTCGCCATCGTTGGCTTTGGCCGCATCGGCAAGGAAGTCGCCATCCGGGCGCGCGCCTTTGGTCTGAAGCTGGTCGGCTATGGCAACTACTGGGACGAGGACTTCGCGCGCTGGCTCGACATTGAACGCGTGGAGTCCTTCGACGAGGTCTTGCGCCGCGCCGACATTGTTTCACTTCACACCAAACTCACCCCGCAGACCAAGCACCTGATCAACGCGCGCAACATCGGACTGCTCCGTCCCGGGGCGGTGATCGTCAATTGCGCGCGGGGCGAGATCATTGAGCTGGAGGCCCTGGTCGCCGCGCTCAAGTCCAAACACCTGCTCGCCTATGCGGCCGACGTGCTCGATCAGGAACCGCCACCGGCCAACCACCCGCTGCTCGGATTGCCGAACGTCATCCTGACCCCCCACATTGGCTCGCGCACCCACGAAAGCGTGCAGCGCCAGGCCTCCTGCGCCGTGGAAAATCTCACCCTCTTCCTCGCTGGCAAACGCCCCATCGCGCAGGCCAATCTGCTCGGCTGAGTTCACCTCACACGCCCACCCACCCATGGAAACCTTCCACATTGTACCTGAATCGCGCCACCACACGCTGGTTGCCGCCGCCTATCGCCATCGCGGCTATGCCGCCGACGAAGCAGACGAGGGAGCCCGATTTTGCGCCGAAGCCTCCCGCCACGGAATTCGCACGCACAATGCGCTCAAGGCACTGCACCTCGACCACCTCTTCGGCTCAGGATCCAAGGGCTGTGTGCCCAAGGCCGTGATCGAGGAACGGCCCTGTCGTTTCCCCTCCGCTCGGATTTGGAATGCCAACCGCAAACTCGGCCAATCCACCGGCTACCGCGCGATGGCCGAGGCCATGCGCCTGGCGGACCAGTACGGGGTGGGCACAGTGTCCGTGGACAATGCGTTTCATTACCTGTGGGGTGGCGGCTACGTGATGGACGCCGCCAAACGCGGCTACATCGCCTATACCAATTGCACCGCCGCCCTGGCCGAGGTGGTCCCCTTCGGTGGTAAGCACCCCACGCTGGGCACCAACCCACACTCGTGGGGCTTTCCGACGACCGACGCCATCGGTTATCCCATTGTGATCGACTGGGCCACCTCGGTCGTGGCCATGGGTCGCGTCCAGCAGCTCAAGCGTGAAGGCAAACCCCTTCCCCCCCTGGCGGCCGTCGACAAGGACGGCAACCCCACGACCGACCCCAACGCGGCGGTCTCGCTCCTGCCCTTCGGCGCGCACAAGGGTTACGGCCTGTCACTGATCAACGAAATCGTCGGAGCGTACATCGGCGGATCGCTGCCCACGCTGCGAAACCGCTGGGCGGAGGACGGCGACAAACATACATGTACCTTCTTCTTCCAGGTCATCCACCCTGAGGCGATGGGCGCGGGTGCCTTCGCCAAGGGACGCTCCCAGGCGGAGAACGTGAAGGCCGTCATCGCCGATGTGCTCGGCCACGGCAACGAACGTTGCATGCTTCCAGGGCAGGTCGAAGCGGAGTTTGCCCGCAAGACCGCGGCGGCTGGCGGCCTGCTCTTCAGCGCCGCGGAAATCCAGGCCTTCGACGAACTGGCGCGCGAGTGCGGCCAGCCCGGCTGGTCCGTCGCCGAGTTCAAGACGACCACCTGAGCCTTCCTTCCCCAACCCGTCTCCCTCGTCCCGAGAATCACCTTCCCTGCCATGAGCCTTACGATCAAACCCGCCTCCTCCTGTCACTTCGACCAGATTTCCCTGGGCGAAGTCATGCTCCGCCTCGACCCCGGTGAAACCCGGGTGCGGACCGCCCGCCATTTCACCGCCTGGGAAGGCGGCGGTGAGTACAATACCTCGCGCGGTCTGCGCAAATGTTTCGGCCTGAAGACTGCGGTGTGCACCGCGTTCGTCGACAATGAGGTCGGGCACCTCATTGAAGACTTCATCATGCAGGGAGGTGTTGCGACCGACTTTATCCGGTGGCGCGAAGACGACGGCATCGGCCGTACGGTGCGAAATGGGCTGAATTTCACGGAACGGGGCTTCGGCATCCGCGGCGCCGTCGGTGTCCCTGATCGCGGCAACACTGCCGCCAGCCAGCTCAAGCCCGGCGATTTCGATTGGGATCACATCTTTGGAAAGCTGGGTGTCCGCTGGTTCCACACGGGTGGTATCTTCGCCGCCCTGTCGGAGAGCACCGCAGCGCTCACGGTCGAAGCCGTCAAGGCCGCCAATCGCCACGGCACCATCGTCTCGTATGACCTCAATTATCGTCCCTCGCTCTGGAAGACCATTGGAGGCCTGAAGAAAGCGCAGGAGGTCAATCGTGAGATTGCGAAGTACGTCGACGTCATGATCGGCAATGAGGAAGACTTCACCGCCTCGCTCGGATTCGAGGTCAAGGGCGCCGACCACAACCTGAGCCACATCGAAACCGACGCCTTCAAGGCGATGATCGAGACCGCGGTCAAAGCGTATCCAAATTTCAAGGTCGCCGCCACCACGCTGCGCCGGGTCATCACCGCAACCAAGAACGACTGGAGCGCGATCCTCTGGCACGCCGGCTCGTTCTATGAGAGCCGCAAGTACCCCGAGTTGGAGATCCTCGACCGCGTCGGCGGCGGCGACAGCTTTGCCAGCGGCCTCCAGTTCGGTTTCCTATCCAAAAACGACGCACAACTGGCCGTGGACTATGGTGCGGCACACGGGGCGTTTGCCTCCACCACTCCGGGCGACACCTCAATGGCGACCCAAAAAGAGGTGGAAAAACTGATGAAGGGCGGCAGCGCCCGGGTCGTCCGCTGACACCGGCTGGAAATGAGGCGGAGCCAGTGTGACTGGCCCGCCTCCCGTCTCACGGGTCACTTGCGCCCGCGCACCGACACGCCACGCCTGACTGCAATCGCCGCCAGGCCTCCCAGACCCAAGGCCAAAAGCAAGGCGCTCGATGCAGTTTCCGGCACCGGCCGGCTTTGAAACGCCAATAAACCGAAATCCGACTCGTTGCCCGTCGGATTCGACGACAGGGGCGTCAAGGTCAGTGTCGTGATCGGCAGATTGCCGAAGGGATTCACGATACGCCAGACACCCGCACCACTTTCGGTGGCGGGAGATTCATTCACGATGGTCGATGCCAACAGGCTCCATTGCGCCGTGGTTGCACCGGTTGCGGTCAGAACGAAGGGCACCCCCGAACCGTTGACGAAAGCGCCCGCCCGTTCGTTGAGGTCACCATACTCGGGTCCATCAAACAGCATACCCAGAGTGAGAAACTCAAAGACCTGAGGTGTCAGGAACGAAATCGTCAGACTTTGCTCCAGGCTGATTTCATGGTCGACCCCCAGAAACGTGATCGCCGGATCGCCGAATTGCTCAACAAAGAGCGCGCCGCCAAAGGTCGTAAAACTCGTTCCCACCGGAGCCACCAAACCATCAGCGGCGGCGTTGTACGATATCGTGCCGGCGAATTGAGACGTCCCGACGCCGAGCGCGAGAAGAGCGAAAACAAACCGTAGAGCTTTCATGGCAAAACTGCACGCGGACCTGACCCTACGGATCGATGGATTGGGACCGACCCCGGCCTAGCCTGCGACCCTCGCACCGTTGTCCCATCCACAGGGGCCGCAATGAAATTCGCGTCCCTGCGTGGAAGTGCCTATCCGCCAGCGCAGAACTACGTACGGCATCGTGGGCGCGTCCGACCGGCTTTGACGAATTCCTCGTGCTCCAACGCTTCCTGAACCTCGCTACGAGTCTGTCTTCTGAGTTTAGACAAAGCGGAACCTGGCTGCGGAAAGGATTGAAACTTATCGGCCTGCGGATC
>JAEUGZ010000515.1 GCA_016794725.1 Opitutaceae bacterium | reverse complement strand
CCCTGGAGGGCGTCGCTCCGCCGACGCCGGGGGACGAGCACCGCTCTTCAGCGCTCGATCATTCAGAAGACGCCCGCGCGCACCCCGGCGCCCGCGCCTGTGCCTGTGCCTCTCGACGCGAGGACGTGACGGTGCCCGTCGACGACGACGCGTGAGGCAATCGTCGGCGGCGTGGCGCGTGGCGCGAGCCCGCGGCGGCGACGGAGCACCGCCCTCCAGGGATCCACCCTGCGGGTAACCAGGGCCGCAGCGACCCGAGGTCGCTGCAATTCGCCCAAGCACCCCGACCAAAGGTCACATCCCCGGGGTTGACCAGGGATGCAGCGACCTAAGTTCGCTGCAAATCATCCAAGTCCCCTGACCGAAGGTCACACCCCTGGAGGGCGTCGCTCCGCCGACGCCGGGGGACGATCACCGTGTTCCAACGCCGGCTCGTTTGTCCACGTTGCCTAAGAACACCCTCGACCCAGAAGCGATCGCCACGCGCAACGAGCGTCGATCCCGCGACTGCGGGAACGCGCTCCCTCTCCGTTCACCCATTTCCCCATCAGTCGCAGGCTTTACCTTCGGCCTGAATCTCTGCACGGTGCTCGCGTGTCTCAACGCCCACACCTCGTCATCCTCGACGGCCACACCCTGAATCCCGGCGATCTGTCCTGGGAACCGCTTCAGGCCCTGGCCGATTGTCGTATCCACCCGAGAACTTCTCCTGCGGAGATCGTCTCCCGGAGCGCCGGCGCCGAACTGCTGCTGACCAACAAGACGCCTTTGACCGCGGCGACGCTCGCGGCGCTGCCGGCGGTGCGCTATATCGGCGTGCTCGCGACCGGCTTCAATGTGGTCGACGTGGCCGCCGCCCGCGCCCGCGGCATTCCGGTCGCCAACGTGCCCGCCTATGGCACCCAATCCGTCGCTCAGCATGTCTTCGCCCTGCTGCTGGAGCTCACCCAGCACACCGGCACCCACGCCGCCAGCGTGCGCGCCGGGCGCTGGGCTCAGAGTCCGGACTTCTGCTACTGGGACAGCCCGCTGATTGAGCTGGCCGGAAAGACCCTCGGCATCGTCGGCTCCGGCCGGATCGGCAGCGCGGTCGCACGCATCGCCGAGGCGTTCGGCATGACCGTGGTCTTCGCGCGCCGGTCCGGCGGTCGCGCCGAACTGGAGTCCGTGCTGCGTCGCGCCGATGTCGTCAGCCTCCACTGCCCGCTGACCGATGAGACCAGACACCTGATCAACGCCACCACGCTGGGCTGGATGAAGCCCTCCGCGCTCCTCATCAACACGTCCCGCGGGCCGTTGATCGACGACACTGCCCTGGCCGAGGCCCTCAATCAGGGCCGGATCGCCGGGGCGGGACTGGACGTGTTGTCCACGGAACCGCCCCCGGCAGGGCACCCGCTCTTCTCCGCTCACAACTGCCTCATCACCCCGCACATCGCCTGGGCCACCGCCTCGGCCCGCCGCCGCTTGCTCGACACGGCCGTCGAAAACGTACGGGCCTTTCTCGCGGGCAGTCCGGTCAATATCGTCAACTGACAGTCCCGACTGGCACGTCTCCCCGTGGGCAAGGCTCGCCCTCCCTCCCCTGCCACGGTCCCCGCGTTCGAACTCCTGTCGCCCGAAACCGGCACGACTTACTTCATCTTTGTCGAGGCACCGGCAACGCCCGGTCCGGTGCAGGTTATGATCTTCCTGGACGGAGACGATCAGTTCCGCTTCGCCAGCGGCGCCCACCGGGAGCTGGTCGCAGCCGGCCAGATCGCGCCCTTGCTGCTGGTCGGAGTGGGCTACGGCGCCAGTTATCGCGCGCCCGGCAACCGCCGGGGACGCGATTACACCCCCACCGCCATGCCTGGGGAGACCGACACCGGCGGCGCCGATGCCTTTCTCCGGTTTCTCACCGCCACGCTTTGGACCGAACTGAAGCGCCGGTATGTCGTGGATGAGTCACTACGAGGATTGGGTGGACACTCGCTGGGTTCCCTGCTCGCCCTGCACGCACTCTTCCAGCCGGCGCCTTTCTTCCAGCGTTTCCTCGTCAGCAGCCCGTCGATCTGGTTCGACGACCGCAGCCTCCTCCGGCTCGCAGCCCGCCACCGCGATGCCCAGGATACGCTGCCGGCGCGCGTTTTCCTCAGCCTGGGCGAAGAGGACAGCCCCTCCATGTCCGGCGACCTCGATCTCCTGGAGGAGCAGCTGAGGCACCGGCCGTATCAGTTCCTGGATATGGTGCGCGCCCGCTACCCGGGTCGCGACCACTACAACGTCGTCCCCCTCGCCTTCCGCGAAGGGCTGAAGGCGCTCTTTGGACACGAGCAGCGCCAACCCTGAAGCCGACCACCGGGCCGGCCTTCTTCTCGAACTCGACCCCGCCACGACCTCAACGAATAGTCACACCTGAGTGCAGAGTCAGGCCCTCAACCACAACCCTGAATTCAGAAGCTAATTTGGCCACAAAGAACACAAGGAGCACAGAGAAAGGCACCTGACCTCATTTGAGTGCAGCCAAACGACTCACTTTTCAGGTGAAGCATGGTTGCTGCGCTTTTTTGTTGGATTTCACTCTGTGTTCTCTGGACTTCTCTTTGGCTAAACTGCTGAAACTAGGTCATAATCTGCGGTTCGGCGTTCGGCGTAAAAGACGCCTCAGCCGCCTCACCGCCGACTGTCGTCCTTCGGCTTACGCTTGGGCTTGGGTTCGCCCGCCGGGGCCTGGCCGGTAGCCCCGGCGGACGGCTTGTTCCCCGCATTCCCCGTATTCGCCGCGGGCTTGTTGGTCGCCTCGGTCGCCAAAGCTGCGAACTCCTCCAGCGAAAGCGACTTGTCCTTGTTCTTGTCCAATTCGGCAAAACGCTTCTTTGCCGCTTCCAGACTCAGCTTGGGTTTCACGGCCTCGGCAAATTCAGTCTCCACCAATTTTCCGTCGGCGTTCTTGTCCGCCAGGGCAAAAGGACTCTTGGGCTTGGGGTCCTGCGCCAGGAGCACGCTGGAAACGGGAAGGGTGAGACTCAGGGAAGCAATCCACAGGGTACGAAGGTTCATAGAAGAATAGAAAAGAAGAGCGCCCGGAAGGCGGTGCGCCCACCGGTACGCCACCATGGTCCAAGGAACCGTTGTCCGCGTCGATGGGAAGTATCCCTCATCTTGCCGGGGAGGGTTCCTCAGGCGACGACGGCTGCGGGTAATTGGACGGATCCGACGTATCGGTTAGATCCGACGGATCGCAGCCCACTCACCTCGCATCGACCCAGGCCACGGTGGTTCCATCCACCTCGACCTGACGGACGCGCGCGGCAACAAAGGTGGCCTGAATGGCACGGATGGCTTCATCCCGCGGTATGTCCGTCTGCTCCACCGAAATGACACGCGAGGCAACTTTTGCGCTCACCATCACTTCCTTGTTCAGGAGTTTCGCGTAAAGCGGCGCCACCGCGACCATGGGCACGGAATCAAGCTTGAGCGAGACCGCCGCCGCGGTTCCAGCCCCGCGTTCACCTTCCGGTCCAAACACCCCGCCCTTTTTCACCAGATCCGACACCATCCTGTCATTGGTTCCATGCATCGGTACCCCATTGGCTTCGCGCAGCGCCCGGCGGCGCCTGACTTCGTCGGAAACTCGTTTCAAACGCGCGGCCTCGGATTCGGTCGCAACCGAATGGTCTGCACTTTCAGGCGCCAGATCATCGGCAGCCATCAGCGGAAGGCTGAACACACAGGCGACCATCATGCACGGGAATATTTTCATGAGAAATAAGGGGTCACGGAACCGAGGGCTGCTGCAGGTGCGGGAAAACGGTGAAGGTGCAGGTGGAAACCTCACCTCCCAACCCGACATCCAATGCCTTGCAGCAAACTAAAGTTCAATCCGCAAAGTGACGCGCGAAGGGACCCTCGCCAACTCCCACCGTTAAATGCCCTTTGCCTGGGCCCGGTAGGCGCGAGCCACGACAAAACCGATCGGCAGGCCCACCAGCAGCAAGTGTGCAAGCACGCCATTGATCAGGACCGGTGTGGGAGGCCAACCCCCGGCTCCCTTGGCTCGGGTCAATGGCAGCACTACCCCGTTGATGAAACAGTAAGCCCCCAGGCCGTAAGCGCCGCCACCCAGGACCCAGTGCGTTCGCAGCCAAGGGATGAGCCGGGCGAAGCCGAGGTAGACGCCTCCCAGAACCGCCGCCACGGTGAAATGGAGCGCAATCCCCAGGAAAATTGCGCCGTTGCCCCAACTCGCCGTGGACGGTCCCAGCACTGCGCTCGCGATGTACTGGAAGAGCCGCGACGGACTCACCCCGCGATAGAAAAAGAAGAGCACGGCGTCCAACCCGTCGAGGACGCCAACCACGAGGCTGCAGATCAAAACCGTGCGAGCCCAGGGCGGTGAGGTAAGTTGCGGCATCATGTGACCAGCTCCCATCGATTTAGCATAACCACTCGGAAAAGAGACCACGAACTGACACGAATCGACACGAATGGTCGGAGCACCGCCGGGTGTATCCAAATCCAACGCGACCCTAGGGTCGCTCCCCCCTGTCCTGACCCGTTGCGGGTGCACACCTGGAGGGCGCTGCTCCGTCGGCGCCGCGGGGACGTCCCCCTGCGGCACACCGCCGGGTGGTGGATTGCCCGCTACGCGTAGTCACACCTTGGGGCCCATCCGATTCGCGACGCGCAACCGGCGCCGGCGGAGCGACGCCCTCCATCAGTGCGGCCTGCGGCCATCCTGGCGGTTCCGGCGGATCACCGCCGGGTGTATCCGATCCCAATGCGACCCCGGGGTCGCTCCCCATACCTTCACCCGCCGCGGGACACCCCTGGAGGGCGTTGCTCCGTCGACGCCGGGGGACGAACCCTGCGTCACACCGCCGGGTGGTGGATTGCCCGCCACGCGTAGTCACACCTTGGGGCCCATCCGATTCGCGACGCGCAACCGGCGCCGGCGGAGCGACGCCCTACATCGGTGCGGCCTGCGGCCATCCTGGCGGTTCCGGCGGATCACCGCCGGGTGTATCCGATCCCAATGCGACCCCGGGGTCGCTCCCCATACCTTCACCCGCCGCGGGACACCCCTG
>JAEUGZ010000505.1 GCA_016794725.1 Opitutaceae bacterium | reverse complement strand
TCGCTGTACATCAGGGTTTTCTGCTCCCGGTTGAGCGCCTGACTCAGCCCGAGGAGGCGGGCCGTGCTTTCGGAACCGAAATCGGTCGAGAGCTGATTCTGGTGCAGGCTCGAAATTTCCGCATCGATGCGTTGCTCGATTCCCCCCAATCCGCTCACCGCGGTCGGCATGAAGTCCCCATTTTGTGCCGCGGTTTCCTCGAACTCTTTCTGGGTGACATACTCCTCGTTCAGCTCGCGAACGGTGTCGAAGGACTTTGCCGCCAGGTCGTAGCTCTGCTCGACGCGGGCGGTCGCACCCCAATGCACCACCAGCAAGAGATCGGCGGCTGGAATGGAGGGGGCGGGCACGTAGTCCTGTTTTTGTAGATCGGTGGCGAGCACGCGGACAATGCTGTCGAAGGACGCCCGCTCCAGGGAGCGATCGTAGGACTCGCCTGGGATGAACTTTCCGGGTGCGAAAACATAGGTTTCGCGCCGCCGCACGCCGTTGGCCCAGCGCGACGTTTCGTAGGCTTCCTCGGCCGTGCTGCGGATCACGACCAGTTTTTCTGCGCGCACCTCGACTGCGGGCGCAAATCCGACGCAAACGAAAACGAGGCCGGGCCAGAGCCAGGTCCGGTGACGCGGAAAGAGGACGTGCATGGGGTGGTGCGCACGCAGGAAGGGAGATCGCCAGGGGAAGTGCAAGCGGACTGCCACCGGACTGTTCGGCACTTGAAACCTCGGAGGGCGAGGCGGTAGCAGGCTTTACCTGGTGATGCGGGCGCACCAACGTCGCCCGGTGGGAATCACGTTTGGACTACTCACCGCTTCGGTTTTGGCACTCTGGGTATCGGTGCCGCGCACTTGGGTGAAGTGGAAACAGATTGCAGTCTGGGCGGTTCCCACGCTGGCGACGCTGGCGGCGGCCTGGGCAGGCGGTTACCTGGAGCCCTTGGGACTGCTTTGGGTCGCCGCCTTGTTTGGGTTTGCGGCGGTGGCGGCGCGGGATCCGGCGCCGGCCTGGCAAACCTGGAGCGGGTGCCTCGGCCTCGTGGTGATCGCGGCCGGACTGATGACGCATCGGCTGCCGGGATTCAACAATCCCCAGGTGCTTTCCGCCGTGCTGCTGCGACCTGACGCACTGCCGTTTTCGCTGCACCTCAATCTCGACAAGACCCTGGTGGGCCTGGCCATCCTCGGGCTTTGTCATGCCCGCATGGGAGGAACCTGGGAATGGCGGCTGGTGCTGCGATTGAGCGCACCGTGGGCGGGGGTGCTCATTGCCGTCCTGATGTTCGTTTCCCTGCGGGTCGGCTATGTCCGCTGGGATCCGGCCTGGCCGGACGAGACGCTGCTGTGGATGTGGGTCAACCTCTGCTTCACCTGTTTTGCCGAAGAGGCGCTCTTTCGCGGTTTCCTTCAAGCGCGGCTCAGTGATGCCCTCGCGGGCTTCGGAGCTGGACAGTGGCTGGCCTGGGTGGTCAGTGCGGTGGCGTTTGGCGCAGCCCACGCGGGCGGCGGACCGACCTACGTGGGACTGGCGACGCTGGCGGGACTGGGTTACGGGTGGATCTATCGCAAGACGCGGCGGGTCGAGGCTTCAATCCTCACGCACTTTCTCCTCAACGCTGTGCATTTTGTCGGGTTCACGTACCCCGTGTTGGCGGTGCGCTGACTGGTTTGCGAGTGATCCAAGGCAGCTCCGAGCGGACGAGGTGCGGCAGGTCGTGGGCAACCCAGTCGGCGAGACGGTCGCCGTCAATCGAGGTCGACACCACCACCAGGTCGCCACCGTCCCGAACCGCGAGGCAGAGGTCGATCGGGCCATCCGCGAAGCGCGACTCCCGGGTGAAAATCATGACGGTGCTCCGGTCGTCGATCACGCCGACGAGACGCTGCCAGCCCCGCGCCACCATGGCCGCGCGGGTCGCCTCCAGGCTGACCGCAGAGGCGGTGCGGTCACTGGCGGGCCCGGCCGCATACACCCCGATGCTGGCATGCCGGACGGCGCCGAGGACGGGGCGGATGCGGTCCAGTTCGGGGTTGTGAATCAGACTCAACCCGAACCGCGTGGCGCCGAGGAGGAGCGGTCCGACGCTGAGCTGGATACGCGTGTCGAGGGTGGTGGGAGAGGCGCTGGCCAGACTGCGGCGCAGCGTGGCGGCCGGCCGGTCCGGCGTCAGCACGTTGATCACGCTGACTGCGAGCAAAACGACCGGGGAGAGCAGGAGAGCGAGCACCCACGGCCAGCGGAGGCGACGACGGGGAGCCGCGGGAAGGTTGGAAGTCATGGGAGAATCCGGGGTGCCGCCGGGTTGAGGGGACGGGGAGTCGGACCTTAGGACTTGGCCGGGGGCAGCTTGAGCTTGCGGAGCGGCTCGATGTCGAAACGCTGGGCCAGCTCGCCGATGCGGTCGGCGTTGATGTTGCCGACGATGTTGACGAAGACGGCTTCGCCCTTGCCCTGAAGGACCGTCACGACCAGGCCGTCGATGGAATCATCGGACTGCTGCTTGACATGAATATTGACGTTGTCGCCGCCGTCCTTTTCGCGGACCGAGACCACCTGCATCCAGCCTTCGGATTCAAGTTTGCGCCGCACGGTTTCCATGCGGGCGACGGTCTCGGCGCGATTCTCATCGTCAAGCGTGACGACATTGACGCGCACCCGCCGGAGATTGGCGATCAATTCGGCGGCAGCCGGATCCTGGGACTTGGCAAGTCGCGAGGCAAAGCGGAGCAGGCCGGTGGGAATGTTCACTTCGACGAACTCGCCCTTGGCGGCGGGTTTCATCGGGCCGAAGTCGACGTATCCAGGTTCCTGGGTTTGTCCGGCAAGAGCAGAAGCAGTCAGAGCGACGGAGAACGTCGCGGCGATGAAGGAGGCGCGCAGGGCGCGAGGGAGGGAGGAGGTCATGGGAGGGAGAGCAGGTTGTCCCCTTCATCACCCCGGCGGGGGCCTGAAAGTTGCGGAAAAGTGCGAAGGGCTCCGAAACCCTCCGAAACGACCGGTGCCCAGGAAGCTACGCGTCCGGGGACTCCCGGGCCACCCGGCCACGGGTCAAGCGGACCTGATCCCGCCGCAGCAGGATCCAACCGGCGCAGAGCCCCATCAACACGACGAGGCCAACCAGCCGCCAGCCGGGCACGGTCCATCGCATCTCGACCGGTCGAAGGAAGCGTTGCGGGTGTTCCTCAAATCCGTTCGGAAACACGTGGATGGCAAAAAAAGCGGGCCACTGCCAGCCGTCGCGAAAACCCTGCCGCCGGGCCCCGGGATAGGTTTTGACGAGATAGTCGGCGACTTTCGGATCGACGTCGTCGAAAACGAAAAACGAGGTGGGCTTCTCGATTTTGGGTGGATTGCGGACCAACTCCTCTTCGGTGATGTTCTGTCCCTGGTACTGCGGTGTGAAGAACTGGAAGGTCTCCTGTTCCCAGAACACCGACTTGCTGACCAGGTAGATGCGGGTCTCGGTCGAGAGCTTTTGGATCTGGCGCATCGAGAGGATCCGCGCGCCGGCGTGGTCCCGGGCAAAGGCGTAGTAGATCTCCCATTCATGCACGCTGGAAACCACCAGCCCCGCTCCGAGCAGCACGGGTACGACGAAGGCCGCCGGCCGGCGGCCGATCAGGATCAGCCGCCGGCCGAGCCGCTCGATTCCAATCGCGGCGATCAGGGCCATCGCCGGCAGGGCGATGTTCAAGTGTGGCCAGAACGGTGGATCGATGGTCAGCACCCCGCCGAAAATGAAAGTCAGTGCGAACGAGCCGAGCAGGTATGCGCAGGCCATCTCGCGGTACCGACGCAGACAATAGCCCAGTCCAAGCATGAAACTGATCGCGGCCAAAGCGCCGAGCATCGGTTTTCTCAAGTAGCAAATCGTGCTTTCGTCGGGATAATAGAACGGGCCGAGAAACGCGCGGATGACCTGCTCCTTGATCACGATCCAGGCACTGCCGTGGCTCTGGTACTTTTCCGACAGGTGACTCCAGGCGATGTCAGTCCAGAGGATCACTTTGCTGCCGCGCCCGCTGAACTTTGCGAACTCATCAAACGCGAAGGCGAGGTTGGGACCGAAGGCGCAGAGCAGACCCAACAAGGCGAGGCCCCAGTAGCGGAGCGGAATACCGGGGTAGCGCCGGCGCTGCAGCCACCAGAGTGCAAAGAGTCCGGCGGCCACGACCGGTCCGATGCGTGCCGAGTAGTAACCCATCAGCCCCAGCCCGAGACTCACCCCGCCGGCGGCAAAACTGAATGGATTCGCCCGCCGCATGCCGTGCAGCAGGCCGAGACCCGCGAGCAGGACCCAGAAGGTCGAAATCGGGCCGAAAATGATGCGCGAAAAATGAATGTGGACGTAGTTGGCGGCGAGAAAGGCGGCGCCGATCAGTCCGACCCAGCGATTGAAGAAGGCCCGCCCGATCAGATGCACCAAACCGCAGGTGGCGGTGCCGGCGAGCACACTGAGCATGCCGAGGCCGTAGTGATTGAGGCCGAACAGGCGCATGCTGAGCGCAATGTACTGGTGCTCGGAGAAATGGTGATCGGTGCGCGCCATGCCCACCAGGCGCCAATCGCCATTCACGACCAGGTTGCGAGAAAAGAGCCCCATGATCGAGACGTCGTTGTCGACGTGGTAGGGAATCTCGGTCAGCCGCACATATCGGGCGATGAAGGCGGCTCCCAGGATGATGACGACCAGCGCGTACTCCCAAAACGGGACCGGCCAGAAGTCGCGAAGGTCAATGGTTCGGACCAGCAGGACGAGCAAGGCCACGACACTCAGGAGCCACAACCACCGGACAAGCGCGGTTTCGCCGGTGGCAAGGTAGACTCCGGTGGCGGCGGCGTAGAGGAGCAGCGACGGGATCCAGGTCAATCGACGAATCGGGGCGGGCGAAACCCGGGGCGACTCCCCCATTGTCTCAAGCCGACGCCGATACGCATCGCCGCGACCAAAAACCCAGGCCCCCCCCGCCACGGTGAGGATCAGGCAGATCGAGGCCAGGGTCTGCTGGGTCTTCCAGACCATCGGCTCCTGATCGCGGAAGCGACTGAGCCATTCCCCGGTGAAGAGAAAATTGGCCAGGAGCGCCAGTCCGACCACGAGGAGGTAGAATCCTGGATGTCGGAGGCTGCGAGGGAGTTCCATGGCGTCGAATGCGGAGACCGCGTCCGTTCGTTTGACCACGGAAGCCACGGTCGTCAAGCGGGGTGGACGTTGGAGCGAAAAAGTTCTGGCGTGGCCCCGGTCGTGGTGCGTCGTCCGGACCGGGGGGGCGCGGTCTTTCCCTCGACCCAGAAGCCCTCGATCATACTGAACACCGGTCGCTGCGGAAGCCCCAGCTCGTTGTGGTAGAGCTGGCTCGCGAGGATGTCGATCGCGGTGGCTCCGATGAGGGAAAGATTCTGATTGATGCCGGTGACGTCCTGGACGTGCGCCAGGTGCATCTGCTCGACATCGAGCGCGGCGTAGGCGAGGTCGCCCGGTATGGAGTACCCCAGGGCGCGAAGCGTGAGGAACGGTTTCGGCCCGAATCCGATCACGGCGTCCGGCCGGGCGCGTCGCAGCCACGCCAATACCTTTCGGCTCGAGTCGGTGGAGAACGTCACGAGGGGTTCCAGCTTCGGTCCGTCGGCCATGGCCTGGGCGGCGAGGTAGCCTCCCAGCCAGCTGTAGTTGACACGGCTGTTTTCGTCCTGATCCAGCATCAGGCCGATCCGGGTGTACCGGAGCGCGGCCAGTCGCTGGAAAGCAAGAAACGCCCCGCGAAAATGGTTGTGGGTGGCCCGGTGCAGGGCGTGCTGGTTGAAGACGTAGCCGAGTCCCACGCAGATCATATGGGCCCAGTCGAGCTCGTGGAGGTAGACCGCGACCGGAAACGGGGAGATCAGATTGCCCTGAATGGCGCGGGCGTGAAGCATGCGGCAGGTGGCGGCGGAAGCGCTGCCACCGGGACCGAGCCAGAACGGTTCGACCCGCATCCCCAGTTTTTGGGCGCGCTGCCGGGCGCCGTCGTAGAATCCGACGCTGGCCGAATGGTTCTTCCAGTCCTCGGCCGTGGGTCCTCCCGTGAGGAACCCCACCACCTCGGGCACTGCCTTGTGGTGCTTCATGCGGACCTGGCTCATCAGCGCGGAGACCAGCACATTGGAACGGTAGCCAAGCCGGTCGGCGAACCGGCGGATCCGGCTCCGGGTGCGCTCCGGAATCGACGGGTGATTGCGCAGGCTGAGGGAGACGGTGGTGTGGCTCACTGCGGCGCGCCGCGCGATTTCCCGCAGGGTGGGCGGCGTGGTCGGGGGTTTGGCGGCCGGCATGGTTTCACCCCACGGCGAAGCGATCGGAAGGGCAATTTCATTTTACGTGGAAAGTGCCGCCGGGCTTGGCGCCTTCCCCGCCTTCTGCAACAGACAGCGACAGTCGGGTTCGCACCGCCATCCCACCCGACCGGTGCACCTGGGCAAGCCCGCCTGGGTGCCCGCCCCGAGGCCCAACCCCCATGGGCCCCTGACCACCGGTTTAGCTTAGCGTCCCCCCGCGGCCCCGTGCCCCCCCCCCTCCCTGCC
>JAEUGZ010000487.1 GCA_016794725.1 Opitutaceae bacterium | reverse complement strand
AATCCCACGGTCATCAGCACGCTCCGCGGCCTGGCCAAACAGCCGCAGGCGAGCTATCGCTTGGAGAGCGTGCTGTTCGTCGTGGCCGGTGAAGAGAAGATCGACATCAAGACGACCGGACAGGGCGTCGTCGATCTGAGCGGCTTGGCGACCGCTGCACCGTAGGCGGGCGGAGGTGGCCCTGCGACCGCGCACGCGCGCGACGAGCCGCCGATCAAAAGAGCCATCGGTTGTTGAAGGTGGGGTCGCCGACCCCGCGGGGATTGGCGTCGCGTGAACAAATCGGGCAGCGGAGGCGGGACCGAACGGTCCCGTCGCGGCCTCAGCGAGGCCACCTCCAACCGAGTGCAGCCCGGCCTCGGCGAGGCCGGCTCCGCTTCAGCGCGGAATCGACAATCCCGCGATTCCCCCTCATCTCACGCGCCACCACCCGTGTTGGCCGAGGCCGGGGTGAACGCGGTGCGGAAGGTCGCGCCGATGTAGTCCCGGTTCAGGCGGGCGATGAAATCGTGGCTGATGAGCTTCGGACACGCCGCACTGCACTCGTACTGGTTGGTGCAGCTGCCGAAACCCAGCGCGTCTGCGGTGTTGACCATGGCGAGCACCCGCTTGTCCCGCTCCGGCTGACCCTGGGGCACAAGACCGAGGTGTGACACCTTGGCGGCGACAAACAGCATGGCCGAGGCGTTCTTGCAGGCGGCGACGCAGGCGCCGCAGCCGATGCACGCGGCGGCATCCATGGCCAGCTCCGCGTCCTCTTTCGGCACCGCGATCGCATTGGCGTCAGGCGCGGCGCCCGTGCGCACACTGATGTAGCCGCCGGACTGCTGGATCTTGTCGAACGCGGCGCGGTCCGTCACCAGATCCTTGACCACCGGAAACGGACGGGCGCGGAAAGGCTCGACCGTGATGACGGCGCCATCCTCGAAACTGCGCACATAGGTCTGGCAGCTGGCGACGCCCCGGTGCGGACCGTGGGGCTTGCCATCGATGACCAGCGAGCACGTGCCGCAGATGCCCTCGCGGCAGTCGTGGGCGAACGCGATCGGCTCGCCTCCCCCGCGCGTGATGTCGTCGTTGATCACGTCCAGCAGCTCGAGGAAGGACATGTTCGTGTTCAGGTCCTTCGCCGTGTAGTCGACGAAGCGGCCGGGCTGGTTCGGACCGGCCTGGCGCCAGACACGCAGGGTGACGGAGATGGTTTTATTGGAGGCTTCGGCGACCATGGGCGGGAAAAGGACTATTTGTAGTTGCGGACGCTCATCTTCACGAACTCGTAGTTCAACGGTTCGACATTGCGCAGCGGCGGCTGGCCGACGCCCTGGAACTCCCAGGCGGCGACATGGCCGAACTTCTCGTCGTCACGTTTGCATTCGCCATCCGGATACTGGTACTCCTCGCGGAAGTGGCCGCCGCAGCTCTCCTCGCGGGTGAGGGCGTCGAGGCACATCAGCTCGCCCAGCTCGATGAAGTCGGCCACGCGGCCGGCGTTCTCGAGGGCCTGGTTGAGGGTGTCGGCCGAGCCGGGCACCTTGACCGAGGCCCAGAATTCCTCGCGCAGCTTCGGCAGCTCCTGCAGGGCCTTCTGCAGGCCCTCCTTGGTGCGCGCCATGCCGCAGTAGTTCCACATGATCTGCCCGAGGCGCTTGTGGAAATGGCTGACCGGCTGCGTGCCCTTGGCGGAGAGCAGCCGCTGGGTCATGGCCCGCACATTGGCCTCGGCCTCCTTGAACTCGGGGGCGTCGGGGGACGGCCGCGAGCCGGGCTTCTGGCCGGCGAGGTAGTCGCCGATCGTGTAGGGAACGACAAAGTAGCCGTCGGCCAGGCCCTGCATGAGCGCGGAGGCGCCGAGGCGGTTGGCCCCGTGGTCGGAGAAGTTCGCCTCGCCGAGCACGAAGAGTCCGGGCACGTTGGACATCAGGTTGTAGTCGACCCAGAGCCCGCCCATCGTGTAGTGGACCGCCGGATAAATGCGCATCGGCGTCTTGTAGGCGTTCTCGTTCGTGATCTCGTGGTAGATGTCGAAGAGGTTGCCGTAGCGCTCGCGCACCGCCGGCTCGCCGAGGCGGTTGATGGCGTCGGAGAAGTCGAGATAGACGCCGAGGCCGGTCTCGCCGATGCCGCGCCCCTCGTCGCACACGCGTTTGGCGGCGCGCGAGGCGATGTCGCGGGGGGCGAGGTTGCCGAAGCTCGGGTACATGCGCTCGAGGTAGTAATCGCGATCCTCCTCGGCGATCGAGGCGGGATCCTTGCGGCAGTCCTCCTTGCGCTTGGGCACCCAGATGCGGCCGTCGTTGCGCAGGGACTCCGACATCAGGGTCAGCTTCGACTGGTAGTCGCCCGTGACCGGGATGCAGGTCGGATGGATCTGCGTGTAGCAGGGATTGCCGAAGCAGGCGCCGCGCTTGTAGGCGCGCCAGATGGCGGTGACGTTCGAGCCGCGCGCGTAGGTGGAGAGATTGAAGACGTTGCCGTAGCCTCCGGTGGCGAGGATGACGGCGTCAGCCGCCCAGCGGCGGAGTTCGCCGGTGACGAGGTTGCGGGTGATGATGCCCTTGGCCTGGCCGTTGACGACGACGAGGTCGGTCATCTCCTCGTTGGTGAAGAGCTCGACCGCACCCTGTCCGACCATGCGAGACAAAGCGGAATACGCGCCCAGCAGCAGCTGCTGGCCGGTCTGGCCGCGGGCGTAGAAGGTGCGCGAGACCTGGGCACCGCCGAAGGAACGGTTGGCAAGCAGGCCGCCGTATTCACGGGCAAAGGGCACGCCCTGGGCCACGCACTGGTCGATGATATTGACCGAGACCTCGGCGAGACGATGCACGTTGGCCTCGCGCGCCCGGTAGTCGCCGCCCTTGATCGTGTCGTAGAACAACCGGTAGACGCTGTCGCCGTCGTTCTGGTAATTCTTCGCGGCGTTGATGCCGCCCTGCGCCGCGATCGAGTGCGCCCGGCGCGGGCTGTCGTGAAAGACGAACGACTTCACCTTGTACCCGAGCTCGGCCAGGGTGGCCGCCGCGGAAGCCCCCGCCAGTCCGGCGCCCACCACGATGATCTCGTATTTGCGCTTGTTGGCCGGGTTGACGAGTTTGATCTCCGTCTTGTGCTTGCGCCACTTATCGGCAAGCGGGCCGGAGGGAATCTTGGAATCGAGTTTGGCCATGGAGTACGCGCAGCGCGCGGGTTGATGGTGGAAAGGGAAAGAAGGCGGAGAATCAGCGCTGGGCAAGTGAGGCGGGCGCAACCGCCGCCAGGCGCTGCGCTGCGGTGGTACCGCCGGCCGGCTTCACCAATCCCGTCAAAATGGCACCCGGAATCGCCAGATTGCCGGCGAGGTAGGCCAGGCAGTACAGCACGGTCACAGTCCGCAGGGCTGAAGACCACTTCGCACTGCGCCAGCCCAATGTTTGGAAGAGCGAGTCAAAACCGTGCAGCAAGTGGACCGTGAGCAGCGCCACTGCGAGCAGGTAAAAGCCCGAGACGATCGGGTTCGCAAAGCCAAGAAACACCATGCTGTAGACGTCATGCACCGTCTGGCCCTTGGCCACGATCGGGAAGCCGAGCAGGTGAAAGTCCTCTTTCATCTGATACTCGGCAAGCTGGGTCTTGAAGGTCTCCGCGCCGGCCACACCCACCGTGAAGTGCGCGAGGTGATAGGCAATGAAGGCCAGGACCACGAAACCAGTGAGACGCATGTAGCGTGACGCCACCGAAGCCCGGATCCACTTCTTCACCCCGTACGGCTCCGGCCCGCGCGCTTGTTTGCTTTCCAGCGTCAGCGTGACCGCGGCCCAAATGTGAATACCCACCGCAGCCAGCAGCGCCAGACGGACCGCCCAGAGGGCGGGCCCGAGCGACTGCAGGAAATGGGCGTAGCCATTGATCTTGTCCGGGTGGGAGAAGATCTGGAGATTCCCCACCAAGTGCCCGGTCACAAAGCCGACGAGGACGAGACCCGTCACGGCCATGAGGAACTTGCGGCCGACGGAGGAACGGAAGAGATTGCCGAAAAGGCTCATCGTGAGGGAGGTTCTAGGGGGTGACACAGCCTAACCGCGGCAGGGTGCCAGCGGAAACGCGACCCGTACAGAACTTTACAAACTCACCCCGAAAAATGTAAAGGTTCCGGCGCAAGGCAGGTGCAGCGTCACGACCATATTAGGTCGCCTTACCCGCCAGAGAAGGACCACCCGAAGCGGATGAACCGTAGAACAACCACGTCGCTAACTCGCTAACGGCTTCCGCAAAGCGAATTTACGACTAACCGCGGGCCCCGGGTCGTGGCAAAGCTCTGGAAGACGTCCGCCAATCCGCGGCGAATGCGCGGCGTTGTCCGGTCAAACGAGGGAAACGATCCGACCTTTAGCTGCGCGCCTTCATGCCTGCCCAATGCGGGGAAAACATAAAGAGGGCATTGAGGGCCAGGGCGTGGGTAATTTCGCCGGCATGGGCAAGCGCGTAGGCCTCGTCCACCGGAAGCGTCAGGACCTCGATCTCCTCGTCCGGATCCCACGCCTGGGCGGATTTCCGGGTGACCTGCTCCACCAGCACCAAGTGACACCGATTGTCCTGGATGGCCGGGTTGGGGTGCACCTGCCCAAGCAGCCGGGCGCCGGTGCCGACATACCCTGTTTCTTCCTCCAGTTCGCGCAAGCCCGCCTGCACCGGGTCCTCGCCCGCCTCGATCACTCCACCCGGCACTTCAAGGGAAAAGCCGTCGATACCGTAACGGAACTGCTTGACGAGGACCAGTTCACGATTCGGGGTGACCGCGACGACATTGACCCAGTCGTGGGCGTGGATAACGGAGAACTCACGCTCGGTTTTGCGGACAGGGTGGACGAATTGAACGCCGTGCAGTTCGAGCACGCGGGTGGTGGCGAGGACCCGAATCTGGCCCTTGCGCCAGCGCGGGAGAGAAGAAGGAACCGGAGAGCTCACCTCCCCAAGGGCGCAAAAAAGCCTCTTCGACGCGAGGCCGAAGAGGCAAAAGGGTTTGGAAGCCGATCCGCGATCAGTGCTTCGGCAGCTTCACTTTGTCGCCCACCTTGAGCTTGTTCCAATTCACGCCCGGATTGACGGCCTGGAGGTCCTTCAGCGCGACATTGTTGTTGCGGGCGATCTTGGCGCCGCTGTCGCCGCTCTTGACCACATACTCATTGGGACCGGCCACCACCGGACCCGCAGCCTTGGCGCCCCCGGGGGCGGCGGCGGCGCGGACAGGAGCCTTGGCGGCTTCCTGAAGCTTGGTGATCTCGCCCTTCACATTGCCGAGCTCGAGACTGACGGCATTGAAGGCGTCCTGGGTGGAACGCTGCAGGGCATTGACCGCGGTGGAGGCCTTTTCGGAAGCAGACGTTGCCGTGCGTACTTCGTTCTCCAGCGTATCCAACCGGGCCAACTGCTCGCCATGAGCGGTGACCAACTTGGAGGTGGAAGAAACCTTGGCCAGCGCAATGGCGGCAAGGACGAGAGCGAGTACGCCGACAATGACTCCGGCCACCGGAAGGTAGCTGGTGTTTTCCCGAGAAATGGTATCCATGAGAGAGAAAGGAGAGGTCGGTGTGATTTACGGAGCACCCTCAGCCTACGCAAGCGAAGAGTAGGACGATATTTTCACCCGTTATTCACAAGGAGCGGGAGAAAGGAAGGGAATGCATTGACAGAGGGGCTGGCAGCAGGTGACGTGCGCGGATCACATCGGGGTGTAGCTTAGCCTGGTAGAGCGCCTGGTTTGGGACCAGGAGGTCGCAGGTTCGAATCCTGTCGCCCCGACCATTTCCCCAAAAGTCAGTGTCACTTGCCCTTGGGAAACGTGACGGTCGGAGCACCGGCCGCCGGGACCGCCGCCGGGGCTTCCGGAGCAACGGCAGCAGGCGCACCCTTGGTGGACTCGGCCCGGAGGAGCAGCGCCCGCTGCGACCAGAGGCTCTGGGGAGCAATGGAGTTGAGCTGCTCGATCAATGTCTGCAGGCCTGCCGTGTCGCCCTTCTCCACGGCGATCGAGGCGAGGTGGTAGGTGGCCTCGGCTCGCGCCCCCGCGGGCAGGGACAGGTCGGAAGCCAGCGTTTTCAGGGCCGTTTCGCCCCCGGTCCGATCTCCGGCCTGCAGCTTCGAGACAGCCGCCCCGATTTTGGCACGGGCGACCAAGGGGCCCGTCTTTACCACGGGAACCGCCTGACCGTACAGGGTCGCCGCGTCGGCGAACTTGCCAGCCGTATAGGCGTCGTCCGCCAGCCGAAGCGTGGCTACACCCGCCAGCACGTGACCCGAATGCGAGGCGGCAAACGCCTTCAGCTGGTCGTTGGTCGACGCTTTGGCATAATCGGCGGCAATGGAGTTATCTCGCTGAACCTGATAAAATTCCCAAAGCCCTTTGCCGGTGATCACCACCAGCACCAGCACGCAGAAACCAAAGATGGCGACACGGTTGTCGTTCCAGAACTCCCTCAGTTTGTCCTCAAAGCTCGGCACAGCCGGCGCTGCATCGACCGGAGTGGCCGTGCGATCATTGCCCGCAGGCGTGGGACTCGGAGGCGTGGTGGGAGTGGACATGATCAACGTGGTAAAACGACGAGCAAAACAGACCTCCGCGGAGGCGTAAAGGCGGGAGTTTCCCAACGGCCCAGTTCCGCGCGTGGGCGGCAGGACCCTGCGATCCGTCGCGTCAGTCGAAGACCACCGTCTTGTTGCCGTAGACCAGGACGCGGTTCTCCAAGTGCCATCGCACCGCCTGGGCCAGCACGGTCTTCTCCAGGTCACGCCCCTTGCGGACCAGGTCATCCACCGCATGCCGGTGCGTCACTCGTGTTACATCCTGTTGAATGATAGGACCTTCATCCAAATCCTTTGTGGCGTAGTGAGCCGTTGCACCGATCAGCTTGACCCCGCGGGAGTGGGCTTGGTGGTAGGGCTTTCCACCGGCAAAGGCGGGCAGGAACGAATGGTGGATATTGATCACCGGGCGGCCGTAGGCGCCAAGGAAGTCATTGGAAAGGACCTGCATATACCGGGCCAGCACCACCAGTTCGATTCCCTGCTCGCGCAGCACGGCGAGTTGACGTCCCTCCGCTTCGGCCTTGGTGGCGGCGGTGACCGGACTGTGCACAAACGGCAGCCCGTAACCGGCCGCCATCGGCCCGAGGTCGGGGTGGTTTGACACCACCAGGGCGAACTGGGCGGTGTAGTCGCCGGCGCGCCAGCGCAGGACGAGGTCGTGAAAGCAGTGATCGGCCTTGGAGACGAAGACCGCGACGCGGGTCCGGTGGGTCGACGAGGCCACGCGTGCCTGCATGCCGAGCCCGGCGGCGAAGGCGTGGAACGCCTTGGTATCCGCCGAGGCATCACCGTTGGCCGGCTCCCATTCGATGCGCTGGAAGAAGATCCCGGCCTCGGTGTCACGATGCTGGTCGGCGTGCAGGATGTTGCCCCCGCGCTCGAAGATCCATCCGGCCACGCGCGCCACCAGCCCGGGCTGGTCGGGCCCGTGCAGCAGGGCGACCAGCGTCGAGACCGCGGCCGGCTGTGCCCCTGGCGCGGAAGCGGGGGTTGCGGCTCCGGGAGCCTGAAGTGAGGATTCGGGCGGCATGGTCGCGCGTCCCCCTCAGATTACATTGACGTTGCCGCGGTAGTGCTGGATCGGTTTTACGCCGACACGCTTGCTCTTCAGCGCCTTGATGCCCTCGAGCGCCGCGCGCGCGCCGGTAAGGGTGGTCATGATACATACATTGTGGGCGTAGGCGGCGGAGCGGATCTTGTTCTCGTCCTTGCGCGGGATCATGCCGGCGGGCGTGTTGATCACGAGCTGAATCTGGCCGTTCTTGATCAGGTCGACGGCGGTCGGGCGGCCCTCCTCGATCTTGGCGAGCTTCGACACCTTCACCCCGTTTTCCGCCAGCACCTTCGCGGTGCCGCCGGTCGAGTAGATGGCGAAGCCCAGCGCCTCGAGCTGGCGGGCGATGTCGACCACGCGGGGCTTGTCCACGTCCTTGACCGAGAGGAAGACATTGCCGCCGGTGGGCAGGCCGGGCTTGGCGGCGGCCTGGGCCTTGGCGAAGGCGACACCGAGGTCCTCGTCGAGGCCCATGACCTCGCCAGTGGAACGCATTTCGGGTCCGAGCATGATCGTCGCCCCGGGGAAGCGGACAAAGGGGAAGACCGCCTCCTTCACGCACCAGTGTTTCGGGGTCTGTTCGCGGGTGAAGCCGAGGTCCTTCAGCTTCATCCCGGTCATGACCTTGGCCGCGAGTTTGGCCAGCGGCACGCCGATGGCCTTGGCCACGAAGGGGACGGTGCGGGAGGCGCGCGGATTCACCTCCAGGACGTAGAGCTGGTTGTCCTTGATTGCGAACTGCACGTTCATCAGGCCGACCACGTTGAGCTCGCGGGCGAGGGCATGAGTGGCCGCGCGCACGGTGTCGAGCATGGCCTTCGGCAGGGTGTGCGGGGGCATCACCATGGCGGCATCACCGGAGTGAACGCCGGCGAACTCGATGTGTTCGAGCATGCCGCCGATCACGCTGGTCTCGCCGTCCGCGATGCAGTCGACATCGAGCTCGATCGCGTCCTCGAGGAAGTCGTCGATCAGCACCGGCTTGTCGGGCATGACCTCGAATGCCTGGCGGACCACGCCCTTGAACTCCTCTTCGCTGTAGACGATGAACATGCCGCGGCCGCCCAGCACGAATGAAGGGCGGAGCAGCACGGGGAAGCCGATTTCGCGGGCGAACGTAAGCGCCTCGGCCTCGGTCATGGCGGTGCGGTTGGCCGGCTGGCGCAGTCCGACCTTGTCGAGGACCTTGGCGAAGAGCTTGCGATCCTCGGCCGTCTCGATGCTCTCCGGCGACGTGCCGATGATGTTCACGCCATTGGCCTTGAGCGCGGTGGCGAGGTTGAGCGGGGTCTGGCCGCCGAACTGCACGATCGCCCCTTCGCAGCCCTCCTGCTGGTAGATCTCAAGCACATCCTCGAGCGTCAGGGGCTCGAAATAGAGGCGGTCGGAGGTGTCGTAGTCCGTCGAGACCGTCTCCGGGTTGGAGTTCACCATCACGGTCTCAAACCCGATCTCGCGCAGCGCGAAGCTGGCGTGCACGCAGCAGTAATCGAACTCGATGCCCTGGCCGATGCGGTTGGGGCCGCCGCCGAGGATCATGATCTTCTTCTTGCCCTTCGGCGGGAGGACCTCGTTCTCGTCACCGTAACTGGAATAATAATACGGCGTGAAGGCCTCGAATTCGGCCGCGCAGGTGTCGACCAGGCGGTAGGTGGTCTGCACCCCGAGGCGCTTGCGCTCGGCGCGCACGGCGGAGAAGTCCGCCTTGAGGATGTGGGCGAGCTGCGCGTCGGAAAAGCCGAACTGCTTCGCGCGGCGGAGCAGCGGCACCGGCAGCGCCGGGCGGGGATCACCGGCCGCGGCGGCGGACGGGAGGGCGTGCACGGCCAGCTCGCGCTCCATCTCGTAGATTTCGCGGAGCTGATGGAGGAACCAGGGGTCGATTTTGGTCAGCTCGAAAATCTCGTCGACCGAGAACCCGGCGAGAAAGGCAAACCGAAGGAAGAAAATGCGCTCGGCATTCGGGGTCGCCAGCTTGGCCACGATCGTCTTGCGGTCGGGCACCTCGTCGCCGCCCCACTTGCCTCCACCGCCAAAGCCGCGGGCGCCCACCTCGAGGGACCGGAGCGCCTTCTGCATCGACTCCTTGAAGGTGCGGCCGATGGCCATGGCCTCGCCGACCGACTTCATCGCGGAGGTCAGCGTGGCATCGGCGTCAGGGAACTTCTCGAAGGTGAAGCGCGGGATCTTCGTCACCACGTAGTCGATCGTCGGCTCAAACGAGGCCGGCGTCAGGCGGGTGATGTCGTTGCGCAGCTCGTCGAGCGAATAGCCCACGGCCAGCTTGGCCGCGATTTTGGCGATGGGAAACCCGGTCGCCTTGGAGGCCAGCGCCGAGGAGCGCGACACCCGGGGGTTCATCTCGATCACCACCATGCGACCCGTTTGCGGATCGACGGAAAACTGGATGTTGGACCCGCCGGTCTCGACGCCGATTTC
>JAEUGZ010000418.1 GCA_016794725.1 Opitutaceae bacterium | reverse complement strand
TCGGATTCGATCCACTGCGGGTTACAATCGCGACCTCCTCGTCCGTCAGAAGACGTTCACCGGCGCGGAAAATCCAGCGCAGGTCCAGCGAGCCCGCGGAGGAACCGCGTCCGCCGCGGCGCTCGGCCACCGCCTCGATTTCGATCGAGAGGGGGCCCTTCAGCAGCCGGAGTGACGCCTCGTCGAGTTCGACCGCAAACAGACGCTTCCAGGCCGGCAGAGTCACTTTCAGGAAATTCGGGATCTCCACCACCGAACCGAGCGTATAAACCCCGGTTTCCGCCTGATAGGCGAAGTGCGCCTTGCGAGCATAGGCCGCCAGGCCGATCAGCTTGGCCCGCTCGCTGGAGGTGACGTGACCGTTGCCATTGGAATGGGCGGCCGGACCATGCGCCGGGGTGCGCGACTTGTCGGTGTTGCGCCAGCTCGCCTGAAAGGTCAGCCCTTCCACCCGCGTCACAAACGACAGCACCAAGGGACGCGCTGGTCCGCCATGGACCGATCCACCCACCCGCGGCGTCGCCGTGGCGCCTCCGGCCGAGGCCCGGGCGGTGGCAGACGACGGCGTCGGGGCAGCCGTATGGCCATTGCCATGACCGTTGGTCGAGCCGTGCCCGTTGGTCCCGTTGGTCGGGTTCGGCGTTGCATTGCCAGAAACGTTCGCCGGCTGGCCGGATCCAGCGGAAGTCACCACGGTGGTTTCGAGCGGATAGTCGCCCGGCAACGGCGAGACCTCATCCGCCACCAGTTCCTCGATTTCATGCAGACCGGCCACTGCCAGGGCTCTGGCCACATCCAAGTCGGTGGACGAGGAGCGCACATTCAATCCCTGCGCGCTCCACTCAATCACAGCATACTCGTCCCGCTTTTCCACCCGGCGATGCACAATCGCATCCTTGTCGGTCAACTCCAGTTCCCGAACCTCCCCCTCCCGGTACATGCGGGCCCCCTCATCCAACTGTCGCGAGGTGAACGCTGTCTCCCATTCGTCCGATAGTTTCTCGAACCAAAACTCTACCGAACGAGGTGTATAGACGCGCTTGGGTCCGTGGGTTTGCATCCAGCTAAAGGATCCGGTTGTAGAGCGCGTCCCATGCCCGGCAAATCAATTTTTCACGCCAAACGTACTCCCCGGCAAAACACCCTAGACCCCGGGCACTTGTCCGACGTGCATTTTATCCCCGCCCCCCGCACCCGTTTCCAGTTCGGCATGAATGACGGCCAGGGTCCGATCCAGCGCCCCTTGATTGCGACGATGCCAATCCCGGGCCGCTGAAGCCATTGCCCGGCGCTTCGCCGGATCCACCCAGAGGGTGCGGACGGCAGCGCACAGTCCGGCGGCATCGGGCACGCGCAGGGCGGCCCCGGCGTCAGTCAATTCCACTGCAATCGGCCGAAAGTTGCTCATCTCCGGTCCCATCAGGATGGGTTTCCCCAAGGCGGCCGCCTCGATCGGAGTCTGGCCTTCGTGGTGCGGAGGCAGGCTTTTGCCGACAAACACAACCTCGGCGAGCTGGGTCAGACCACGCAGTTCACCGGTGGTGTCGGCGAGGACCACCTGACAGGGACCCGGCGCAGGCCCGCTGGAACGCACGTGAAAAGAGAGGCCCGACGCAGCGAGCTCCGGAATGATTTCACCTCGGCGCTCGGCATGCCGCGGGACAATCAGGAGTCGCGCCGCCAGACCCGCGGCGTGGAGCGCGCTGAACGCCTCCAGGATCGCCTTCTCTTCTCCCGGCCAGGTTGAGGAACCGAGCAGGATCGGCTCACCTTCGGGGAACCCGAGGGAGACCAACAGATCTCGCCGTTTTGCCGGATCGAGCGGAGGCAGGGTGAGATCGAGTTTGATGTTCCCCGACGTCTGCACCCGCGCCGGGTCGAATCCGAGCTCGACGAATCGCGCCGCATCGTGCGCGGATGCCGCCACGACCCGTGTCAACCCACGCATGAGCGAAGGTACCGCCCACCGCACGCGCTGCATTCGCCGGTAGCTGCGGTCGCTGAGCCGCGCATTGATGCAAATCACCGGTACGCCTCGGATTCGGGCTTGGGCGAGATGCTCGGGCCAACGCTCCCCCTCCACCAGGATCATCAAATCGGGATCGATCTTCTTCCAGCTCCGGCGTGAAAACGGCCAGGCATCGAGCGGAAAATACCCCAGGGCCAAAATTCGACGGGCATAACGTTCCTTGGCGATCGCCTGGCCGGTGCTCGTGGTGCAAGTCAGGACGACCTCAAGGGTTAGATCAGCACTCAGGCGTTCCAACAACGGACCAATCGCCAGCATTTCCCCCACGCTGACCGCCTGGATCCAGACCCTTCGGACCCCGGGTCGACGCGATGGCACCCGATCAAAACCACCCCAGCGATCACCAAAGTGCTCCGCGTAACCCCCGCGGCGACGCATCCGCCAGAGATAGTAAGGCGCCAGAATCAATAAAATCGGCGCAAACAATAAGCGATAAAGCCCGAGAAACATGAAGGTAGTCAGGGTCCCGCGCGGGAAGCCGCTTGCTTTGCCTTCCCAACCGGAGGGCTGTCAGCACTTTTCTCGTCAAAGCGGCGAACTTTGTCTGAGGAAAACCCACCAAGGGTCCGATTCTATCGATCCAGCGAGCCGACGGGAGTTTCGCCTTGTTCGCGCTCGCTCCCTCCCTAACCGTCTCTCCGTCTATGATCTACCTGCTCGGTGGCTCCGGCTACGTTGGCAACGCCTACCAACAACTGCTTTCCCGCAAAGGAATTCCGTTCAAAAACTTGCGGCGCTCCGATTTGGACTATGCCAATCCGGACCTCCTGGCGGACGCCCTGCGGCGCGATCGACCGGCGTTTCTCATCAACGCAGCTGGCTACACGGGTAAACCCAATGTGGACGCATGCGAGCTGCACAAAACCGAGTGTCTCTTTGGCAATGCGGTGCTGCCGGGCAAGATCGCCCAGGCCTGTGAGGCGGCAGGAGTTCCCTGGGGACACGTCTCCAGCGGCTGCATCTACACAGGATCGCGTCCTGATGGCTCTGGATTTACGGAAACCGACCGGCCCAATTTCACATTCCGCCAGGACAACTGCTCGTTCTACAGCGGCACCAAGGCCCTGGGCGAAGAGGTCCTGGCCGGCGCGCCTTCGGTCTACATCTGGCGGCTGCGCATTCCGTTCGACCACATCGACAGTCCCCGCAACTACCTGACCAAGCTGATGCGCTACCAGCGTCTGCTCGAGGCCACCAATTCGATTTCTCAGCTGCACGAATTTGTCGCCGCCACGTTCGCGTGCTGGGAAAAGCGAGTGCCGTTCGGCATCTACAACGTAACCAATCCCGGCCAGGTCACGACTCGCGACGTGGTCGACTTGATCCGGTCCAGCGGCGTCTGCACCAAGACGTTCGAGTTTTTCAAGGACGAGTCCGAATTCATGCACACCGCCGCCAAGACACCCCGCAGCAACTGCGTCATGACGTCCGCCAAACTGGCTTCGGTCGGCATTGTCATGACCGAGGTGCGGGACGCCATCCAGCAGGCGCTCCGCGGCTGGCAAAAGGCCTGAGACCTGCGCTGGCGGCGGCCTCCGAATTCGTTTCCATGCGCGTCCCTTCGTGGTTCCTCCTCCGCTTCAGTGGCCTCTCCGCGGCTGCGATGCGGTCGGATCCGTCTCCTTCCCTTCAAAATTTCCATCCATGAACCTACTTGTCACCGGAGGCTGCGGCTTCATCGGCAGCAATTTCATCCGTCAGCGGCTGACCGAGGCCGGCTCGCCCCTGCGCCGGCTGGTGAACCTCGATGTGCTGACCTACGCGGGCAACCCCGCCAACCTGGCGGACCTCGCGGGCGATCCGCGCTACGTGTTTGTCCAGGGTGATATTGGCGACGAGGCCCTGGTCTCGCGCCTGCTCGCCGAGCACCAGATTGACGCAATCGCGAATTTCGCCGCCGAGAGCCACGTGGACCGGTCGATCGACTCACCCGAGCCCTTCATTCAGACGAACGTGGTCGGAACCCTGCGCCTGCTCAACGCTACGCGCCGCTACTGGGCCGCCCTGCCGGCCGAGCGCAAGGTGGGCTTTCGTTTTCTGCATGTCTCGACCGATGAAGTCTACGGCACCCTGCACGCCGGAGATGCGCCGTGGAACGAGGAGTGCCCCTACGAGCCGAACTCGCCCTACGCGGCTTCGAAGGCATCGAGCGACCACCTCGTGCGCTCGTTCCAGCACACCTACGGCTTTCCCACGCTGACCACGAATTGCTCCAACAACTACGGTCCCTACCACTTTCCGGAGAAACTGATTCCCCTCGTCATCCTCAACGCCCTCGAAGGCAAACCGCTGCCGGTCTACGGCGACGGGCAGCAGATTCGCGACTGGCTCTACGTCGAGGACCACGCCGCCGCCATCTGGCTGGTGATTCAAAAGGGACGCGTGGGCGAGACCTACAACGTCGGCGGGCTGAATGAGCGCCCCAACCTTGAGATCGTCCGCCGCATTTGCTCGTTGCTCGACGCCAAGTCGCCCCGCGCCGACGGCAAGCCCTACGCCGACCAGATCACGTTTGTCGCAGACCGGCCCGGACACGACCGCCGCTACGCCATCGACAGTTCCAAGCTCCGCCGTGAACTCGGTTGGGTGCCGCGCGAAAATTTCGACACCGGCATCGAAAAGACGGTGAACTGGTACCTCAATCATCGCGCCTGGGCCGCCGACATCACCCAGCGCCGCTATCAGCGTCAGCGTCTCGGCACCGGCACCTAACCCGTCCCTCCCCCTTTCGTGAACGCCTCCCCGTACCTCCCTTCCCAGTCCCGTCGCCGCGGCATCGTGCTCGCCGGCGGATCCGGCACCCGGCTGTATCCACTGACCATCGCTGTCTCCAAGCAGCTGATGCCGGTCTACGACAAGCCGATGATCTATTACCCGCTCTCCGTCCTCATGCTGGCGGGAATTCGGGAGGTCCTGATCATCTCGACGCCGATCGATCTGCCGCTCTTCAAGCGCCTTCTCGGGACGGGCGAGCAGTTCGGGCTCTCGCTGACCTACGCGGAACAGCCCAGCCCGGACGGTCTCGCCCAGGCCTTCCTCATCGCTTCCCAGGTTGGATTCCTCGACCAAGAGACGCCCTCCGCGCTGGTGCTGGGTGACAATCTTTTCTACGGACACGACTTCGCCAAATCCGTGCAGGCGGCCACGCTCCGCGAAACCGGCGCGACCGTGTTCGGCTACCATGTCGCCAATCCCACGTCCTACGGGGTGGTGGAATTCGCCCCGGATGGCCGCGTCCTCAGCCTGGAGGAGAAACCCGCCAAACCGAAGTCCAACTACGCCGTCCCCGGACTCTACTTTTACGACCGCAGCGTGGTCGCGATGGCCCGTTCGCTGAAACCGTCGGCGCGCGGGGAACTGGAAATCACCGACTTGAACCGCCTCTACCTGGAGCAAGGCACGCTTCACGTCGAGATCATCGGCCGGGGCACCGCCTGGCTCGACACCGGCACGCACGACTCGCTGCTCGACGCGGGAACATTCGTCAGTGTGATCGAAAACCGCCAGGGCCTGAAGATCGCCTGTCTCGAGGAAATCGCCTGGCGGCAGGGCTGGATCGACCGGGCTGGTCTCGAGGCCCAGATCAAGCGTCTCGGCAAGTCCAGCTATGGTGAATACCTGCGTCGCATGCTGGCCTGAGTGACGTCTCCACCGTGTCGGCGCCGACGTCCCCTGCCCCGACGGTTTCACTGCTGGTCCCGCTCTACCACTGCCTGCCCTTGACGCAGGCCATGTTCGCGAGCCTGGACGCCACCTGGCCCGCCGCCGTCCGGCGCGAGCTGATCTTCATCGACGACGGGAGCACGGACGGAACCCGTGACTGGCTCGCCTCGCTGCGCCGACCGGACGTCCGCATCCTGCTCAACGAGCGCAATCTCGGCTACGCCGCGTGCAACAACCGGGGCGCCGCCCTCGCGCAGGGTCGCTTCCTCCTGCTGCTAAACAACGATCTGGTGCTTCTCCCGGGCTGGCTGGAACCGCTGCTCGCCGCCCATCGTTCGCTCGGATCACGAGCCGGGGTGGTGGGAAATGTGCAGGCCACCGTGGCCGGCGGCACCGTCGACCACGCCGGCATTCAGGTCAACCTGAAGGGCAAACCCGAACACGTGCGCACCCTCCCACCGGGTCAGCAGTTGGGCTGGCCCCGGATCCGGTCCGCCGAGGCCGTCACGGGAGCCTGCCTGCTCATCGAGCGCACCCTCTGGCAGGACCTTCACGGGTTTGACGAGGGCTACCTCAACGGATGCGAGGACATCGACCTCTGTTTCCGCGTCACCGAAACGGGCCGGCGCATCGTCGTCGCGCTGCGCAGCCGGGTGCTGCACCACGTGAGCAGTTCGCCGGGACGCAAACGTCGCGACGAATCCAATACCCATCGCCTCACGCGACGCTGGCGAGCCCACCTCGTGCAGCTCGCCGCCCGGCGCTGGTGCGCCGATTTTCTCGAACGGGAGTGGACACACCCGCGGAGCCCCGAGCAGGCCGGGGCCGCCGCCGCCGCGCTCCTCTACCGGCTGCACCTGCGTCGCACGGCCCCCGCCCTCGCCGTGGACGGCATGGCCGCCGCGATCGACGCGGAGCTGGCGCGCTGGATCCGTCTCGGGCTCTGACCTGGGGACCGGTCTACTTGCGGTTCTCGAGGTAACGGACCACCGCTTCGTTCTTGTACTGACGGGCCAGGTCGAGCGCGGTGACGCCGGTCTTGGATACCACGGCGGGGTCGGTGCCGCGTTCGAGCAGGAGCTGGATCAACTCCACACTGCCCCCGACCGCCGCCTCGTGCAGTGACGTGCCGCCCAGTTCACTCCGTTGATTGGGATCCGCTCCCCCGTCGAGCAGGATGCGAGCAATGGCGAGTTGGTTCTTCGCCCCGGCATGATGCAGCGCCGTCCACCCGGCCTTGTCCCGGGCCTTCGGATCCGCACCGCGCTTCAACAGCAGATCCACCATGGCGGCATCGGCGCGCTCCACCGCCCTCTGGAGTGGCGAGCGCTGGGAGGTATCCATCAGGCGCGGATC
>JAEUGZ010000412.1 GCA_016794725.1 Opitutaceae bacterium | reverse complement strand
CAAGGCGCGCGTCGCCGTCACTTCGGTCACCCGCGTGTTCAGCTTCACTTCGACGTGATTCCGCTCCAGCACCTGACGCGCGTAGGCGCCGAGATCCGGGCCGATTTCGGCCAGAAGTTGAGCCTGGCTGTGCACCAGCACCACCCGGGGCTTCGAGTCCTGGAGGCGGGTGTAGAGGCGCATCGATTCATGCACCAGCGCGTGCAGCTGTCCGGCGGTTTCGACGCCCGTGTAGCCGCCCCCCACCACCACGAACGTGAGCAACCGCGCCCGCACCGCCGGGTCGTCGACCAGGTTGGCCTCCTCCAGCCGGTTGATCAGGGCGGAACGTAGCCGCAGGGCATCGGCCACCGTTTTCATCGGCCACCCGTACTCGGTCATGCCGGGGACCTTCGACAAGTCGGTGACGTTGCCGAGTGTCATCACAAGATGTTCATAGCTAACGACTTGATTGCGAGTGAAGCGGCCCCCATCGATCGTCAGTTCCTTGCGGGTGGCGTCGATCGCGTGGATGCGACCCTGGAGCACGGTGACGCCCTGGCAGAAGTGGCGCAGCGGATTGACGACGTCCTGGGGGGCGAGGGCGGCGCCAACGACCTCCGCGAGCATCGGTTGGAAGATCAGCACATTGCGTTCGGCGATCAGGGCAACGCGGGCGGTGCCGTGTTTGCGTCCCAAGGCCTTTCCCAGCGCCCGTGCGCAATAGGCCCCTGCGAAACCGCCGCCGGCGATGACCACGTCGAATTTCATGGCGATACTCCGACTGATTTGCGCCTGGGAGCCAAACGTCTTCTGCAGAAAGAGGGGGGGGTGATCACGAATCCAGCAGCCGCGCAGGCGCGTCAGTGTTAACAGACCGATAGCGTACCCTGTCCGGTTGGGGATGCTCGAATGGAGGGCGTCGCTCCGCCGACGCCGGGGGACGGTCGCTGAAACACCGCGCCCGGCCGTTTTGGTAGACGCTACGCGCAACCGGCGTCGACGGAGCGACGCCCTCCACCGGAAATGAACCGTGCTTTCCACCGCTGCACAGGTTTTCCGCTGCGGTCCACCTCGTTATGCTGACGCGGATGCGCAGCCTAGCCCCCCTCCGTGGCCTTGGTCCCTCCTTGGCTTGTGTTTCGTGGAGGGTTGGGGACACGATGGGGGATGATCTCAAGGTCGATACTTGTGCGGTTGCGTTCCAGAGCGGCAGGGTGGTCGGTGGCGGTGAGTGTCCTCGCGTCGGCCGTGCTGCTCGGCGGGTGCCAGGCGGCGTACCTGGGGGCCCTCGAGAAGATTGGCATTCCCAAGCGCGAGGTCCTGGTCGATCGCGTCTCGAAGGCCCGCAGTTCGCAGGAAGATGCAAAGGAGCAATTTGCCAGCGCCCTGGAGAAATTTCTCGCGATCACCAAAGTCGAGCCGGGCGAGCTGAAGACGCGGTATGAATTGCTCAACGGGGAACTGAAGCGTAACGAAGCGCGGGCCACCGAGGTCCGGGACCGGCTCGCCAGCGTCAAGGACGTGGCCGAGGCGCTCTTCTCGGAGTGGAAGAAGGAACTCTCCCAGTACAGCAGCGCCGACCTGCGGGCTCGCAGCGAGGTGCAGCTGACCGCCACCCAGAAGAGTTATGCCGAGCTCCTGGTGGTGATGGAACGGGCCGCCTCGCGCATGGAGCCGGTCCTTTCGGCGTTCCGCGACCAGGTCCTCTTCCTCAAGCACAATCTGAACGCCCAGGCAATCCGATCTCTGGATACCACGTCGCGCACGCTTCAGGCCGACATCGGCCGGCTGATCGAGGACATGGAGAAATCGATCCGCGAGGCGGACGCCTTCATCAAGACCCTGCAGCCCGCGAGCTGAGCCGGCGGACTCATGGCGGACTCGCTCGACTATCCCGTCACCTTCGAAACGGCCCGCCTTCGGGCCCGGCGTCCCCGCGTCGAGGATGCGCCCGCGGTGCTGGCCGCGTACGCCAGCGACCCGGAGGTGACGCGCTACCTCAGCTGGTGTCACTACACCGAGCCGGCCCCGCTGGCGGTGTTCCTCAGCCGCTGCGTCGAAGCCTGGACGGCGAAGCAGGGGCACCTGACCTACCTGCTGTACGCCAAGGACGCGGGTGATGCGCTGGTCGGCTCGATCGGCATGGAGCGCGACGGTGGCAAGGTGGTGTTCGGGTATGTGCTGGGCCGTCCGTATTGGGGCCGAGGTTACACCACGGAGGCGTTCCGGCACCTGTCGGCGTGGGCCCTGGCCCAGCCGGGCATTTTCCGGATCTGGGCGTTTTGCGACGTGGCCAACCCCGCCTCGGCCCGCGTGATGGAAAAGGCCGGTCTGGAACGGGAGGGCCTGCTCCGCCGCTGGCACGTGTGCCCCGAGCTCGGCAGCGAACCGCGGGACTGCCTGATTTATTCGAAGGTGCGGTGAGGGAGGGTGGGGGTCCGTCGCGGCCTCAGCCCCCTGCGCGTCGTTTCATCCCGGCAGCGACCACGAGGTCGCGTTTGGACGGACAACCCCCGGCGGCAATCCGCCGGAATCGCAGGGATGGCCGCAGGCCGCACCCCTGGAGGGCGTCGCTCCGCCGACGCCGGTTGGGCGTGGCGAACCAGACGGGCGCGGGCGGGCAACAATGACGTAGTTGAAAAACCATGCCAACAACGGCCAACGGGCCGGCGGTGCAGCGCGACAGCCGAACCCGCGGCGTCGGCGGAGCGACGCCCTCCGGGAGAGAACCTGCAAGGTGCCCGATGGGGGCGGCCTCGCTGAGGCCGCGGGACATTCAGGGCCGCCAAAGCCCCGCGGGGATGGTGATCGGGCTCCAGCGAGCGACGCCCTGCCGGGATGAGAGGTTTGGGGTAAGACCGAAGGTCGCGACCCCAGGTGTGCCCTTACCGCAGGCGGAGCAAGAGCAACGTGCGGTCGTCGGTGCGGGTCGAAAGGGTGCTGAACTGGCGGAGGTAGCGCTTCAGCATGCCGATGATCTCGGGCAGGGGGCGGCTGACGTCGCGGGTCAGGGAGGCGGCGAGACGGTCCCGTCCGAACTCCGCGCCGCTGGCGTTGCAGGCCTCATTGATGCCGTCGGTGTAGAGCGCCAGCAATTCGCCCGGAGCGAGCGTGGTTTCCGCGGTGTCGAGGGTCTCGTCGAAGAGCGCGGGCGGGCAAAGCCCCAAGGCGAGGCCGCCGGCTTCGAGCAAGTCGGTGCGCACCCCGCCGGCGCGCACCACGAGGGGCGGCTCGTGTCCGGCGCGACTGTAGCGGAGCGTGCGGGTGTCGAGGTCGAGGACCCCGTAGAACAGGCTGATGTACATGCCCGAGGGCATGTCGGGCTGCACGGCGGCGTTGACCCGTCGCAGCACGGTGGCCGGGTCGGGTTCGCCGGCGGCCATGACGCGCAGGGTTGCGCGGCAGGAGGCCATCATCAACGCGGCGGCGGTGCCCTTGCCGGAAACGTCGGCGATGGCGAAACCCCACTGGCGCGGTCCCACCGCGATCACATCGTAGTAGTCGCCGCCGATCGTGAGGGAGGCCTCGTAGTAGGCGGCCACGTCGACCCCCTCGATGGCGGGAAACTCCTGGGGCAGCAAGTGCTGCTGCACGTCCTGCGCGATCCGCAGGTCGCGCTCGCGGGCCGCCTTTTCGTTGTCCTCCGCTATTTTGCGGGCGGTGATGTCGGTGATCAGGCCCTCGTGATGGGTGACCCGGCCCGTGGTGTCGTAGCGCACGACCGTGTGGTCGTCGACCCAGCGGACGGAGCCGTCGCCGCAGAGGATGCGGTACTCCTGATTGTACTCCCGGTGTTTGGCCTCGCCGTGCACGGAAACCTCCGCGACCACCCGCTCCCGGTCGGCGGGGTGGGTGATGTCGAGAAAACGGATACGCTGGGAGAGCAGGTCCTCCGGCGTGTAGCCGAACTGGCGCACGCTTTGGGAGACAAACTCCACCGGCCAGTTGCCCTCCTCGGCGCGCCAAAGCACGACCACCGAGGGCGAGCGGTCGACGATCCGCTCCATCTCCTCGCGCCGCGCGAGGGCGGCGCGCAGTTCGTCCTGGGCCTGGCGCCGCAGGCTGATGTCACGGCCCACGCCGAAAAACGCCCGCCGGTTGTCGCGGTCCTTGTAGGCCGAACCCGTCGTGGCATGCCAGATCCAGCGGCCGTCCTGGTGCTGCATGCGGTACTCGACCATGCTGGTGTTGGGCGTGCCGGCGAGCACGCCCTCGATGAAGCCGCGGCAGGCGGCGGAGTCGTCGGGATGGACGAATTCGAAGATGGAGCGGCCGATGATGTCCTCGGAGGGATGCCCCAGCTTCGTGGTCCAGGCCGGTGAAACGAATTTGTAGCGAAATTCCGGAGTCAGCGCGTAGAGGATCTCGCTCGCGGTGGTCAGGTAGGTGCGCCAGCGCGCCTCGCTCCGGCGGAGCTCGTCCTCGGCGGCGCGGCGCGCCGTGACGTCCTCGAGCATGGCGAAGTGGTTGGTGACATGGCCGGCCGGGGCGCGCAGCACGACGACGGTGAGGTTGCCCCAGACGACGCGGCCGTCGCGGTGCACGTACCGCTTTTCCATGCTGAACCGATCCCGCTTGCCGGCGTAGATCTCCGCGGTGAGGGCCTCCTGCTGGGCCCAGTCCTCCGGGTGGGTGGCGCGCCGGACATTATCGATGTCGAGGGCCTCGGTCGTCGAAATGCCGATGAGTTCGCAGAAGCGGCGGTTGACGTGGTTGGCGCCTGGGCGTCCCTGGGGATCGACCTCGCGCCAGCTGATGCCGATGGGAGCGTGGTTGAAGAAGACGGCGAGTTGGTCCTGCGAGGCCTGGAGCTGGGAGGCCTGGAGCGCGAGACGTTCGGACAGGGCGTTCGCGGCGGCCTCGCTGGCCTTGAGCGCACTGATGTCGGTGCGCAGGGAGAGATAGAAGGCCGGATGACCGTCGGGCCCGGGAACGGGAAAGAGCGTGCTGTCGACCCAGTAAAGGTGTCCGTCCTTGGCGCGATTGCAGAAGGTCCCGTGCCAGATCTGGCCGCTGCGGATCGTCTTCCAGAGGTGGGCGTAGAACTCCTGGTTGTGCAGCCCTGACTTGAGCAGGGAGTGGGTTTGGCCGATCAGCTCGTCGCGCGAATAACCTGACACCGCGGTGAAGGCGTCATTGGCGTAGACGATGATCCCCTGGGCGTCGGTGACGGCGACAATCGCATGCGCGTCCACCGCGCGGGGGAGCCAGGTGGACAATAAGTCGACTGGCAGCGACGAGGCGGAAAAGTTCATGGCACGATGCGAAGCAGGAAGGGTGAATGATGAAAGAAAGGCCGGTCGGGCGTAAACTTCCAAAACGCGTTTTAGGGGTGGGGGCGTAATTCTACGCCATGTGCCCACGATCTACAATGGGGCTGGATCGATGCAGATATGAAACACTTAGGAGGTTTAATGCAGCCTTGACGTCAGGTTTCGGCGGGTGGGTCAACGGGCTGAAATTTAGCCAGATGACGCGGATGTTTCATGACGTGCGTTGGTTTTGCATGGGGGCTTGCCTCGCCCCTCGGGGCCGGAAAACGTCGCGACGATGAAACTGGTTTCCTGGAACGTGAACGGCATTCGGGCCGGATTGAAGAAGGGGTTGCTGGAGTACATGACGGCGTGCGACGCCGACGTGTTCTGTTTCCAGGAAACGAAGTCACATCCCGGCGACGTGCAGCACGTGAAGTGGCCGACGGGTTACCACGTGTATTGGAACAGTGCGGTGAAGAAAGGCTACAGCGGCACGGCGCTCTTTTCGCGGATCAAACCCAAGTCGGTCTCGGAGGGCATCGGTGCGCCGTCGCACGATGCGGAGGGGAGAGTGATCACGGCCGAGTTCAAGGAGTTTTACCTGATCACGGTCTACACGCCCAACTCCCAGCGCGGGCTGACCCGCCTCGACTACCGGACCAAGGAGTGGGATCCGGCGTTCCTGTCCTATCTGTTGGCGCTGGAGCGCAAGAAACCCGTGGTGTTTTGCGGGGACATCAATGTGGCCCACCAGGAGATTGATTTGACCAATCCGAAGACGAACCGGCGCAATGCGGGTTTCACCGACGAGGAACGCAAGAACTTCAGCGACCTGCTGGATCGGGGCTATCTGGATACATTTCGCACCTTCACGTCCGAACCCGGCCATCACACGTGGTGGAGCCAGATGATGAACTGCCGGGCGCGGAACATTGGGTGGCGCGTCGACTATTTTGTCGCTTCGCACAAGCTGAAGCCCGCCTTGAAACGGGCCTGGATCAGCCCCGAGGTGATGGGCAGCGACCACTGCCCGGTGGGGCTGCAGCTGTCCCTCTAGGCTGGCAGCATGCCCTTGAACCACGAATTAACACGAATCTACACGAATGAACCTAAAATCCGCGATTGAACCACGGATTCACACGGATCGACGCGGATACAAACAAGTTACTCCCAAGCTGGCATTCATCTGGTGGGTGAAGACTCTACACGCTCCGGATCCGCGTTTATCTGTGTCCATCCGTGGTTTATCGACGGATCGATTCGTTTCAACTGCGGAAAAAGGATGAAATCAGGCGCCGAGAGTAGCGAGGGACTAGTTCATGCATGGGTGAACTAGGTCGAAGGTCTCGACGCCTCCTCGCTCCCTCTGAATGCGTGTCCGTTCGTGCAATTCGTGGTGATCGTTCCGAAAGGTCACGGCTATGAGCCGAGTCTGGCCGGCTATTTCTTCGCGAAGATGCTGTCCATCTCCTTGCCTGGATCGATTTGCTGGATCGAGGTGATGACGCCGGCGGCGTCGAGCCGCAGCACGGTGAGCTTGTTGTCGGCGGCGGGATAGCGGCTCAGGAACCCGTCTTCGTCGGCGAGGAGAATGCGGTGCGGGTATTTCTTCATCTTCGGCAACGCGAACATGCGGCCGACACCGGGCATTCCATATATATTGTTGATCAAGAGGGCTTTATTATCCGACAAGAAGGAGGGAGGCTGTTTGGCCAGCCAGGTGTTGGCTCTCTTGCCGGAGCCCATTTCGAAGCTGACCAGGATGACGGAGGCATCACCGGGTTTGAACGTGTACGACTGTTCGTGCTGGTCCTTGGTGGTGAAGGGTTCGAAGAGAGAGCCCACCTTGTACAACTCCGCGGCGAGCGCAGAGGCCGTGAGAGCCAGAGCCGCGAGGGCCCAGCGAAAAGAAGCGATAAACCGATGGGGACGGTGCATGACGGGAGTGAGGTGGAATTCCGGGACCGGAGCAACGCTTTGGAGTGTGGGGGGGGAGGTGGTCCCGCGGACGCGCAAGCGCGTCGACTTGAGGAGATGGCCGTTGAGGAAACCATGCAGGGGCGCAAGCCACGGATCCGTTCCGGTGGAGGGCGCCGCTCCGTCGGCGCCGGTTGCGCGTCGCGGATGCAAAAACGGCCGGACGCAGTCATTCGTGGACCGTCCCCCGGCGTCGTCGGAGCGACGCCCTCCACTCGAACCCAATCTCAATCAAAAAGTAGATCTGAGGCCTCTTGTGTTGACGCACATGCGCGAGAGCAAGGCGAGGCCGACCAATGCCCCCGCCGCGTAGTGCAGTTAGAACATTGCAGGCCGGGATCGGATCCGTGTTGATCCGCGTCCATCCGTGGTTTCCCACTCTTCCCCGTGACTACCCTCTTAAAACCCTTGTTCCTGGGTCCACCGGTCTGGCGCGTGGCGGCGGCGGAGAGTTTGACGGTGGGACGCGTGCAGGCGCGGATCGGGGCGGAGTCCGGGTCGTCGGGGTATTTTGTCGGTGGGATCACAGCCTACACCCTCGAAGCCAAGGTGAAGCACCTGGGCGTTGATCGGGGCGAGGCGGTGCGCACGGCGTGTGTTTCTGCGCGGGTGGCGGAGGAGATGGCGGTGGGGGTGTGCCGGCTCTTTGGTGTCGATTTTGGTGTCTCCACCACCGGCTGGGCGGAACCGGATCCCTCGGTTGGCGTGGCCCATCCCTTTGCCTGGTGGGGAATTGCGCACTGCGATCCCGCCAGCGGCGCGGCCCTTGAGCTGCTGTCAGGTCGCATCGAGCTGCCGGGCGCCTCTCGGAGCGAGGCCCAGGCTCAAGTCGCTGACCACGTGATCGACCAACTGGCGAAGCGAGTCCGCCAGCTGCGCGGATGACTCAATCTTAAGAAACGCGGTTGAACCACGGATCCCGCGGCCGCGCATGCGCGTTGATCTTGCTTGAGGATCGAGCGTGAGAACCTCCTGCGATTCTGTTGGAGGTGGCCTCGATGAGGCCGCGACGGGACCGACCGGTCCCGCCTCCGCTGTTCGATTTCTTCACGCGACACCCATCCCCGCGGGGTCGGCGACCCCACCTCCAACGGAGGCTGCCCTTGGGTCGTGCTGGGGTTGACGTGCAGGCGCGACCGAAGGCTCCGTCATTCAATCGGTTCGCTTCAGGGAGCGATCGACTGCACGTAGTTCATCAGCGGCTGCACTTCGGCGGGTGGCGTAATCCAGTCGCTATCAACAATTTCAGGAATCGTGTACTCGGTGGAGTAGAGCACGCGATTGGCCTTGTCGTCACGCATGAGGAACCCGGTTTTAACTGTGGCGCCGGCGTAGAGGCCCTTGGCTTTGGTGTAGAGGAGGACCGGGGCTTTGAGCACATCTCCGGTGGTGCGTTCGGTTTCGGCCACCTTCGGGCCAGCGACAGCGGCGGCGTCGACTCCGACGTTCAGGCGTTGGGTGAAGAGCATCCGGGGCGTGCGGTCGTCGGTGAAGACGTAAATGGTCTCAATCGCCCGGCCGCCGATTTGCAGGCCGAGGCTGGCTTCGCCGGCGCGGATGATGGCGGGCACGCTCCAACGGCCGTCGGCCTTCTTGACCATGAGGATGCCATAGCCGTCCTTCACGCCGAGGATGAAACCGGCCTTGAATTGGTTGGTGACGACAATCGCGCGCGCGCGCGCCAGTACGGCCTTGGGGATGGCGGTCGCGGGGTCGGCCTGAAACTCCCGGAGGATCGCCTCACATGAATCCAGCTGGGTGACGTAGTCCTTGCGCTGCAATTCCCGCTGCGCGAAGGCGGGGGAGGAGAGGGTGAACAGCGACAGACCCAGGGCGCAGGCGAGGAGGACGGGAGTTTTCATGAGTGCGGAACGAAGGAGAAACTATGCATGCCGGGAAAGGCTTGGAAAGCGCGGAGTAACAAAGATCCACGGCACGCCGTTTGGTTCCGCAGGCCAGGCGCCCATCGGTCAATCCGTGTGGCGCAACGGACAGGGTTCGACCACGAATGGACACGAATGGACACGAATTCGGAATGGAATCGAACAAGGGAAACAAGGGCTCAGAACTCGTTCGCTGTCTGCGGTTCGTTGTTTTCCGATTCGTGTTCATTCGTGTGCATTCGTGGTCAAGAGTCGGTGCGATGGCCTGAATTCCTGTTTCCCAACTCAACCCACCTCCTTGCAGCGATTTGGCGCATGGGACGGGTCTCTTCTTGATCCAGCCTCTTCGAGCGATAGCGTTTTGCAAGAGACCGGAGGCACCGCGAGGCGATCGGTGATGTGTGTTCGGGACGGGCTCCGGCGGCCGCTTTTCCCCCATGATCATCAACCTCGTTCTTCTCGGCCTGATTTTTGGTGCGTCGAAGAAAAAAATGAAACCCTACGTCGGCGCAGCGCTGCTTGGCGCAGTCAAGGGTGTCATGTACTTTCTGGCGTTACAGCGGGTGGAGGTGGCGTTGGGGGCTTTCCTGGTCTTCGGCGGGCTGGCTGCGGGATTGGTCTATTTTATGGCACGCGTGGATCGGAAGGAAGAAGGCGAGGAACCGTATTCGAATTACAGTTCAAAAAAGAAGAGTCCGTTCAAGTGGGAGTATGTTCCCCTCTCCTGTCTGGTCTTCCTCCTCGTGTTTGGGGAAGGGATAGCGAACATGGCCGCGCTACGTTGAGCGCTCGGCGGAAAATGGACAAAACGTAGTCGGAACAGGGCTGCGCTCATTTCGGTCCGACTTGGATCTTTCCCGCTCATGACCCCCGCTCTCGTCCGAACGCTCCTTGCCGGCCTAGTGCTTTCTCTGGCCGGCTGCGCCACCTACATTCCCCCTCCTCCCGGCGCCAGGGCGGACCTGCAGCTGTTTGCCCCGGCGGGAATTCAGGAGGGTTTTGCGGCCAAGCCTACGAATCCCTTTCCGGCGAGTATCGCCGCGGTAAGGGTTCAGTCGCCTTCGTACAGCAGTCACTACCTCCGCAACCATGGCGGACAGTATGGGGACGGTCGTTATTCCATCATTACCACCCGCGAGGTGGAGGAGCAGGCTCAGTTTGATCGCCTGGCGACCCTGCCCCAGGTGTCGGGCTTGGTCGCGCTCAATCGCATGCTCCTGCCTCCCCGGCTGCAGGGCGACCGCGAGATCCGCGAAGCCGCGGCCCGGCTGCAGGCCGACCTGGTGTTTCTCTACACGTTCGACACGGCCTTCTTCAACACCGATGCCGCCAAACCGTTGACCGTCATCACCCTCGGTCTGTCGCCAACCCGGAAGATCTCCGCGGTCACGACGGTGTCCGCGCTGCTCCTGGACACGAGAACGGGCTATGTCTACGCCGCCTTTGAAGTCACGGAACGCGAGGCAATGCTGTCCACGAGCTGGGGCAGCAGTGACTCCGCGGATGAAGCCCGCCGGAAGACGGAGCGCCGGGCGTTCGGCAAGCTGCTCGACGAGGTGATCACCTCCTGGCCGAAGCTGCTCGAGCGCCAGGCGCGCAAGGGGTAAACCTCCAACTCACCACAGTCCGATGACCGTGCACGTGAGCGGCGCGGAGGGCGGCACTGGGGTTGCCCTGGTGGAGGCCTACGATGTTGGGCCGGCTGATTCCGCCGGCAGCGGGCCGAACTGACCGTTGCGCCAACGGTTCGGCCTCTCGGCCTCCGGTTCCAGCCGCTCCCGTCGGGCCATTTCCATCGTTGCCCTGCGGGCGGGCCCCTTCCTGAGTCAATGCGTGCGCTCCGGCGCTCCCGCTCTCCTTCCTGAGACCGTTTCGCCAACATGCCTCCCGTCCTGCGCGCCGCCCTGCTCACCCTGGCCATGCCGATTGTCGCCTTTGTGCTGGCACAGGCGTGCATCTACAAAATGGATTCAACCCTTCGGGACGGGTTGCGCCGTCAGTACCCCAAGGCCACCGCTGAACAGATTTCGAGGGCGAGTGTGGCCGACCTTGACAAGGCGGGGGCCTTTGGTTCGCGGGAGCTTCCCGAGCTTTATTTCAGTCTCCGCCTGCTGCGAAATGGCGCACTGATCACCGGTGTCGTCGGGTTTGCCCTGGGGGCCGGCATTCTCTGGGCGGGTCACGCCACCCGCAACCGCCGCGATCTGCTGCTGGCCCTCTTCCGCCCGGGGCTCTACCTCACGCTCAGCCTGATTGCGGTGCTGACGCTGGCACAGGCGGTGAGTGCGGCCTTTGCACTCTACTTCTTCGAGACGATCTTCGTCGGCCGCGTCCATTTCATCTTCATGATAGGCGTGGTCGTCGGCGGAGCGCTGGCGTTCTTTGCGATCATCACCGCCATGCTCTCGGTGCTGAAGAAGGCGGAGTTTCGCATCCTTGGTGACCGAGTGACGCCTGAGCAGCAACCGGCGTTGTGGAAGGAAGTAGACTCGATTTGCCAACAGTTGAACACGCCCCCACCGGATACGATCGTCCTTGGGCTGGAGCCCACGTTTTATGTCACTGAGAGCGAAGTCACAATCGGTGACAGCGTCCACAAGGGCCGCACGCTGTTCGTTTCACTGAGCTACAGCCGCCTCCTGACGATTCCCGAGCTCAGAGCCATCCTCGGGCATGAAATGGCGCATTTCATCGGCGCGGACACCCAGTTCTCCCAACGTTTTTTCCCGGTTTACCGGGCGACCTTTTCTGCGCTGGCGAAACTCAGCAGCGATGCCGGACACATCAGCGTTGCCATCGCCCGTCTGCCCGCGCTCTCGTTCCTCGGGTTTTTTCTGCAGTCGTTTGCGACCTCGGAGAAAAACCTCTCCCGCGCACGCGAGACCGAGGCCGATGCGGTGGGAGCCAGTATCGCCGGAGCGTCCGCATTGGCGACCGCGCTGGTCAAGGTTCACGCGTATGGTTCAGCCTGGCGGGAGATCATCGAAGGGGTTCATTATCGGAATGAAGAGTTTCGTGAAGTCACGAACCTGGTCGAACCCTTCACGGCCAAGGCGAAATCCGTGCTCCCTGACGATTTGGCAAAAGTGGGCGAGAAGGAGCTGCCGCATCCAATCGACTCCCATCCCACCCTCGCCGCCCGCCTGGCTTCCCTCAAGACAGACCTTGCGACCGCGAGCGCGGCCGTGGTGCTGCCAACGGAGGACGGGGCTGCGGCGTCCCTTGTGACCGGAATCACCGATGTTGAGATCACCCAGTCTGCGCACCTCAAAAAACTGCTGGTCGCCTAGCCCCGGCCGGCAACGGTTGTATCCCCCTACCCTGCCACATGTCATCTCCATCACCCCAAGCTTCACCCCTCCTGATCTGGTGGATCATCTGGTTTGCCATCACCGCCGGCCTGGTTGCGATCTCCGTCACGATTGAAGTGCGTCCGACGCCGCCGGGCAGCGGCGCGCTGCAGTACCTTCCCATTGCACCGCTGGCTGCGGCCACCCTCGTGCGCTGGCTGGTGTTGCCGCGTTTCACCCGGCGGGCCAAGGCGTTCCCCATTTTTGTGCTGGGCGTGGCCCTGGCGGAGGGCTCGGGCCTGCTGGGCCTGTTCCTCGTGCCGGAGTCGCGGAACGTATACCTCCTGCTGGCCCTGCTCGGCCTGGCGCAATTTGTTCCGGTCTTTGCAAGACGATATGAGGCATAGGCGATCGGCTGTGACCGGGACGTTGAAGCCGGTCGTCCAGCGGGACCGGACCGGGTGTGGCCTTGCGAGTGTGGCGGCGCTCACGGGTCGGACTTATGCCGCGGTCAAGCGCGAGGCGGCCGAATTGGGTATCCACGTTTCAGATCCGATGCTTTGGAGTGAAACCCGGCATGTCCGGAGACTCCTGGCCCGCGCAGGAGTGCGTGTCGGGCGGCAGCGGGATTTCGTGGCGTGGGAGTCGCTGCCGGCGCGGGCTCTGCTCGCGATCAAGTGGCACCGGGAAAAAACCGGACCGGCATGGCACTGGGTGGTGTACGTGCGCGATGCCGGCGGCCCGCGCGTGCTCGACCCGAAGCGGTCGCTGCGCCACCACCGCCGCACGGACTTTGGCAGAATGAAGCCCAAGTGGTTTCTGCCCATTGGCACGGCCGCGGACCGTGTCTGATGACCGGCTGGTCCAAACTGCCGCGACGGAACCGCGGGGCCCGCGGCCGCGCCTGGGCGTCAACTTATGCGGGCCGACGGGTACCCTGTCCGATCGGGGGTGGTCTCGAATGGAGGGCGTCGCTCCGACGACGCCGGGGGACGCACCCAGCTCCCCGCCGCCCGATGGGTTGCACCTCACGCCGTTGGAAACGCTGGACCCGCTACGTGCGCGGTGCGTAACCGGCGCTGACGGAGCAGCGCCCTCCATCCCAACCTACTTCCAATCAATCAGGTACATCTACGGACCTAAAGTTAACGCGAATGCGCATAGGCGCCAATTGACGCGCAATCGAAGCGAGGTGTCTGTTGGAGGTGGGGTCGCCGACCCCGCGGGGAATGGCGTCGCGTGAAGAAATCGGGCAACGGAGGCGGGACCAGTCGGTCCCGTCGCGGCCTCGCCGAGGCCACCTCCACCAGAACCGCCGCGCTTTCCCACTTCCGGTCCTTGAGCTGACGCGCATGCGCGACTGAGGGACCACTTCCAACGGGAACGCCGCAGTTGCCAGCGAGCCGCTGCAACGACGACGATCGCCAGCATGAACCCAGATTCGATTGAACGGGCGAGGCAGTGGCGTGCCATCGGCCTTGTCCTGGGCCTCTTTGTGGTTTCTCGGGTTCTGGTGCTGATCCTGGCGGTGGTCTCGCCCTACCTGGTCAAGACGGACACCTACGCACGAAGGCCGTTTGGCCTGGAGGATCCGGCCCACTACTTCAACCGCTGGGACGTGGAGTGGTACCGCCGAGTCGCGGTCGAAGGGTATTCCTATGCGCCAGGAGCCGAGTCGAATGTGGTGTTCTTTCCGCTTTTCCCGGCGCTGGTCCGGTCGCTGCACGCGTTGGGACTGCACCCGATCTGGGCCGGCATGCTGATTTCGTCCGTGTGTTTTGCCGCGTCGCTTTGGCTCATCCACGCCGTGGTCCTTCGTGAAACCGGACGACGAAAGACGGCGGAGTGGACGATGGCGCTGCTCGCCTTCAGTCCAGCCGGGGTTTGGTTTCTCCTCGGGTTGACCGAATCCCTTTTTCTCTTTCTGACCCTGGCCCTGGTTTGGGCACTGCGGTCGGAGAAGTGGATGGGCGCACTGCTGATCGGCGGGCTCGCGGGACTGACCCGCCCCAATGCCTTCCTCCTCGCCCTTCCCGTCGTGGTGTTCCTGGGTCCGTCCCTCCGGTCGGCGTGGCGGGAGCACCGATGGGGGCGGATTTCCGTTTTGTTGCTGGTGGCGTCGGCGCCGGCGTTGGGCCACGCCAGCTTTCTGGGTTTCCTGCAAGTGAGGTTCGGAGACTGGTCGCTCAGTCATCGAGTGTCATCCCTGTATTGGAACAATCACTTCAGTCTGTCCTGGGAGTCGCTTTCGAGCCGCATTCCCGGACTTGGGCTGAAACTCTTTGACCCGGCGGCGGGCACCTATGTGACCCACGTCGCCTGGTCCTGGACACTCGTGCTCCTGGTCGGGGTGATTTCCGGGGTTGCGTTGTGGCGACGGCGGGGCTCGTCCTGGCACCTGGTGCATCTTTTCGCCTTCTTCGCTTTTCACAGCTTCATTGTCCAAGGAGCGACACCGCTGGGGCCCATCGCCCGGTACGGGGCCGTGGTCCCGGCATTTTATGTGGGCCTGGTGTTGGCGTGCGAACGCTGGCCCTGGGCCCAGGCATCACTGATCGCCATGTCGTCTGTCCTGATGGCGTTTCAGACGATCCTTGTGTTCGCGGGCTACCACATCAACTGACGGCGCGGGCGCGGGGGATGCGCCCAGGAGTCTGGGAAAGTCAGCGAAGGGCGAATGCGGGATTTCAACCTAAAACCCGTGATTGAACCACGGACGTACACTAATCCAAACGGATACAAACGAGTTACGCCCAAGCCGGCATTCACCTAGTGGGTGAAGAACTCTACACACTCCGAATCCGCGTTTATCTGGGTCCATCCGTGGCTTATGGACGGATCGATTCGTTTTGACTGCGCAAGATAGGTTCAACGCGATTTCAGCAGACGCCTCGATGCGGCCCGCCACGAACCCGCAGACGTCCCCTTCGCGGTTTCGCGCCTTGGCGTGAATAACCCTCCGGGACCCCGCCGCGAATGCCTCGCCTTGATCCTCGTGGGCGGTAGGTTTGCGACCCTCACCTGCATGATCCACATCAAGGAAGTCGCCTACACCGTGATTCCGGTCTGCAATATCGACGTTTCCCGGGCCTTCTATGAGGGCGTCCTGGGTTTGAAACCCGGAACGACCTTCACCTCGAAAAGCGGAACCTGGGTGGAGTATGACCTGGGGCCGACCACACTGAGCATCACGAGCATGATCGACGAGGCCTGGCAGCCCAGCCCGCACGGAGCGGCGGTGGCGCTGGAGGTGTCGGACTTCGACGCGGCCGTGCGGTGGCTGAGGGAAAAGGGCGCGAAGTTTCAAACCGAACCCTGGGAGAGTCCCCGCTGCAAAATGGCCACGGTCTTCGACCCGGATGGCGGGTGTGTGGCGATACATCAGCTGAAGAGTTGATCCGGGCTCCTCGGATTTCTGGGTGGGGCTCTCGGGCAACGCCCGGTTCAAACACCAGAGAGCCGCGCGTGCGCCCGGCTAGGCCCCTTCAAGATCGGATTCCCGTCGGCGTGATCGCTGCACCGAAGGCTGCGGCGCGGAGCCGTGATCGGCTGGACTTCGATCCGACGCCGATGATGATGACTCGCGATCCTTTCGAACCCCCAGCGGATCCAGACCGGAGCGCAAACCCCAGAGCAGTGCCCCGGCGCCGGCCACGGCCAGTTCGAGACCGCACTTCATCAGGGTCCGGGCTGCCATCGTGACCGGGCCGGGCGTTTGTCCTGCTGGCAGGGTGCTACCCGGACGCTGAGCGAGTGCGTTGCGCAGCACGGCGGGCAGCCACGGCTGGAGGAGAGGGGCGTCCAGGAGGTCGGCCAGCTCCGTTCCGTTCCAGTATGGCAACTGATAAAACGGGGTGGCTCGCAGGGTGGTGGGATCACCCGAAGCGAGAAACGGCCTGACCACATTGTCGTGGGCGGACCGGCTCAAGAACTGGCCGTACGACTCATGAATCCCGCGCCGCCCGAGGGAGACCATGGCGGCCGTGGTTGCGAGAACGGACGCCAGGCAGACCGAGGTCAGGACCCAAGGTCGCGACCGCCTCAACGAAAGCGTTGCGGCCGACAGCGTTGAGGCGACGACCGCGAACGACATCAGCGTGTAGTACTTGGAGTCGAACGGCGGCAGGTCGGTGGGACGCCCATGGGCCAGTCCAGCGATGCCAACCAGCGTCCACGCTCCCAAAGCCAGTGCGAGGAAAGTGTGCGGGGCTGGCTGCCGGTCGCGGAGCGCGATCACGCACCCTGCGATCCACGGAGTCCATACCACGAGGGCCAGCCACGCCTGGGGCGGAAAAGGCCACGCGGCGCGGCCGTTGAGCGCGTGCAGGAACGCCGTCGCCGTTTTTGCGTAGGTGTCGGATTGAAACGGAGCCTGACGGTAGAGGAAGAGCCCGGCCCCGGCGGCAAGGGCGAACACCATCCCCATGACCACCAGGCGCCTCGACTCGGACCAGGCCTGATCGGGCAAACGACGGCCTTTCGCGTAGCGCCACAGGCAGAGCAGCGCCCCCACGCCGGGCGCGACGAATCCTGCACCCATCGTGACGAGAGAAAGCGCCGAGGCCGCTCCGGCGGCGAGCACCGTGGCGGTGCGAGGGTGTTCCGTCGAGGCGATGCAAAGCACGCAGACTGCAAAGAAGTTCAGCGCGTACATTTGCGACTGATCGCCCCAGAGCAGATTGTTAGGGTCAAACGGGAGGCAATTCCACCCGGCGAGGACGACCGCCAGGAAGCAGGCCACGCGCGTACCCGGCCTCGCAACGCCGGTGCAAACGAGCGCCAGGGCACCGGCGAAGAGGAAGGCGCTTACCGTCATGCCCACACGGGGATCCCACTCGCCGTTGCAGAGGCTGCCCACCAGGGTGACCAGCCGCGTGATCAGAATGCGATGTTCGGATTGGGGGATGAAAAGCGCCTCCCAGTCGAGAAATCCGCCCCGCAGCGGAATGATGAGATCGATTGCCCCCGCTTTCCATTCATCCCAGAAAGGCATGGGACGGCTGTAGTGTTTCAGCCAGGACAGACGTGCTCCGAGCACCAGCAGAAAGGTGCCGGTGAACACGGTCAGGAGGTGGACCCGGCGTCGGAGAAACATCCCGGCCGCGACCGGCGTGGTGACGCTGCGCAAGGCGGCGAAAAACGAAACCGCGGCGAGCGCGGCGACCAGTCCCGCGAGCAGGAAGAGCGTGCCGGGGCCGACCGTGGACCGGCCCAGGGCCCTGACCGTCTGCTCATGCATCGGCGCGGCGATGAGCAGCATGGGATCGTTGGACGACGTCTCCACCCGGGCCACACCGTGCTCGACGCTCAGGCGTTCGATGGCGTTCATCCCGATCAGCCGCTCCGGTCCGGCAGTGGCGATCAATCGGCCCTCCGCGGTCAGCAGGCGCATTTGACCAATGAATACGATAGCCGCCCCGTCGGCCGGATCGAATCGCAGGTGCTTGATGGGTCGCGGAGGGATCGCGAAGCGGTAGGTTTGCAGCGTGGTGGCCGGCGGCATTTCGACGCGCACACTGTGACGGCCGTTGTACCACTGCCCGACATCGTAGAAGAGGTGCCCCGTCCCGCCTTCGGGGTTGGCCGCCTCGACTTCGAGGACAAATCCTGAAGCGGGGGCGGATGTGGGTGGATTGCCGGCGGCGCCCGCCGCCTCCACGGCCGTCGCGCAGACCACGAGGAAGAGGCCCTTCAACCCCAGGGTTAAGCAAGCGAGGAC
>JAEUGZ010000382.1 GCA_016794725.1 Opitutaceae bacterium | reverse complement strand
GGTAGGCCATGCCGGTAGTTCGAGCCAGGATGGGGCCAGAGGCAATCCCTTCGCAGACCGAGCCGCGAGGTCGGGTTGAAGCTGGGTCTTCGTCCTCGACTCCGAACGTGTGCTAGGACGCCGGCGGGGTGGCGGGCAGCTCAACCCGTAGCGGCAGCACACTGGCACGACCGTCGGGCCAGCGCGTAACGACGATCAAACAGGAGAACTCCGAGCTGCCGAGGGGAGGGATGTCCAGTCCGCTCAGCGCCCGAACGATGCGAGGAACGGTCGACCGATGCCCGACCACCAGGCAGCACTCGCCGGATGCCGGAAGTTCCAGCAGTGCTCGCGTCAGGGCATCGAATTCGGCTTGCGGTACCACCACGGGCTTGACCCCGTGATGGCGGGCCGTGGGCGCGGCGGTGTCGCGGGTGCGCTGGTACTCGGTTGTGAAGATGCGGGTTATCCGGGTGTTGCCGAGGAGGCCGGCCAAGGCCGCGGCCCGTAGGTGTCCCTCGGCCGTCAGCGCGGCATCCGGCTCTTCGGGACCGCGATCGGCGTGGCGCACCACGAGGTAGGTCGTCTGGGCTGGGAGCGAAACGGATGCCAGGACCACCAATCCGAGGAGGAGCATCAGCCGGCGATACCGATGAAACCGGAGAAATCGGGGATAACGCATGGCCGCCCACGAAAATCAATTGGGAGCCGGGGGCGATCTCTCGTTCGTGACAAACCGGCGACCTCGTCATCTGTTCGCAACACCCGCGACACCACCCACTGCAACCGCGCCAGCCTGCCCGTATCCCGGAGAAAAGGTGCGCGCGACTGTCCCTTGACGTCCCTTGGTCTCTTCGAGTCAACTCCTCTCACCTTCTTCCGCCCGCACTGCCCGGATACACCGGGCGGACTTTTCCCCATGAAATCACTGTTGGTTGCCTTTCTCGTTTCCACTGTCACCTCCTGGGGGGCGGCTTCCGACCCGACCGCCGTCGGTCGGTTTGAGGAACTGCGCCGATTTCCAGCCGCGGAGGCCCGTCAGGGGGTGGTGGTCGACAGCACCTATTTCTATACCGTCAACAACCATGCTCTGGGCAAGTATCGCAAAGCGGACGGGGTTCGGGTGGCGGGATGGCAGGGCGAAGAGGGCGGTCCGATCATTCACCTGAATGCCGCGACGCTTCACGACGGACGCATTTACGGGGTTCACTCCAATTACCCCGGAGTGCCGATGCTGAGCTCCGTCGAACTCTTCGATCCCGTATCCCTGGAACATGTCGGGAGTCACAGCTTTGGACGCATGGACGGATCGTTCACCTGGCTCGCCCGGCGCAAGGACCGGTGGATCGCCTGTTTTGTCCACTATGGCGAGCGGGGCGCGGAACCCAACCGCGACTCCAGTTGGACGCAAATCCTCGAATTGGACGACGCCTGGCGGAGGACCGGCGGCTGGGCGCTACCCGAGAACCTCATCACACGCTTTGGCGGTCGCGGGTACAGCGCCTCCGGCGGGGCTTTTGGACCCGGCGGCTATTTGTATCTGACGGGTCACGACAATACGGAACTCTATGTGCTGGACTTTCCCAAGGCCGGTTCGGTCATGCGCTGGATCGCGACCATACCGATTCCGGCGGAAGGGCAGGCGTTCTGCTGGGACCCGGTGAATCCGGACGTGCTGTACACGATTCTGAAGCGCACTCGCGAGGTCATCATCGGTCGCGTGCACCTGCCGGAGTTGAAGTGATGTCCGTCTGCCGCGCTTGGCGCTTCAGATCCGTTCGAACTTCAACGGATAAGTGCGTCCGGAGCTGAATTGGGCGACGTAGAGGCTTTCATCCGTATCGACCAGGAGATCGTGGGGGTGGGTGAACACGCCGCCCTCCTGTCGCATCGGCTGCAACCTCCCGTCCTCCGCGTAGTCCGGGGCCGCTCCGCCGATGTTCGACACCACCCTGAGCTGCTCGTCGAGCACCGAGATGAAGCCGCGGCTGTCGCGGTCCTTCGGCCAGTTGTCGGCAAGGTGGGCGACGACGAGGTGGCGCCCATGTCGCCGGACTTGCCGCGGGTTGCCGCCGGGTAGGTCGAACCGCTCCAGAATCCGGCCGTCGAGGGAGAGCCTGAGGAGGTACTGCTGGTCGCTCATGGCGATGAGCAGGGACTCCTCCCCGCGGGGGCCCGTATCCAGCATGCCGCCATGGGGACCCCAGTGGACGATGCCGCCCTCCGGCCCGCCGAAAGTGCGAGTCCAGGCACCCTCGGCCGTGTACTGGTGAATGTAGTCGCGTCCGTAGCCGTCGAGCACGAAGAACTCGCCCGTGGCGCGATGGAGCGTCCATGAGGGGCGATATTGGTCCGCTTTTTCGTAGCGCCCACACGCCTCGGGCCAGGTCCATTCCTGCAGCACGTTGCCGTCCAGCGTGGTCTTGGTGACCGTGTGGGTTTTCAGGTCGGTGAGATAAATCACCTCACGGTCGCCTTCGGTCACGAGGGAGAGTCCGTGCGCACCTGGGAACTGCTGCCCCCACTTGTGCACCAACTTTCCCTGGCGATTGTAGACGATCACGTTGTTGGTCGTGTCGTCGGTGAGCAGAAGAATGTGGCCCTCACGGTCCCGGGCCAGACCGTGGCAATTATTCACGGGCGTCTCCGCGCCCAGCACTCCCCAGCCTGGAACCTGCCGGTAGCGAAAGTCCCCCTGTCCGAGCGTGGGTGCGGGTGTAACGGCGCGAGTGCGGTGGGGCAGCAGGACGGTGGCGGACAACAGCGCGGAGGTCCGAAGAAAGGCGCGGCGCGACGGGACCAAGCGGGAGGGGTTCATGGTGGATCGGAAGGGTGGGACCGGATTCGGGGTGACGCTGGCTGGTCCGACTGGGGGGAGAAAGCGGATTTGGGCGGGACATGCAATGCCAGTCGCGGGCGCGAGGCCCGGCCCTCAGGCGGAGTCGGCGCGTGGCGGCGGGAGAGCCACGGGGTGTCGCTTCAACCCGGAGCGCGGGTTCGCTCGGTTTTTGCAACGCGGGGCCTAAAATGGCTCGCCACGCAGAAGGCGGTGCTTCCGCTCCATGTAGTGTTCGAAATGAGCCAGCGGAATGTCGGGGGGGACGAGGTGATCGACCGAGGGAATGAACCCACCTTCGGCGATTAGTGATTGGAACTCGCGCAGGTGCGTGTCGATCAAGGCGGGGCCTTGCGCCAGAACTCGTTTGTCGACTCCGCCCCAGAGTCGAAGATCGCGGCCGAATCTGCGTCGCAGCGCGAGCGGCTCCATGGCGGAGGCTCGCTCCATCGGCCAGATGGCGTCCACTCCCGCCTCGAGGAAATGGGGAATGACGAGCTCGCAGTTTCCGTCGGTGTCGACAATGACCCAGCGCACACCCGAAGATTTGAGGAAGGCGACCAGGCGTTTCATCTCGGGCAGGATGAAGCGGCGGTACATATCGGGGCTGAGCAGCGGGCCGTTCTTCATGCTCAGGTCCTCATTGATGAAGATGTAGTCCGGCTTCACGCCGCGCTCGAACAACGGACGGGAGGTCTCGATGGTGAAGTCGGTGATGAACTCCATCATCTCCTCGATCATCGCCGGTTCATCATACCAGGCGTAGCTGAGGTTCTCCGTTCCCATCCACTCCCGTGCGCGCCAGTAGTAGCCGAACGTGCTGCAATTGCGTCCGAGGATGAGCGGGTGCTGGCGTCGACTCCAGCCTTCGAGCAGAAACTGGTCCCAGTAGGCTGGGTATCGACTGGGTGAGGACGGACGGTACCGGTGTTTGAGGGAATGAAAATCCTGGGGTGTGGTGACCGGGAACCGCAGGTACTCGTCCATACTGGCCCGCATGCCTTCGGCGACACCGGTGACGAGGGCGCGCGAGACCACCCCGTTGGATCGCTGGATGATCTCGGTGTCACCGTCGCGTTCGAGCACCCGTTCCTCGAAGGGAGGGATCATGTCGAAGCGCACATCAATGTACTCCCTCGGATCCAGATCCCAGCGTGGCTCGCCGACGAACCAGTCCCAATGCAGGTCGTCGATGGCGAGGCCTTCGTCCCGCCAACGCCACTTGGTCTGAACCCAGACCCCAACCTCATGATTGGGCACGCGGTCAGCGGGTGCGTAGGTCATGGAGGCGTGGAACCGGTCGAGGGCGTTCATGGAGGGGAGTGAGGTTGCGGTGAAACGTTGGGCGGGCCGAGCCGGCCTGGCGGGTCACCCGGGCAGCATCAAGTGGTCGATGAAGGCGCCCTCGAAATCCGGTTCGAGGTTGAGCTCGATGGTCTCCAGCCGGCCGCAGACGGTTTCCATCTCGGCGAGGGCGTTGCGATCGTTCAGGGCAAGGAAGGCGCCGCCGAGCGAGGTGTTTCCGACCACTTCGATCTGTGCGGGGGTGAAACCCGGGAGCAGGCCGCAGGCGACGGCGTGGTCCAGGGACAGGTGCATTCCGAATCCTCCCGCCAGGAAGAGTCGATCGACCTCGGCGGGGGTGCGCCCGATTTTCTTGAGCAAGGTGCAGAGACCGGCGGCGATGGCCGCCTTGGCCTGGAGGAGGCGGGAGATGTCGAGCTCAGAGATCCAAATGGGACCCGAGAGCCCGCGTGCGTGGAGCCGCAGCTTCCGACCGTAGTCATCCGGAACCAGCGCGTCGCCGGCGGTTGCGGCGAACGCGGCGGTGAAGCGGCCCTTTTCCCCGACGATGCCGGTGCGACGAGCTTCGCCGAGAAAGTCGACGTAGGCGGAGCCGCAAATACCGAGCGGCTGGACTGCGTCGCCGATGATCCCGACCTGGGCGACATAGGGATGGGCCTCCAGTCGGATTCGCTCGATCGCTCCGCGCACACCCCGAGAGCCGCTCGTCAGGCCGGCTCCCTCGAAGGCGGGACCGGCGGCGGTGGCGCAACCGAGCAATCGGCCGCCCGACTGGACGATGATTTCACCATTCGTGCCGACGTCGACCAGCACCGATAGACCTTCGCGGTAGAGCATGCCCGTGGCAACCACCCCGGCGGCGAGGTCGGCGCCCACGTAGGCGGCGGGACCGGGAAGCAGATGAACCCGGGCGCCCGGTCCCCCAAAGGCGAGACCCAGCTCCGGCGGGGCGTAGGTGCGGTGACCGAGGAACACCGGAGTGAATGGATAGATGCCGAGCGGGCTGGGGTCGATGCCGGCCAGCAGGTGCTGCATGGTGGTGTTGGCGGCGACGGTCATGACTCCCACCTGGGACGGCGAGATGTCCGCAGCGGCGCAGGCTTCCTCCAGCAGAGGCTGCAAGGTTTCGATCGCGATGGCACGCTGGAGCGCCGCGACGGCCGAGGCGTCCTCGCGGCACCGCTGGATACGGGTCAGCACGTCCTCCCCGAAGCGCACCTGGGCATTGAAGGCGGAGGCGCCTCCGATTGAGGCTCCCGACGTCAGGTCCGCCAGGAGCAGGGCTACGGTGGTGGTGCCCACGTCGACCGCCGCTCCAAAACGTGCATTCGGTTCGATTGGATCCTGAGCCCATGGTACCCCCAGTTTGAACTCGGCTACGACTGCCGGCTCATGGCGAAGGAGCGATCGGGGTGGGATCGCGATGGACGCGGGCTGATTCAGCATCACCCCCACCTGGCACGCCCGGATGGCGCGGTGAGGCGCAGGGTCCGCGTGCGCGGTGATGCCAGTCTGGCGCTCGCGCACCGCGCCTGCCTCCAGCAGCACTTCGCAGCCCTTGCACAACCCGCGCCCGCCGCATCGCGTATTGAGTGGCGTGCCGCGGCGCGCGAGCAGTTCGCTCAGTGCGATCGCCTCGTCACCGTGATCAATGGTGACACGGCTGACTCCGTCGCTCGTCTTGAGTTGGAGCTGCGAATTCACGACAGATAGAGGAGGGACCCCATGGACAGAACCAGCGATCGGACGCGGAGCGGGCGAAGGTCGTCCGCGGAGACATTAGCCAAAGTGAACATCGGGATAAGTCGCGGGATTGGGTCCCGGGGATTGACGATAGCGAACGCGTGGCTGCAGGCGGATACAAAGGTACGGGCATGTAGTTCTTGAGAATTCTTGTGTGTGACGAGGGACGCGGTGCCGCTTGCGATTTACAGGCTCCCGGTGGAACTGCAGCCTCGGGACCATGCCCCAACTCCCCGAATTGACTGCCGCTCTCGCTGCTGGAAAGCGTGCGGAAACCACCCGTCTCACCCAGGAGCTGCTCGCCGCGGGCGTCGCTCCTCAGTCCATCATCGAGGACGGCCTCGTGCCCGGCATGGCGCTGATTGGAGAGCAGTTTAAACGCAACGAGATCTTTGTGCCGGAGATGTTGGTCGCGGCGCGTGCCATGAAGGAAGCGCTCAAGTTTCTCGAGCCCCTCCTGGCTCAGGCTGGCATCAAACCGAAGTACACTGCGGTGATCGGCACCGTGCGGGGCGATTTGCATGACATCGGCAAGAATCTGGTTTCGACCATGTGGCGGGGGGCAAATTTTGCAGTGGTTGACCTCGGCACCAATGTTGCGCCCGAGCGTTATGTGGCCGCGGCGAAAGAACATGGCGCACAGATTGTCGGATTATCCGCGCTGCTGACGACCACCATGCCGGCGATGAAGGAGACGGTCGCGACCCTGCGCGAGGCGAACCTCCCGGGTGTGAAGATTCTGGTAGGTGGGGCGCCGATCACGCAGCTTTTTGCCGATGAAATCGGCGCGGACGGTTATGCGGCTGACGCTGGCACGGCGGTGGATGTGGCCCGGCGGCTGGTCGGTGATGCGGCCTGAACTTGATACTGCGACACGCTCCACCGGTGGAGACTCTCGGATACCCGTTGCGCCGATGCCTGCGCCTGCGACGGTCGGGTGACGGAGAAACTCGCCCTGCACCATGACCTCCAAGGAAAAAGTGATGCGGGCATTGCGGCATGAGCCAGGCCCGGTGCCTGTCGACTTTGGGAGCACGGGTGTCACCGGCATCCATGTGAGTTGCGTTGCAGCCTTGCGGGAGCACTACGGCCTGCCGCGCCATCCCGTCCGGGTGTGCGAGCCCTTCCAGATGCTGGGTGAGATTGAGGACGATCTGGCCGGCGCGCTGGGTTCCGATTGCACCGGGGTGGGCGGGCGCACGACGATGTTTGGCTTCCCCAATGAAGGCTGGCACGAGTGGCGCACCCCGTGGGGCCAGCTTGTCATGGTCCCGGAGGGGTTCCGGGTGCGCTCCGATGCGGGAGGTGACCAGTATCTCTTTCCGCAGGGCGATGTCGACGTTCCGCCCAGTGGTCACATGCCGGCTTCCGGCTATTTTTTTGATGCGATCATCCGCCAGGAGCCGATCGATGAGGAGCGATTGGATCCGGCGGATAATTGCGTGGAGTTTCAACCGCTCACCGAGGCTGATCGGGCGCACTGGCGGGCGGAGATTGCCCGTGTACAGGGTTCGACGCGGTCCGTGACCGGAGGCATTGGTGGAACCGGGTTTGGCGACATCGCGCTCGTGCCGGGTCCCTTTCTGAAGCATCCGAAGGGAATCCGTGATGTGAACGAATGGTACGTTTCACTGGTCGAGCGACGGGACTACGTGCACCAGGTGTTTTCGCACCAGTGCGCGATCGCACTCGAGAACTTGGCTGAGTTTGCACGCATCGCCTCGGACAAGATCGATGTCCTGTTTGTGTGTGGAACCGACTTCGGCACGCAGAACTCGCAGTTCTGCTCGGTGGCGACCTTCGACGACCTCTACGCACCCTACTACCGACGCATCAACGACTGGGTGCATCAGCACACCACCTGGAAGACCTTCAAGCATTCCTGCGGGGCGATGCGACCGCTGCTGAACCGAGTCATCGAGTGCGGGTTTGACATCATCAATCCCGTGCAATGTTCGGCGAAAGGCATGGAGGCTGCAGGACTGAAGGCCGATTTTGGGGATCGACTGGTATTCTGGGGTGGAGGAGTGGATACACAGCAAGTCCTTCCCTTTGGCAGTCCTTCCGAAGTGGCTGCGCAAGTGACTGACCGGTTGGAGACCTTTTCACCGGGCGGCGGTTTCGTCTTCAACACCATCCACAACATTCAGGCCCGCACCCCGACGGCCAACATTGTCGCGATGGTTGACGCCATCCAGCGCTTCAACGATCGCGGAGGGTGAGTGGCAGCGGCGAATCGAGTGGACGGTGGCGTTTCGAGGTTCCTCCATGGCAAAGGTTTAAGGAGCCTGTACAGTTCCGGGGACAAGTCCCCAGGGAACCGGTGACTGCTCTTTGGGTCTGCTGGGACATTGGCTGCCGGTCGTCATCGGTGGCATCCCGGTCGTCACCTGTCCCACTTCTCCCCATGACCACTCCCAACCGTGCTGTTTTCCGGAGTTTGCGCGCTGGTTTCATCCTCCTTCTGGCCGGACTGGCCTTGAAAGTGACGGCCCAGGTGGAGACCGGTCCGGCCTTCACGATCCGGCTGTTTGATGCCGCCGTGGTGGTCGGCCAGTCCTTTACGCTGACGACGGCCACCAGCGGATTCCCCACCCCGGAGTACCAGTGGTACAAGAACGACACCGCCCTCCCGGGCCAGACGGGCTTGTCGTTGTCGTTCCCCAGCATTCAATTTTCGGATGCAGGATCCTACTACTGTCGGGCCCGCAATGTCGGCGGGACGGCGGTGAGCACGACGGCGGTGATCACCGTCGTCCCTCCGCCCGTGGGCCCGTTCGCCCGCATCACCAATGCGTCGGTGCGCACGACTCTGGCGGCGTCGCAGCTCCTGACCGTCGGTTTCACCATGCAGGGCGGATCCCGTCCTGTGCTGATGCGGGCCGTGGGTCCGAGCCTGGGTCGGTTTGATGTGCCCAACTTCATGCCCAATCCCTGGCTGGCGGTGTTTCAGGGCGCGGCTTTGCTTGAGATCAACGACAACTGGGGCGACAGCACGACTCTCCACACGGCGTTTGCCAGTGTGGGTGCCTTTGCGCTCCTGCCGGGCAGCCAGGACGCCGCCCTGCTGCGCACGGTGGGGGGCGGCCACACCGTGCAGGTGGCGGGCGTCGTGGGAGGCAATGTGCTGATGGAGCTGTACGATCTCGGCTCCGCGACCACCCCGCGGCTGGTGAATATCTCGGCCCGCAATCAGGTCGGAACCGGAGCGAATGTGCTCATCCTGGGTTTGACCCTGGCCGGAACCGCGGCCCAACCGGTGCTCATCCGGGCCGTGGGCCCGACGCTGGTCCAATTTGGTGTGGGCGGCGTGCTGGCCGATCCGCGACTGACGGTGTTTGATTCCACGGGAGCGATCGTCGCTTTCAATGACGATTGGGACTCCACGCAAGCGACGGTCCACGCCCGATCGGGTGCCTTTGCACTGCCCGCGTCCTCCAAGGACAGCGCCGTGAACCTCAGCCTTCCGCCTGGAAGCTATACCGTTCAGGTGTCCGGCGCCAACGGGGGCACCGGCGAGGCACTGGTTGAGCTGTACGAACTGCCGTGATACAGTGGGCGCTGGCTCCGCGCGGTGGCGCTGCCGCCAGGCTGGGCGAAGGGGCGTTCACTCCCAGGGATTGACCTCGGCCCGCGTCTGACCATGACGGGATCTGCGACCGGCTGGGTGCGGCTGGGTCCGGATGGCCCGGATTCTCCGCCCGCCGGCGCATCCTTCACCACCACCCACGATGAATGCTTCCGGCAATCCCGCTCCCTCGGTCAATTCGCTGCCACCTACCGGACACCCCCGGGTGGTGCACCATGTGTTCTTTTGGCTGAAGCACCCGGACTCCAAGGAGGACCTGGCGCGACTGCTGGAGGGTATCCGCGGGCTGAAGGCGATCGAAACGGTCCGGGGCCTACACGTCGGAGTTCCGGCCAGCACCGAGAAACGTGCGGTGGTCGACAACAGCTACAGCGCATCCGAGATCCTCTACTTCGATGACCTGGCTGGCCAGGCCGCCTATCAGGTCCATCCTTTGCATCAACGGTTTGTCGACACCTGTTCGCACCTGTGGGCGAAGGTCGTCGTGTACGACACCGTTTCCGCGTGAAGCAGTAGAATGGCGTCATTTCAATGGCGCCGCGTGCGTAGTTGCCGCACATTACTGCGATGATAAATAAGTGATAATGCGTAATTTACACATGAAATAAACTGCTACCGTGTATTAGTGTCCTGCATAGTCATGGCGTTCGATTGAGGCGTAGCTGGGGGATTTGGCGAGAGTCTCCCGCCGCTCGCGTTTTTTTCTTAAGCGCGGAATCGAAGTGTCGCGTAAGGGAAGTACCTAGAACGCGCCTTCGTGGGTTCCCCCGCATCCCGCCGGCGTTATCGACTAACATGAGACTCAGCACGAAAATCGTCGCCGCCGCCGCGTTGGCGGTGGTCGCCACCGCCATTGGTGCGACCACCACGGTGTATTGGCTGTCCAAACAAAACCGGGTCAAAGCCCTTCGTCAGCAGATGAGCATGGTGCTCCAGCAGGCCGAGGGAGTGGCGGACACCATGGATGCGATGCACAAGGCGAAGGCGTTCGACACTGCCGGTCTCCTTGCCAAGGCCAAGGAAGAGACAGGGGGCCGCCCGATGCGCGAGGCTTACCGTTCCACTTCGTTCTACACCACGATTCCGATTGTAGCCTCCTGGCAGGCGGTCGAGCGTTCGGCGAAAACGCTGGGGTACACGTTTCTCACTCCGTCGCGACCCGACGTAGCCCCGCGCAATCCGAAGAACGGGAATGGTTCACAGTACGCGGCGGCGTTTGCGGCGTTTGCCGCGGGACAGTCGGAGTATTTTGTCCATGACACTCGCGAAAACAAACTGATCCTGGCGCGCCCGGTGACCCTCGAGCAAAGCTGCCTGAGTTGTCACGGCAATCCGGCCAACAGTCCGACCCGCGACGGACTCGATCCGCTGGGTTTCCCCATGGAGAATCTCGCCGTGGGTGACATCAAAGGCATTTTTGTGCTGGAGGCACCGATGACAAACGATGTCGTGGTCGGTCGGACCATGGCGAGCATGAGCCTGGTCAGCCTGGTGCTGCTGGGCGTTGCGGTCTCGGGCTTCACCCTTTTCAGCCGCCGTCATGTCAATCGCCCGCTGGCCGAGGCGATCGAACGGATCGATTCCGCCAGCGAGCAGTCCGCCAGCGCCGCCCAACAGATCGCCTCCGCCAGCGCCTCGCTGGCCGATGGCGCGAGCAAGCAGGCGGCTTCACTCGAGGAGACGGCGGCGTCGCTGAGCGAGATGGCGAGCATGGCGTCACGCAACGCCGAGAATGCGGTCCGGGCCAAGTCGAGCGCGGCCGAGGCGAGCGCCGCGATTGGCACCGGTATCAAAGATGTGGAGCAGTTGAACTCCGCCGTGCATGACATCCGCGCGGCCAGCGACGAGATGGCCAAGATCATCCGCACGATCGACGAAATCGCATTTCAAACCAACCTGCTGGCTCTCAATGCTGCCGTGGAGGCGGCGCGGGCTGGTGAGGCGGGCGCGGGTTTCGCAGTTGTCGCCGACGAGGTGCGCAGCCTGGCCCAGCGTGCCGCGGGCGCCGCCAAAGAGACGGAATCGCGGATTCAAGTGGCGGTGAGCCACAGTCAGCGTGGGGCTGAGCTGAGCACGAAAGTGACGAACGGATTGAAGTCCGTGGCCGAACAGGTGCACCGCGTCGACGAAATCATCGGTGAAATCGCGGCGGCTTCGCGTGAGCAGGAAAGCGGCTCCAGCCAGATCAACACCGCGGTCAGCCAGGTGGACCAGGTCACCCAGAGCAACGCCGCCCAGGCGGAAGAGGCGGCCGCGGCCGCCGAGTCACTCAACCAGCAATCCACTGAACTCAAGGGGGCCGTACACCACCTGCAGATTCTCATCGGCACGTCGAGTCACCGTCCGGCTCAGGCCGCGGCACCAACCCCGGAGGAGCCCGCTGCGACCGCCCTGAAGTCACCCGCCGTTCGCCGGGTGCAACGGGTGCCGGTCGCCTGACCCAGGGCTTTCGCGCAAGCGGCAAAACGGGGACGCGGGTCAGTGCCCGCGTCCCCGTTTTGTTTATTCAGCGCAGGGCGTAGACCTCGATGAGGGCCTCGCCGGTCGTCCCGCCCACCCCGGACACCTGCACGGTGTAACTGGCCCCCGCGTTCAAGGTCAGCACCGTGGCCGAGTCCTTGCTGCCCGCGGGGAGGGCGAAAGCACCTACGCTGGCAAACGTCGGAGCGAGGGAGGCGTCCCAGTTGTCCGCCTCCCCGATCTTGACGCCCCCGCTGTTGAAGATCTCCAAGCGCGGATCCGCAAGCGGCGCGATGACGCCGAAGGCTCCCAGGGCCGGACCGATCGCGCGGATGAGGACGCGTTGTGTACCGGCGCCGGCGACGCTGAAGCCGGCGATTAGGAGATTCTCGCCCGTGCCCACGAGATTGCGGGCGGAAAGGTTGACCAGTCGCGCGGAAGCATTGGTGCCGGAATCATAACCCTCGACGACGAGCACGCCGGCGGAGGTTCCCGAGGCGTGCAACGTGGCGGCGCCGCTTATCACCTGCTCGAGTGCCGCATCCTTGCTGCCAGGAGGAAAGCTGAAGGCGCCGACGTCCCTGAAGGTCAGGGCCAGGCTGCTGGACCAATCGTTGTTTTCAGCGATCCTCGCCGAACCCTGGTAGAGTTCGAGGCGGGGATCGGTCATGGCTGAGGTTACACCGTACTCCGTCAGGCTGGGTCCGGCGGCGCGGAGCAAGACGGACTCCGTGCCGCCCTCGACGACGAAGCCGACGATGACCGGTTGCGTCCCGGCGGCCCGGGTGCGGACTGAGAGATTGGAGAGCCACGCACTGGTCAGTACGGTGACGGTCGCGGTTGGACTGGTGACACTGCCGGAGGCGTTGGTGGCTGTCATCGAGTAGGCGCCTGCCTGTGCGGCGGTGACGTTGGGTATGGAGAAGGTGAGACCCGTTGCGCCGGGGATGACCGTGCCGTTGAATGTCCACTGGTAGTTGGCGGGCGTTGCGCTCGCCACGGTGGCGACGAGTGTCGCGGTCTGACCCAGGGCGAAGCTTTGCGAAGTGGGTCCTGAAGTGACCACCGGTGGACCGGAGAAGGGAGCGGCGGAGCCGGTGTGCCTCTGAAAGAAGGTCCAGAAGTCGTCGGGCGCGATGACCGGGTAGGCGTGGCCCAGGTTCTCGATCATTCGGAACCTGAACTCGTTGCTGTGCGACGGAACGAGCCGGTCGTCGAAGATGAGCGTGGCCAGGCGGGCATTTTCCCCCGCCGCAACGTCATAGGTCGATGCCAACGCAAGCCGGGGCAGGATGCTCACGGAGATGAACGGACCAAAAAAGGGATCGGCCATGATGCCGGTGGCTGTCATTGGGAACGGCTCCGTCCGTCCCGTTGCCGTGAGGATGCGGTCGTCCAGATTTCCGTACATCAGGAAGTAAGAGACATTTGGATTCGCGGGCGTCGTGCCGACAAGGGAGTGTCCGCCGCCTGTGCACCCGAAGGCGGAGAAAATGTCCGACATGCCGGTGAGCAGCCGGGTGCTGACATACTGGCCGCCGTTGGAGAACCCGGACGCGAAGACCTTCCTCCGGTCGATGTTCCAGGTCGAATTGACGAGGGCGAGCAGGTCGCGAACGAAGGTGTCGTCGTCGACCGGCACGACGGTCGGGTCGGCCAGCAGGGCCCGGAGGCCGACGAAGTTCCATTTGGTGGTCCGCACCTTGAATCCCTCGTCGATGATCTCATAGCGGAGCGAACTGGGAAACACCGCGATGATCCCCTCGGCGTTGGCCTTCTCGACCCAGCCGGAGCTGGTGTACATGACCTCGCCGTCCCCGCTGGTGCCGTGAAACATGACCACGACCGGTGCGGCGACGGCCGGATTGTATCGGGCCGGCACATGCACGATGAAGTTGCGGATCTGTCCGCCGATGGGCAGCGAGTAGTCGTTGCGTCCGGTCTGAAACGCGAGGCGGGCGGTGGAGGGTGGAGTCGAACCGGAGGTGGACGAGGCGGAGGCAAACCGGACGCCGAGAGCGGAGGAGATCAGCAGCACAGTGGCCGCCAGACGGAGGGGAGTGAGCATGATGAGTGGGAGGATGGCTAGGGTGATGGGGAACTCCCCGACGGTGGCGGGGAGAAAGGTGCGGAACGCGCGGGCGCGCCCGACTAGCGTAAGGCGTAGACCTCGACGAGGGCCTCGCCGGTGCCGCCGTTGACCCCGGAGACCTGGACCGTGTAGCCGGTGCCGGCGTTGAGGGTGATCACGGCGGCGGCATCCTTGCTGCCCGCGGGCAAGTCGAAGGCGCCGACGCTGGAAAACGTGGATGAAAGCGAGGCGTCCCAGTTGTCCGCTTCGGCAATCCTGGCGCCGGTGCTGGAAAAGACCTCGAGGCGAGGATCCGCCAGCGGCGCGGCGACCCCGAACGTGGACAGGGTGGGACCGACGGCGCGGACCAACAGGCGGAGCGTGCCAGAACCGGCGAGACTGAAACCGGCGATGAGGATGTTCTCGCCGGTGCCGACCTGGCTGCGGGCGGAGATATTGGTCAGACGTGCCGACGCATTGATGCCGGAGTCATAACCTTCAACCACAACCAGTCCCGAACTGGTGCTCGTGGTGTGCAGGGTATGGGCGCCGCTGAGAATTGCTTCGAGTGCCGCGTCCTTGCTGCCGGGTGGGAAAGCGAAGGCGCCAACGGAGTTGAACGTGGGTGCAAGCGTGACGGGCCAGTCGTTGTTCTCGGCGAACTTGACCGCATTGCGGTAGAGTTCGATGCGCGGATCAGCGTTGGCGGAGCTGACCCCGAACTGGGCGAGAGAGGGACCGGCGGCTCGCAGCAGCGTGGGCTCGCTGGCGCCGTCCACGACAAAACCGACGATCACCGGCTGTGCGCCCGTCAGACGCGTTCGCACCGAGATGTTGTTGAGCCGGGCTGAAGGGAGGACGGTGATCACCGCCGGCTGGCTGGTAACCGTTCCGGCGGCGTTGGTGAGGGTCACGGTGTAGCTGCCGGCGTTGGCGGCGATGAGGGTGGGGATGCTGTAGCGTGCGTCCGTGGCTCCAGGAATCGGGGCACCGTTGAACTGCCATTGAAACGTGGGAGGGGTGGCGCTTCCAAAGGTGGTAACCAACGTCAAGGGCTCGCCGGCGGTCACCGTTTGGGAGCGAGGATGCGTCGAGATCACGGGTGGACCGGACAAGGGTGTCGCCGTGCCGGCGTGGGATTGAAAGTAGTTCCAGAAGACGTCGGCGGCGTAGTCGGGCACCCGGTGGGTCAGACCGTCGACCATGCGGAAGCGAAACTCGTTGGTGTTGCCCGCCACCAATCGATTGTCCCAGACCAGGGTGGTGAACAGGGCCGGCTCGTTGGGCAGTTCGTCGTAGGTCTGGCTGAGGGCAAGCCGGGGAAGGACGTTGGTTGCGATCGGAAATCCGAATACGGTGGGTGCCAGGATCGCGCTTGGCTCCATTGGCAGGGGACCGGGCAGATTGAGGCTGCGGAGTGCCTTTTCATCCAGAGTGCCGACCATCACGTAGAGTGACACATTGGTGCTCACCGGGCTGACATCGGAGAGGTTCATTGCCGTGCCGTTGGCGGCGACTGCGGAGAAGACATCGGGCATCGCCATCATCAGCCTGCTGCTGACAAACTGGGCGCCGTTCGAGAAACCGTGGGCGAAGACCCGGCGGTGATCGATGTTCCAGGTGGCTTCGACCTGGACAAGCAGGGCCTTGATGAACTGAACGTCGTCGGCCGGCACCACGGAGGGATCGGCGAGCAATTCGTAGAGTGACGCCATGTTCCACTTGGACGTGCGGAGCCGTTCTCCGTCGTCGATCAACTCGTAGGTGAGCGCTGAGGGAAAGACCGCGAGGATGCCCTCGGTGTTGGACTTCTCCACCCAGCCCGAGATGTTGTACATGGTCTCTCCGGACTGGCCGGTGCCATGGCACATCACGACGACCGGTGCGGGAACCGCCGGGTTGTAACGGGCCGGCACATGCACGATGAAGTGACGCAACTGTCCGCCGACCGCCATCGTGTAGTCGTTGCGCCCGGCCTGGAACGCGAGGCGGGCGGGGGAGGGGCGGGTGGGATTGGGAGCGAGCTGAGCCCCGTCAGCGTGGGGAAGAGCGGGAGAGCTCAGGGCAAACAGCGGCAGCAGGAGCAGCAGCGGATCGAGGCGCGAAACGCAGGGGATGCGTGGGAGTTTCATAGGGAGAAATCGAAACCCGGGCGCGTCGAACGAGCTGGATCATGGCGGGTCAGGGCGCGCTCTTGGCCGAAGGGGCCGGGGCCGGGACGGACTGGAAGGGGCCGGAGGGCGGTGTGCGGGTTCCTTCGATACGCGTTCCCATGAGCGTCTCGATGAACGGCCATTCGCCGATGTGCCGGTTGAAGACCTCGCGTTGCGCCGGCGTCAGCGTCTCCCGGTAGGCGATGAGCTCCCGGGCGATCTCCAGGGTCTGACGGCGCCTGACTTCGCCCGTGGCCTGGAAGGCCTCCTCGAACGAAGTGTCGCCGGGGCGCGCGTCGCGCATGGCCTGCACGGCCTTGTCGAAGAGTGGCTGCCACTGCTCGCGGAGTGGACGCAGGCGCAGGCGCAGGTTCCGACGCAGTTGTCGCAAGGCGTCCAACTGATCGGGCGTAAGCGCGAGTTCCTGCATGACCTGCGCGCTGGTCAGCACTGGTTCTTCGCGGGCAAGCTCCCGGCGGGCCTGAAAATAGGCCACCACGACAATCAGGTTGGCGGCGAGCGAACCGGCGAGGATAAGGTGGATCGCACGCATCAGAATCCTCCCCGGTAGAGGTCCTGCCGCAACAACTGGCGAAGTTCGCGTTGTTCCGCGGCGGCCTGGGTTTGGGCCAACCTGGTGCCCAGGGTCCAGGCCGGGGCAAGCAGCAGGGCGGCAATGGCTGCGGCGATGACGAGCCGGCGACGCTCAGGTGAGGCTGCAGCGGGTGGGAAGGCCACCACGGTGCCCCCTGCGTCTATGGGCACCAGGGACTCCAGGCGGGCCAATTCCTCGGAGGGAACCGGGTCGGTGAGCCGCAGACGGGCGGTTGCGAGTGCGACTCGCAGGTCGCGATGATCGGCGAGGAGGAGGTCCAGCTCGGCGGCACGCTCCGGCGGCAGGGTGCCGTCGAGCCAGCGCCGGAGCGTGTCTTCGTCCGGTTCCGGGCGAGCACCCCGCTGCCGGCGCAGAGCGTCGAGCAGAGCTCGAACGGCGGCGGGCGTGTCGTCGGACGGTTTCATGGAATCGGGTGTCATGGGAGTATTCGTGGGTGGAGGGATGAAACATCCCCGGTGAGATCAGAAAAAAGTGCGTTTCGACAGGTAGGCCCTGAGCCGTTCAAGGGCCTTGTGGCGTTGTGCTCGGACAGTTTGGGGTGGGGTGCGAAGGACTTGTGCAATATCCGCCACCTCAAGATCGTCCTCATAGGCGAGGCGGAGGATCAGTTCCTGCTGGGGTGACAACAGGTCAGCGGGTAGTGAAAGCGGGCCGCCGGCGGGCCCGGGAGGGGTGGAGCCGACTGCCTCCGGCTGGGTTTCGAGCGACGTCGGGGCGACGCCGTTTGAACGGAGATGATCGATGGCGGCACGGGCCGCGATCACGGCGAGCCAGGACGAGAGCCGGCCTTTGCGGGGATCGAAAGGACGAAGGATGCGGAAGTCATTCGCGCAAAAGCGGGAGTAGATTTCCTGGAGTACATCCGCGGTATCCGCCTCGCGGCCGGAAGGGGACAGCGTCCGTCGCACCATGCTGCGCAATCGAGGTGCTGATACGCGCACGAACTCGTGCCATGCCGCACTGTTGCCGCCCAGCAATCGAGAGACGTCAAACGAGTCGAGCGGTGTCTCCACGCGGGCGAGGGCGACGGTTGGCAGGGTGGCCAGCCGGGTCGCCGGTTCGCTGGGCGGCCAGCTGGCTCGGCAGGCTTGCCGTTAAAGTGCTCACCCAATGGTGTTTAGCTGCAGGCAAGACGAGGCGTCAATGTTTCCTTGGGTGGAGCGATGGAGCTTGAGTGACCCGCCGGGTCGCTTGACTTCCTCGGAAAATGGTCCGAACCCTGCTCACGGAATCGACTGCCTTGAACCGTGCCGCCTCCGATCCGCAATTCTGACGATGCCCGCTGGTTTGCCGAGCATGTGCTGCCGCATGATGCGGCGCTGCGGGCGTATTTGCGGGGACGGTTTCCGGCGATGCAGGATGTGGAGGATGTGGTTCAGGATTCCTACCTGAAGATCCTGCGTCGGCAGTCGGCCGGCCGGATTTCGTCAGCCAAGACCTACCTGTTCACCGTGGCGCGCAACACCGCGCTGAAGGTGTTTCGGAAACGGCAGCGAATTTCCGACGTGCCCGTAAACGAATTGCCCGAATGGCGGGTCTTGGAAGGTGGTCCCACGGTTGCCGATGCCACCAATACCCACCTGCAGGATGCACTCATTGCCGAAGCGATCGCAGATCTTCCGGCCCGCTGCCGCGAGATATTCAAGCTCCGGGTTGCGGGCGGGCTGTCTCATGCGGAAATTGCCGGGCGCCTCGGTCTTTCCGAGAGCACCGTCCGGGTTCAGGTGGCTCGAGGCCTGGCCCGGTGCCTGCGCACCCTGCGGGAAAGCGGAATCGAGGCAGCCCCATGACGCCGTTTGATCCATCGATATCCCGCCCCCGGACCGCGTCGCGTTCCCTTTCCGAGATGGAGGACGAGGCGGCGGACTGGATTGTGCGCCGAGCGGATGGATTGAGCCGCCGCGAGCAGGCTGATCTGGAGGCCTGGCTGACAAAGGATCCGCGCCATGCCGCGGCCTTTGCGGCCGTGGAGGTCGCCTGGGCCGCCGTGAACGCACCCCGGGTTCAGGGGCGCGGGGATGCTTTGGGTCGTCAGATTGACGCACACGCACACGCGCGCGGTCGCACTCGGCGTCGGTTCGCCCTGGGAGTGGCCAGTCTGGCCGCAGCCGCAGCGGTGGCGTTCGCGGTGCTGCGCCCCCTTCCTGATCGCACGGTCTCCGGGGGGCCCACCTACGTGGTGCGTCCGAACGTCCAGACACTGCCCGACGGGTCCACGGTGGAACTGAACGCGGGCGCGGAGATCACGGTTTCGTACACCGACCGGACGCGTTCGGTCCAACTGGTGCGTGGGGAGGGCCTGTTCTCGGTGGCAAAGAATCCCTCCGTGCCCTTTGTGGTGACCGCGGGCCCTGTCGAAATCCGCGCCGTGGGAACGGCCTTTGTTGTGCACCGGGGCTCCGATCAGGTGGACGTGCTCGTCACCGAGGGGAGGGTCGCTGTGGTCCGGGTGGATACAAACGCCCAGACGGCGGCACCGGGGACTGCCCCCGCCCCGGAACTGTTCCTCGACGCGGGTCGGCGGGTGGTGCTCGCGGCGGCGCCGGCGGTCTCGACTCCCGCAGCCCCTCCCATTCAGACGGTCTCAACCCAGGCGATCGCCGCGGCGACCGCCTGGCGGGACCGACGGGTTGAATTCACTTTCACTCCCCTGCGCGAGGCGGTGGCGCTCTTCAACAGCCAGGGAGGGACCCAGCTGATCCTGGCGAATGAGGCGACGGCGCAATTGCGGATCACCGGGGTCTTTTGGACAGATGATGCGGAGGGCTTTGTGCGATTGCTCGAGTCGAGCCTGGACTTGAAATCGTCGCGTCGACCGACCGGCGGGATTGTGCTGTCAAATTAGTCGGATCGCCGCTCTTTCGGCGACTTTCCTTTTTTTTCGCACGGACGTAAACGGATTCCGGGACATCGGGGTCTATGTTCGCGGTCACGCTTCTCCTGACCTGGGAGCGTGACCCACTGAATCCTGACCCACCCACACACCATGCGCTCACCTCTTTTCGGTTCGTTGCCAGTGCCACCGCCGATGCTTCGTCGTCGCCCGTCCGGCTGGCTGCGGATTGTCTTCGGATGCCTGTTTGCCTCCCTGTGTCTTGCCGCTGTCTCTGCCGCACCGGATGCGGCGCGGCGCACGTACAATGTCCCGTCCGGCGAAGCGACGCAGGCGTTGAAACTGTTTTCACAGCAGTCCGGCCGCGGAGTGATCGTCAGTGCAGAGGTGGCCGGGGCGGTCCGCACCCGCGCCATTCAGGGAGAGATGACAGCGCAGGAGGCCATCGATCAGATGCTGGGAGAGACCGGCTTGGTGGCGCGCGAGGATTCCAAAACGGGGGCCTTTGCAATACGCCGGGAGGAGACACCGGAAAAAAACGGCGCAAGCCGTCCGGGTGAGACGCGGGCGGCACGAACCGAGCTTCCCGTCGGCAAATTGGACGCCTACATGGTCAATGCCACCAAGGTGGACGGGTTGGTCAACCGCGGGCTGCTGCAGGCGGGGGAAAATGCCCCGCTGTACCACGATGTTGTCACCCGTGCCGACATCGAACGCATGGGCGTTTCAAGCATGGAGGAGTTGTTTCGCTACCTTCCGCAGACCAGCTCGGCGACGACTGCGCTCCAGACCGTGGCGGGAAACACCTCGATTTCGGGCGGTTTGACCAATCGGTATTCGACGGTCGGCCTGCGCGGCTTCAGCTCCGGGCAAACGGTTGTCCTGATCAACGGGCGCGCGCTTCCGCGCAGCGGCACGGGTCCCAATGGCGGAGCCGATATCGGCCGCGTGCCGATTGCGGCCATCGAGCGGGTGGAAATCCTTCCGTATTCGGGTTCGGCGATCTATGGCGCGGGGGCACTCGGTGGAGCGATCAACATCATCCTGCGCAAGGAATTCACCGGCCGCGACCTCACCACCTACATCGGGACAGCCACGGAAGGAGGAGCGACCGAGTACCGGTTCACCTACCTGGATGGACGCACGTTCAATGGGGGCAAAACGAGCCTGACCACCACCTTCAGTTACCAGCACCGGGAGGGGCTCACCGCCGGCGAGCGGGGTTATCTCGACGAGGCCCTCCGCCGCTACGGCCCGAACTCGACCGCGACCAACGCCCAGGGCGTGCGACTCTTCGAGCAGCTGATCCTGCCGGCCTTCGCTGGATCCCCGGCCACTCTGCTCGTCGGCAACACCCCGACGGCGGCGGTCAATGACCTGGGCATCCCCGGCGCCCCGGGTGTGCGTTACGCGGCGATCCCTGCGGGCACCACGGCGGCGCAGTCGCTGGCGCTGACGCCGGAGTCCTTTTCCGGCACGGCGGGCAAGGCCGCGCTCAGTCCACGCTACGGTCGTTCAATCCTCTATGAGCCGGTGGATGCGTACAGCTTCAACGCCCAGTTGTCGCACGCCTTCATTCCCAAGCGGCTGGAGGGTTACGGTGAATTCACGGTCGGGTACAATCGCAAGGAGTACTCGATGCCGCAGAATTTCAATCTGTCGCTGTCCGCCACGGATCCGCTGAACCCCTTCCGGACGAATGTCACGCCCGGTTTTGTCGGGCGTCCGGTCACCGTGTTGATCGACACGCCAGAAATCCCGGACGCGTCCGTCCTGTATGAATACGATTCGGCCCGGGCGGTCGTGGGACTCAAGGGCGAGGTGGGCGACCGCGTGGAGTGGTCGGTGGACGGGACGATCGACTACTCGCACTCCACGGTGAACAGCAACAATCCCATCACCAACTTCACCGCCCTGCAGGCGCTCTCACCGTTTGCCTCTCCGGGGCCGGCGGCCCCGGTCGCGACTCGGCGAGCAGTGTACCCGCTGTTGGCGGACCACTCCCGCTATCCGATACCAGCCGCGGACGTGGCGAACTATTTCGAGTCGGTGCGCTACAGCACGAACCTGGGCAAACAGTATGAGGGCAATGCACGCGTCATGGCGCGGCTGATTGAGCTTCCGGCGGGTCCGCTGCGGGTGTCGGGCACCGCGAAACGCCAGCAGTGGGACTTCCGTTATGGACAGAAACTCTCGGGAAGCGCCGCCTGGTCGACGCTGGTCAACAATGGCCCCTACCTGCCGAACGAGTCCTCGACGACGGTGGATCGGAAAATCTGGCAGGGTGCGGTTGAACTCAGCGCCCCGGTGATCAGCGAGAAGTGGCGTCCGATCCCGATCCACTCCCTCGACCTTCAGGGCAGTGTGTCGCGGGAGCGCGACCTCAGCGGGGGCGTGGATTCCAACCTGAAGCCCTTTGAAAACAAGCAGTCGGCCACGAGCAGCGTGGTGGCGGCAAAGCTGCAGGTGACTCGCGACATCGCGTTTCGCGCTTCGTATTCGGAGGGGTTTTATCCTCCGGAGTGGAGCGACGTCAGCCTGCCGGTGACCCCGATGACCGTTCCGGGGGTCTTTCCGGATCCGAAACGGGGCAACACCCTGCAGTTCACGCCGACGATTTCGGTGCTTCAGGGTGGAAACCCCGGACTGCTTCCGGAGTCGGCCGAGTCCGAGAACTATGGCATCATGCTGACGCCGCGTTTCCTGCCCGGCTTCTCCCTGAACGTCGACTACTGGAAGATCGTCAAGGTCGACGCGATTGTCTCGACCTCCTTTGTCTCAATCATCGCGAATCCGGACGCCTTTGGATTTCTCATCACCCGCGAGGCGGCGACGCCCGCTGACACGGCGCAGGGCTGGCTCGGTCGCATCACGGCGGTCGACGCCCGGGCTTTCAACGCGTCGATCACCCGAACCGAGGGAGCCGACATCCGGGCCAGGTACAACCTGGACATGGATACGCTGGGAGAGTTCGCGTTCAACGCCAGTGCCACGTTCACCAACCACTTCTACCTGCAATCCACGCCGACCTCGGCCGCCTTTGACATGGCCGGGGGCAGCGGGCCCGTGCGCTGGCGGGGAAATGCCTCGGTCACGTGGACGCGGAATCCCTGGTCGGTGAGTGTGACGGGCCGGTACATGGGTCATCGGTCAACGACCACAACGACGGCTTCGCCGAGTTTTCCCGGTGGGTATCCACTCGATGGAGACCGTTTGCCGGCGTTCCTCCGCTGGGATCTGCAGGCCAGCTATGATGTGGGCTACAAGAGCGGTGCACACGGCTGGCGCAATTGGGTGCAGGGAACCCGGTGGACGGTCGGTGCGCTGAATGTGCTCAACGACGAGCCCACGTTCACCTCGGACAGCTCGCAGTTTTACAATGGCTCGGACGATCCCCGCCAGCGCTTCGTCTATGTCCAGGCGAAGAAGAGCTTCTGACCGGCGCATCCTCCATGAAAACACTCGTTGTTTGTGCGCTCTTGCTGCTCGCGTTGGGCGCAGTCCCGGTCTTTGCCGCATCCACGGCGCCGGATCCGGTCCAAACCGAGCTGGATGCAATCCTCGCTCTGACGCGCCAGCGTCCCCCGGACGGCACCGTCGGGGCGGATCACTACCGCTGGTTTGACGGGTTGACGCGTCGCCTCGGGGCGGAGGCCTTTGCGTTCATCGAAAAGTACCCGACCGACCCGCGACGCTGGCGGGCGGCGTTGATTCTTCAGCAGCGCCGTTTTCATCCGAGGTTTGTGCTGTCGATCGGTGACGATTACGCCACCGCGGGGGAAAAGGCGGTGGTGCGGGACACGGCGGCCGAGGAAGCCTGGTCCCGCAAAGTGGATGAGCTGGAGAAAACGATGCGCGCGGCGGCGGATGTGCCGGACGAGGTGCGGGAGCAGGTGGAGTTCGGTGACCTCATGCAGGTGTTTCAGCCCGCGTACCGGGCCGCGGCGGAGAAGCAACCGGCGGACGTCGCCGGGGTCGAGCAGGCGCTGACGGCATTCCTCCAGCGCTGGCCCGCGAGCGAGTCCGGACGCGGGTGCCTGCCCATGTTCGTCCAGCTCAAACGCATGACCGGGAGCGCCGATGAGGAGCAGATCCTGGCCGCGTTCGCCGATTCTCCCAACGCCTCCGCCCGCGACTACGTCCGGGACCGGCTGCGTTTCTTTGCCTTGAGCAAGGAGCCCTTCTCCCTGGCCTTCACCGCCCTCGATGGACGCGAGGTCAGCCTGGAGGCGCTGCGCGGCAAGGTGGTGCTCATCGACTTCTGGGCCACCTGGTGCGGGCCGTGCATTGCCGAGCTTCCCAATGTGCGCGATGTGTATTCAAGGTATCACGACCGCGGCTTCGAGATCATCGGCGTGTCGCTCGACGACGAGAAGGACCGAAGCAAGTTCATCGAGCTGGTGGCTAAGGAGGAAGTGACTTGGCCGCAGCGGTTCCAGGGCAAGGGCTGGAAGGACGATTTGGCCAAGGCCTACACCATCTCCGGGATACCGGCCATGTTCCTCCTTGATCCGGACGGCCGGCTGGTCACGACAAACGCGCGGGGCCCGAAGTTGGAGCAGGAAGTCAGGCGGCTGCTCAAGCTTTAGCCGGTCGCATCAGTCGGCGCCGCAGGTCGACAACGGCAGCGCTTCCGAGGAAGAGCGCCGCGGCGGTCAGTCCCCAGACTCCCCCTTTTTCCCAGAGCATGAAGCCGCTGGCCCCGGAGACCACGAGCAGGCAGGTTCCCATGAGCAGGTTCCAGGTCCACCGGCTTCCCCCCCGGGGCATGGCGTCGCCCAGCAGCTGGCGCTGGTTCATCATGAGGAAGAAGGTCAGGTAGGCGATCGGCATGAGGATGAAGGCAAAGACGGAGGTGGGCACGGCCAGCCAGAAGGCGGCCTTGCTCCAAAGAAAGGGCCCGAGGGCGCCGCTCGCGGCAAGGAGACTGCCCAGCTTGAACGTCCACCCGGTCTGTTTGCGACCGAGCAGCTCGCAGATGACCTGACCGGAGATCAGCATGAGCAGGGTGATGGTGGAGAGGGTCATGCCGAGCACCCCGAATCCGAAGATGATCCGGCCGAAAAAGGCGCCCGTGAGGGGTTCGAGCGCTGCGGCGAGGTGCGAGGCGTCGCGGGTGACCAGCATGGCGGCAAGCTGGCGGTCCGCGGCCGTGGCGCCCGCGCCGGCTGGGAGCCCTGCGACCAGCGATTCATATTCCTTGATCTGGCGCGGCGAGGCGGCGCCGGTGAGAGCCGGATTGCCCGCGGCGTCGAGCAGTCCCGGCTGAGGCACGGCGTGAAACTGACTGGCGGCGGCCATGACGACGAAACTCGTCGCCAGAACAAAGGGGATGAACATGCCGGTGGCCAGGTCGAACCGGCAGAGGCCGACGAACTCGCGTCCCCAGCCGCGCCGCAGGATCGAGTAGGGAAAAAGAAACGTCATGTTGATGCCCACCGCGGTGGCCGCGGCGGCGACGATGACATCCCGCTGGTTGTCGACGATGAAATCCCTCCAGTAGGCGTGGTGCGCGAGATTCGTGGCCTCGATCAGTGGCAGGAAGGCGTCGGCGGGCCGCACGAGCAGCCCGAAATTGGGAATGAGGCCGGCCAGGGCCTTGCCCCAGTCCAGGCCCTGGGCGGAGAACGTCAGGCGGGCGATGACCCCGGCGAAGCACAGTACGATCACGCCCACCATGATCTTGAGAATCAGTTCGTAGAGCTGCACCCCTCGCCCGCCCTTGCCGTAGTTCCAAGTGATATACGTGGAAAAAGCGAGCACGGCGACGGTTGGCACGAGTTTGCCGCCCAGGTCGCCGAACGGACCCGCGGAACCGAGCAGGTCCGGCAGGAGGTTTTGTTGCAGCACGCCGATGGCGAGTGAGTATTGCGGCATGGCCCACACCATGCTTGCGATCAGGGAGGCGGCCGCCCAGCCGAAGGCCAGCACCGGATTGACCTGTTCGTGGATGGCCTGAAGCGGGCGACGTCCGGTCGTCATGACCACGTAGCCAATGGCGGACAGCATGATGATCCCCATGATCATGGCGACCGGCTGCAGCCAAAGCAGGCCGAAGCCCCCGAGCACGCCGAGGTAGAGGCTTCCCGAGAGTGAGCCGCCGCCAAGGGTGATCGCGCTCTGAAGCCAGCCCGGACCGGAGAGCTTCAGGTAGGTTCGAAGCCGGGGGCCAAGAGGCTGTTGGGAGGCGGCGCGCAGGAGCTGGACATCGTCGGACGGCGGGGGCGGGTTCATGCGTGGGGGAGGGGCCGCCCGGGGTGACGATGACGGGTTCTTCGTCTGCGGTAGGATCCGGGCGCGGTTCATCCCGGAGGAAGCGCGCGGAACGCGAGGAAGCAACCCGTCTCGGATGGAAAATCCACCCGAGATTATAGCCGGTTCCGACTGCAGCCGGAACCGGCTGACGCCCGCTCAGGCGGGCGGCGTACTCAGAACGCGAACGTATTGGTGATCGACCACATCATGGGCTGCGGGATGCGCGCCGAGGCGATCTGACCGTTGGGCTGGGCCGTCACCGCAATGAGGTCGTCGTTGCCGAACAGATCGCGGATGTTGAGCTGCGCCGTCCAGCGCACCTTGTCCTTGTAGATCTTGCGCGAGTAGCGGGCCCACAGGTCGATATCGAGTTCGGTGCTGCCGTAGTAGGGCTGGGTGACGTCGGAGACCCAGATCCCGAGTTCGTTCTTCTTCACGCCGTAGCCCACGGCCACCTTGTCCTGCCAGCGGGCTCCCCCACCCAGACTGAAGCCTTTCAGCCGGCGGTGTTGGAAATCGTAGTTTGTGACGAAGTTGAACCGCCACTTGCGCAGTTCCTGGGCGGTGGAATTGTTGGCGGCGAGGGCATTCAGGTACGGAATGTACATGTCGTTCACCGCCTGGATGCCGAATCGTGATCCGGTCACGCTGTTGAAGAACGGGATGTCCTCGAAACCATTCTGGGCGCGGATGCTGGAGGCGATGACGCCATCACCGTCGGTCCACAGCGGCAGATTGCGCTGGACGAACTCCGCGAAGTCGGCGCCGTAGTTGGCGCGGTAGGCCTCCTGGCGGGCGGCATTGAAGGTCATGCGCCAGTAGGGCGTCGGGTTGAACGTGCCCTCGAATTCCCAGCCCTTGGACTGGGTGTCGGCGACATTGCCCACATTCGGCGGGCGCGTGGCCGCCCAGGTGCCGCTTGAGTTCTGGGTGATGGCCCAGCTGGATACGAGCAGCGGATCGACCGGCCTGAGCCACTCCTCGCGGGTCCGTTGGGAGAACCAGGTGTTGCGCGCGGCGGTCTCGGCGGTGGTGAGGGCCGGGTTGGCGTTGTTGGCCTGCGCAGGATTGGTCAGGCTGGCCCGGAGCGGCAGGTAACGGGGATCGCTGGGTGCGAAGCCGAACCAGCGGTTGATCAGCACCTCGGAGGTTTGGGAGCCGCGCAGGCCGTTCATGGCGCGAACGACGTCGTTGCCGGGCCAGAACGTGTTGTAGAACGTGCTGACGTCGTTGGACTGCTCGGTCTCGTAGCGGACCACGCGCAGGACAAATTTGTTATTGGCGAGGGAGATCGTCATTCCCATGTCCTTGGTCGAGCCGGACGGCGGGCTGAACGGACGACCGTAGACGTCCGCCACCGTGGAGGACGGGCGGAAATTCTCGGACTTGTTGTAGGACAGGCTGACGTCGGTGCCATTGGGGAGCAGACGTTTGACGAAGTCGGGGGCATGCCCGACCACGCTCCAGCTGACCGTTTCATCCTTGGCGTAGATGTTGGGCGAGGCCGGGTAGGTCCAGGTGGGATCGAACGGGTCCACCTGACCGCTGCCGGGGACGAGTTTGGGTGCGCCGGCGTCGAAGAGCGAGAACTCGTCCTGGCGCCAGCCGACCAGGCCGACCAGCTTGCGGTTGAGGAAGTAGATCTGACAGATGGCGGAGGTGATATTTGTCTTGTTGAACGTCCGGCTGGCCTGGGAATAGATCTTTTCCAGAT
>JAEUGZ010000380.1 GCA_016794725.1 Opitutaceae bacterium | reverse complement strand
AACCCTGCAGTTGAACCACGAATGGACACGAATCTACACGAATGAAAACAGGGACCGAGAGTTGCGAGGGATTGGTTCACTTTGGGGTGAGGTAAATTCAGGTGCTCGACTCTTCGCGTCTCACATCGGATCCGTGTCCATCCGTGGTTCAACGGCCCGAGTTCGATTCCGGCGCGATGGCCGTCACCAGGCGGTACTGGCCTTCTTTGTATCCCACGACGTAGGCTGGTTTCTGGGGATTGCGGTGGGCATCCACTGTGATACTGCCGCTCACACCCTGGAAGCCGGTGGTGGAGGCGAGGGCCTGACGGAGCTTGGCCGGCGCGGCGGTGCCGGCCCGGGTGAGGGCATCGGCCAGCATCCCGACCGCGTCGAAGGCGAGGGGCGCGATCGAGTCTGGGTCCACGCCGAAACGGGCCCGGTAGCGCTCGATGAAACGCCGGGTCACCGGCTGGTCCGACTCAACGGAGAAGTTGTCACAGTAGTAGGTGTCGTGCAGCGCCTCGCCGCCGAGGGCGATCAATTGCGGTGCCGCCCACCCGTCGCCCCCAAGTACGGGGCCCTGGAAGCCGAGTTGACGGGCCTGCGCCACGATCAGCCCCACCTCGGTGTAGTAGCCGGGCACGAACAAGGCGTCGATGCCCGCGGCGCGCAGGGCCGTGAGCTGCGCCTTGAAATCGCGTTCGTTGCCGCTGTAACGCTGTTCCATCGCGATGACGCCGCCCTCATGGAGGAAGCGATCCTTGAAAAACTTTCCCAGGCCGACCGCATAGGCGTTGGTCGTGTCCGTGAGCAGACCCATGCGCGTGGCGTGCAGGTGCTCCCGGGCGAAGCGGGCCATGACGGCGCCCTGGAACGGATCAATGTAGGCCACCCGGAAGATGTAGTCACCGACCTCCGTCACCTTCGGATTGCTGCCGTTGGAGATCATCGGTATCCGCATTTGCTGACAGAAAGGCGCGGCCTCGAGGGAGCGTCCGGACGACACCTCGCCGAGCACGGCGATCACCTTGTCCCGGGAAATCAGCTTGCGGACGATGGTGGCGGAGTCGCCCGACTTCGACCGGTTGTCATCGATGATCAGCTCCAGGGGTCGCCCGAGCACCCCGCCGGCGGCATTGAGTTCGTCAATCGCAAGCCGGGTCCCGCGCTCGTAGGACTGGCCCCAGGTGGCCTCGCTGCCGGTGAGGGACGCGAAGGCGCCGACCCGCCAGGGATTCGGCTTGTCGGCCGCGGCGACGCGCGGAACCCAGGCCAGGCTGGCGAGGGCCAGCGCACTCCGAATCAGGAGCAACGAAGCACGTCGGGTCACGGTTCGACGCTCTGCACGAAGCGGAATTCTCCGTTGCGCACTTCCACGACCACCGCCGGCTTCGAGGCGTTGCGCTGGGCGTCGATCGTGGTGCGGCCGGTCACACCGTCGAGGTTCTTGGTGGCGGCGAGGGCATCGCGGATCTTGGCGGCGTCGGTCGAACCGGCGCGGCGGATGGCGTCAGCCAGCACGGCGGCGCTGTCGTAGCCAAGCGCGGCCATGGCATCGGGCGTCTCTCCATTCCAGCGCGCCTTGAAGCGCTTGACGAAGGACTTGACCGCCTCGGTCGGGATTTCCGGGGAGTAGTGGGTCGAGTAGAAGCAACCTTCGACCGCCTTGCCGCCGATGGAGACCAACTCGGGGGCTTCCCAGCCGTCGCCCCCGAAGAGCGGCTGCGTCAGGCCGAGGTCGCGCGCCTGTTTGCACATCAGAGCGGCTTCCGTGTAGTAGCCGGGGACGAAGATGGCGTCGGGCGCGGCAGCCTTGATCGCGGTCAGCTGCGCCTTGAAGTCCTTGTCGCCTTCCGAGTACTTGGGTTCCAACACGACCTGTCCGCCTTCGGCGACGAACTGTTCCTTGAAGTACTTGGCCAGCCCGACGGAGTAGGAGGAGGAGACGGAGGTGACAATCGCGACGCGTTTGGCCTTCAGGTGGGAGCGGGCGAACTTGGCGAGGGCGGTGCCTTGAAACGGATCGATGAAGCAGACCCGGAAGATGTAGTTGCCGATTTCCGTCACGCTCGGGTTGGTCGAGGACGGTGAGATCATCGGGATCTTGTACTTCTGGGCCACGATCGCCGCTTCGCGCGAACGGCTGGAGGCGACCTCGCCGAGCAGGGCGACCACCTTTTCGCGGGTGATCAGCTTCGTGGCAATCGTGCCCGATTCGCCCGGCTTGGACTGGTTGTCCTCGTAGACCAGCTCCAGCTTGCGGCCGAGCACGCCACCCGCCGCGTTGATCTCCTCGATGGCCAGCACCGTGCCCTTGTGCGACGACTGGCCGAACGCCGCCTCCTTGCCCGTCAGCGAGGCATATTCACCGACCTTGATCGTGCTGGTCTGGGCCCAGGCGCAGAACGGAAGACTGAAACACAGAAGTGCGGCGAATAGCGGTTTGAGACGGGACGTCATGGTGGGAGTCGAGAATCGAAAGAGAAGAAGGGCGGCTGGAGCAGCAAAACGGGGCCCGGGTGGCTTTCAACCAAACTGTGATGCAGCTTTCATGAGTACAGCAAGGCTTGGTCCGCAGGGGGCAGGTGACTGAAAATTTCAGCGAACGCGCAGCAAGCAGGCCGAAATTTCATTGCCGGCCGTTTTGAGGTTTTCAAGCGACCCGGTCCGGGATTGGGTGTGGGGGTTGAATTTGATCGACCGCTACATCCTGCGTGAGTGGCTGAAAATCTTCTGCCTGGTCTTGGGGGCAACCCTGGGCCTGCTGTTGATGCAGGCGCTTTACGATGACTTCCGTGACCTGATCGAGGACGGTGCCTCGGGGGCCGACATCATTTTTTACTTCCTCATCAGCATGCCCATGTCGTTTTCGGTCGTGCTGCCGCTGGCCTTGCTGGTTTCGTTGCTGTTTTCGCTCGGACAGCTGCATCGCAACAACGAGATCATTGCCATGCGTGCCGCCGGGATTGGGCTGGTCCGCATCACCCGCAGCCTCTGGGTTTGCGCGGTCCTGCTCTGCGGGGTCACCTGGTGGCTGACGGCCACCGTCATTCCCTGGTCGATTGAGAATTCGCGAACCCTGCGCGACCGGCTGAAGTATGAGAAGGATGGACGCACCAGCTCGATCGATCAGGTGGGGGCGGTCAAGAGCGTCGCCTTTGACAACCAACGGGAGCGGCGCATGTGGTTCATGAACCGTTATTCTCCCTATACGGGACGAGGTTACGGGATCTCGGTGACGGAGCTGGATCCCTTGCGAAAGGAGAAGACGCGGATTCTGGCGAGGGAGGGCTGGAGGGACGCCGAACGTGGGTTTTGGGTGTTCAAGGACGGACAGGAGATCTGGTTCGATGTCGAAACCGGGGAAACCATGCGCATCGTCCCGTTTCGAGAGAAGCAGGTCCCGCATTTTCGCGAGAATCCCGGTCTCATGCGGGTGTTTGACCGGAAGCCGCACGACCTTTCGTTCATCGAATTGCGGACGATTCTCGACTACTTCGAACTTGATGCGAATCCGAAGCTTCCGCTCTACGCCACCCGGTATTATGGCCTTTGGGTCGATACCTTGGGTCCCCTGATCATCCTGGCCCTGGCGGTCCCGTTTGCCGTGTCCGGCGTGCGGGTGAATCCCGCGGTCGGCGTTTCCAAATCGTTGGGGCTCTTTGTGCTCTACTTTCTGCTGGTCAAGGCGAGTTATGCCCTGGGGGGGCGCGATGTGATTCCGCCCTTCTATGCCGCCCTGCTGCCCAACGCGGCGATGCTGAGTGTCGGGCTTTGGTTCTTCAGCCGGACGCGGTAGGGCAGTGTGGGCAGGCCGCGCCTGCGGTTCCGGTGGAGGTGGCCTCGTTGAGGCCGCGACGGGACCGACCGGTCCCGCTTCCGAAGTCTGACTTTTCGGCGCGACACCCATCCGCGCGGGGTCGGCGACCCCACTCCAGGGGAATCGATTTCGATTTGCTCGACGTTGCGCGGAAGGAGCGGCCTAGCGTGGCTCGAGGTGGCGGCGGAAGAACTCCTCGTAGCGGACCAGGCTGTCGAGCCGCTGGCGGGGCTCGCCGGAGCGGCTCATTTCATGCGTGGCGCGCGGATAGCGGGCGTATTCGACCGGGCGTTCCAGGACCTTGAGCGCTTTGTAGAGCATCTGGCTCTGGATCACTCCGGTTCGGAAATCGACATCACCATGCTGGATGAGCAACGGGGTTCGGATGTTTTCGATGTACGTGAGCGGAGATTCCTGCTCAAGGAGTTCACGCACGGATCGTTCCCACGGGTAGCCGCCGAAGTAGAGCGGGACCAGCGGCCAAGCGTTCCCTTCGCCGAAGAAAGTCACCAGGTCGTACACCCCGCGCTGAGCCACCGCCGCCTTGAAGCGCACGTCGTGGGCGACGATCCAGGCCGTCAGGTAGCCGCCGTAGGAGCCGCCGGTGATCACCTGACGTTGGGCATCGACCCACGGCAATTGGGCGGCGAAGTCGGCAAATCCCAGCACATCGGCGGCCGGACCCGCACCCCAGTTCGAGTGATTGGCGCGCTGAAAATCCCGGCCGTACCCGCCGGAACCGCGCGGATTGCCGAAGACGATGGCGTAGCCTTGGGCGGCAAAAAACTGAAACTCGAACCACATGCTGTCCTCGCCCGGACCCCACATGGCGGTGGGCCCACCGTGGATTTGCAGAAGCAGCGGATGCCGTTGTCCGGGTTCCGAGTCAGCCGGCTGCATCGTCCAGAACTGAGTGGTCTGTCCCACGGAATTGATGCGCCGATGTTCTTCCAGCGTGGCGAGACGCCGGCCCTCCAGCCATGAGCGGTTGTGGGAGGTCAGCGGGCGACTGCGATCGGCGGAGAGGTCGGCGACATGGAGTTCCGACGGATTGGCCGGTTCCGTGATCACCTGAACCCGTCGGGAAAGGGCGAGGTCGAAGTCGCGCACACCCCAGTCCGTACGAGGGCTCAGGGTCTCGATCGCGCGGGATTCGAGTCCGACCCGCAGGAGCGGAAAACCGCCCTCGTTGGCCACCGTGAACAGGAGCCCGGTCCCATCGGGGATCCAGCGGAAGGTCTGCACCGATCGATCCAGCGCCCCCGTGAGGACCTGGAGCGGTCCACCCGCGGCCGGAATCAGGGCGAGCTTGGCTTGGTCGAAGGAAAAGACTCCGCCTTCCTGGAGCGTCACGGCAATCCAGGCCCCGTTCGGCGAAGGGGTGGGAGAGCCGTAGGTTTCACCCAACCCGTCGAGCACGGTGTGGGCGATTCCGGTGTCGACATCGACGAGGTCGACCCGGCGGGCGCGGTCCCGATCCGGATGATCGTGGATCGCCTTCGCACCCAGCACCACCACTTCCTTTCCATTTGGCATCCACTGGGCGGCGGACTTGGCGTCAAACCCGAGTCCGATGGGCTTCGCCGGTGCTCCAGCGCGGGCCTCCATGACATAGAGCTGTGCGTAGGTGAGGTCGGGTTGCAGGTCACCTTCGGCGAGAAAATTCAGACGGGTCAGGACCCGCGGATTGCCCTCGGCTTCGTTGCGGGCGAGCCACTCCCGCCGTTCCGCGAGCGTGCCTTCAGCGCTGGCGGGTGCAAGGGGAGGGGCATCGGCCGGTGCGCCGGGCTTCTTTTTCAATTTCCAATTGGCGGTGTCCAGCGGCTGGCGTCCCGGACGTTCGTCGCTCCATGGCAGGGTGGCTCGTCCGCCCGCCTTCTCCAGCGCGGCGCGGACCTGCGCCTCGCTCAGGGTCGAGCTGAAAAGCAATCGCCGGCCGTCGGGGGACCACCGGGGGGCGCCGGCGCCGGTCTCCACCTGCGTCCACACCTCGGCTTCGCCACCGTCGGTCGCCATCACCCAGATCTGCGGACGGTCGGCCGGTGTCGCGCCGGCGCGCACGAAGGCGATGCGCCGGCCGTCGGGATGCCAGGCCGGAGCGCTGTTGAGGGTTCCATTGAAGGTGAGGCGCCGCGGAGGTGAGGTGCCCTCCGTGGCGACGAGCCACAGGTGGGTGTGGTAAGTCCAATCGTCCGGGGTGTCGGGTTTGGGCTCGATCGATCGCACGGTGTAGACGACCCAGTTGCCGTCGGGAGAGAGCGCGGGCGACTCCACTTGTTTCACCTTGAGGAGGTCCGTGGCGGTGATTGCAGCCGGGGGATTCGCGGGGAGCAGTCCCTGTCCCAGGCCACCCACCAGCACGAGACTGAGCAACCGCAGGCGGACGAATGCACGCATAGAAAGAAGCGGCCAGTGTGGAGTCGGGCACTACGCTGTCGAGCGCCTGATTCCCGTCGGGTGACTTGCACCCCGGTTGAAACCGCCGTTGGCTCGCGCCTCCCCACCCGTCCATGATCTCTC
>JAEUGZ010000344.1 GCA_016794725.1 Opitutaceae bacterium | reverse complement strand
CGAAGGCATGGATCGCATGCCTCACCTGCACGTCGGCCGAAGTCCGGATGGCATCACCTGGACGTTCGAGCCCAAACCGATCGCCCTCACCTGCGACGATCCGGAAGTGACCCGCCACGAGTACGGCTACGACCCGCGCGTTACCTGGGTCGATGGCTATTACTATGTCACCTGGTGCAATGGCTACCACGGTCCGACCATCGGCGTGGCCCGGACTCGCGATTTCGTTGCGTTTGAGCAGATCGAAAACGCATTCCTTCCCTACAATCGCAACGGCGTGCTCTTCCCACGGAAGATCAACGGTCGCTTCGCCATGCTGAGCCGGCCGAGCGACACCGGGCACACTCCGTTCGGTGACATCTTTTACAGTGAAAGTCCCGACATGGTCTTCTGGGGACGTCACCGGCATGTCATGAGCCGGGGAGGTCAATGGTGGCAGGGCACCAAGATCGGTGCCGGCCCGTCGCCGATCGAAACCTCGGAGGGCTGGCTGCTCTTCTACCACGGGGTGATGAGCACCTGCAATGGCTTCAGTTACTCCATGGGCGCGGCTTTGCTGGATCGGGATCAACCTTGGAAAGTGCGCGCGCGACTCAACCAGAGCCTGCTCACGCCGGAAGCGCCCTACGAGCTGGCCGGGCTGGTCCCGGGCGTCTGTTTCCCCGTGGGATGCCTCTGCGATGCGGTCACCGGCCGGATCGCGATTTATTACGGCGCGGCCGACACCGTTTCCGCCCTGTGCTTCTGCGAAGCTGAACCGCTGGTGCGCTTTATCCTCGAACACGCGATGTAGTTGCAGCGCGAGGAGTCAAAGATTCTCAACCCTCCGACAACCGCTCTCATTCCCAGCCGGGCTGCTTAGGGGTATCCTGTCTTACCCCGATGTCCTGCCCGTGCTGGCCGCCTGAAGCGGCCGTTCACCACTTTCCTGTCGACGTTCCAAACGACTCCGCGTCTGCGTGGATCGCGAGGGAGTGGTTCGCGCCATGAAAGCGCCTTCCTCCTCGGCATCCGGCGCCACCGGACTCCCCTTTCCCGCCGGGTTCACCTGGGGCGCCGCCGCCGCCGCCTACCAGATTGAAGGCGCGTGGAATGTGGACGGCCGGGCACCGTCGATCTGGGATGTTTTCTCCCAACAACCGGGTCGGGTGTTCGAGAATCACACCGGCGATGTGGCCTGCGACCATTACCATCGCTGGAAGGAAGACATCGCGCTGATGCGCGATCTCGGCATCAACGCCTACCGCCTGTCCCTTTCCTGGCCCCGCCTCCTGCCCGAGGGCGTGGGCAAACCGAACGCCAAGGGGCTCGCCTTCTACGATCGCCTGATCGACGGGCTGCTCCGCGCCGGCATCACCCCGTGGGTCACGCTCTACCACTGGGACCTGCCGCAGGCGCTGCAGCACCGCGGCGGGTTTCTCAATCGCGACCTCGTGGAGTGGTTTGGTGACTACGCGGACCTCATGGGCCGCAAACTCGGCGACCGGGTGAGCCACTGGATGACCTTCAACGAACCACCGGTCATCCTCGGCCTGGGTCACCAGGAAGGCCGCTTCGCCCCCGGCCTCCAATTGCCGTTCGCCGAGTGCCTGCGCGGCGCCCACCACCTGCTCATGGCCCATGGTCGCGGCGTCCAGGCCTTGCGCGCCCGCTGCAAAGGGCCGATCCAGGTGGCGCTCGCCCACACCGGACGGGAACGTATCCCCTTTACCGAGTCGAAACGCGACATCGAGGCCGCGCGCCGCGACTACTTTGCCGCCACCGACCGCACGATGCACAACCTCGCGTGGTGGGCCGACCCGATTGTGTTTGGTCGCTACCCGGAAGACGGCGTCGCCGCCTACGGTCCGGACATGCCCAAGGTGACGGACGCGGACCTGCGGCTGATCTCGCAGAAAATCGATTTCATCGGCTACAATTGCTACTCCGGGTGGCCGGTGCGCGCCGGGGCCGACGGCGCCCCGGAATCCGTCCCCGGGGGCTGGGGTCCGGGAAATCCCCGCGCCGCCCTGTCCTGGCTGCAGATTGCCCCGGATGCCACCTACTGGGCGGCCCGGTTTCAAACCGAGCGCTACGGACTCCCCATCGTCTTCACCGAAAACGGCTACGCCAATCCGGATTTTGTCCACCTCGACGGCGGCGTGCACGATCCGCAGCGCATCGATTTCATCCGCCGGTACCTGCGCTCCATCCGGCGCGCGATCCAGGAGGGCATCCCCGTCGACGGTTACTTCTACTGGTCGATCCTCGATAATTTTGAATGGGCCGAAGGGTACAAGGACCGGTTCGGGCTGGTTCACGTCGACTACAGCACACAGGTCCGCACCCCGAAGAGCTCGTTCCACTGGTACCACGACGTTATCCAAAGCCGCGGCGCCCACCTTTGATCGAGCCGGCCCTCTGCCGGCACCCCCCAGTTCCCCCGCTCGTCGACCTCCACCCCGGAGGCCGCTTGAGATCCTTTGTCATAATTTTCCGCCCCCGGCTTGCCTTCGTCGGGCCCGGCTGACAATGAGTCCGTTGTTGAGACCCCAAGTCCTGTTCGTCTTCCTACCCCGGTTTGAGGAGAGCCTCGCAATGCTGCGTGGTATCGCTCACTACGAGCGCACCCACCAGCTCTGGGCCGGGTTCCACGATGACCAGGCCCGCGCGTTCACCGATGCGTCCTGGCTGCGGAGCAAACCCTGGGACGGCGTCATCAGCCGGCACACCTCCCCCGAGATGGCGCGGATTTGCGCGGAGTTGGGTGTTCCGCTGGTCGATCTGGACGATACCCCGGTGTTGCCCGGAGTCCCGAAGATCCGTCCCGACAACGTCGCGCTCGGCCATCTCGCCGCCGAACACTTCCTCGAACGCGGCCACCGCCACTTCGCCTTCGCCGGCTTTTCCAGCGAAGGCTGGTCCTGCGAACGTCGCGCCGGCTTCACCGAGGCGCTCGGTCTCGCCGGTCACACCTGTGACATTCTGGAGATGAAATACCCGGGCGACGATCGTCCGGTGTGGGACTCGGAGCAACTGGACCTGCTGGCCGCCTGGCTCAAGCGCCTGCCCAAACCGGTCGGTGTTCTTGCCTGCATGGACTTGCGGGCGCAGCAGATCATGGCGGCGGCGCTGGAGTCCGACCTGTTGGTGCCGGACGAAGTGGCCATCCTGGGTATCAACAACGATCTCACGCGCTGCGAGCTCTGCTATCCGTCGCTGTCGAGCGTCGCCCCCAATACCTTCCAGTCCGGATACCGCGCCGCCGAGGTGCTGGCCGGCATGCTCGCGGGAAACCGGCCCGAGGGACTTGATGAGCGGATCGAGCCCATCGGGGTGGTCACTCGTCGCTCCACCGACGTGCTCGCCATCTCCGACCGCACGGTCGCGGCGGCGCTGGGTTTCATTCGCGAACGGGCGTGCCAGAACATCACCGTGGACGAAGTGGTGCGCCATGCCCACACCTCCCGCAGTCAGCTTGAGCGCAAGTTCCGCGACCACCTCGGGCGGACTCCGCAGGCGGAGATCCGGCGGGTTCAGGTCGCCAAGATCAGGCAGCTCCTCCAGGAAACCGACTTTCCCTTGAAGAAGATCGCCGAACTCGCGGGCTTTGAACACGTCGAGTACATGTGCGTCCTGTTCAAGCGCGTGACAGGGATGTCGCCGGGCGTCCTTCGCAAAACGAGCCACGGGGGCAATTCTCAATCACCGGCGCGGTCAAAGACCCGTTGAACTCCCCATTGCCTAGGCGGGAGGCCCCGGCGAGTCGGCAAAAATTCTCAAGCAAGATGTAAGTGATCTCATTTACCTCATAAGGTCCTTTCTCTATGCTGGGCGTCCTGGAAGCCGTGCTTCCGGCATGGCGCGAGCCCGGATTCGTCCAAACTCCGCTGTGAGCGATTGATTCCCCGACCCCAATGACCAAGTACCGCGTGTTCTCGCGGGTAAGCGCCTGTGCGCTTCTACCTGCCCTAAGTCTGCTTGCCGTGGGGCGCCTAACGGCGCAATCCACTGCTTCGCCCAATCCCGGCCCTGCGACGATCAAGCCGGCGGACGAAGAAACGATCGAACTGTCCCCGTTCGTCATCGAAGCCGATGAGGACGAGGGCTACTCCGCCAAAAACACCCTCGCTGGCACCCGCCTCCGCACCGAATTGAAGGATGTCGGTTCGGCCATCAGCGTGGTCACCCAGAAATTCCTCAAGGATACCAATTCCAAGAGCTCGGCCGACTTGCTGGTCTACACGACCGGCACGGAAGTCGCCGGCCAGGGCGGTAACTTTGTGGGAGGCGGCGACGGCAACATCATCAACGATGGCGCCTACTCCAATCCCAGTCCGAACACCCGCGTGCGCGGTCTGGCCGCGGCGGACAATCTGCGCGACTTCTTCCTGACCGACATTCCGTGGGACTCCTACAATGTCGGCCGCGTCGATCTCCAGCGCGGACCCAACTCGATCCTCTTCGGCATCGGGTCCCCCGCCGGCGTCATCAACAGCAGCCTGAACACCGCCAGCTTCCGCGACGAGAACAAGGTCGAGCTGCAGGTCGCCACGTTCGGATCCGTCCGCGGCACGGTTGACTTCAACAAGGCCATCCTGAAGGACGAACTCGCGCTCCGCGTCTCCGCCCTGATGGACGAGACCAACTACCGCCAGAAGCCGGCCTTCCGCGACGACCATCGCGTCTTCGGCGCCGTCAACTACCAGCCGAAGTTCCTCGCCAAGGGCAGCGCCCGCACGTCGTTCCGCGCGAACTACGAGAAGGGCGACATCAATGGTATCAATCCTCGGCTTACACCGCCGATGGACGCCATCACGCCCTGGTTCACGTCGATGAACAAGGCCACCTACGACTGGCGCAACATCAACGAGGTCACCGATCGCAGCAACGCCCGCTATAGTCCGTACGTCGGCGCCGCCGGCGGACGCATCTACGACGGCCAGATCGTCGCCTTCGACTACAACAGCCCGACGCAGGGCATCGCCTTCTCCGCCAGCCCCTACAGCTACCCGACGGGGCAGGACTCGGCGGCCAACGATCCGTCGAACGGTTCGTACAAGGGCATCACGACCTACAACAACATCGCCAACAACCTCCGGTTGCCGGGCTACGTGATCAACCCGTACAAGGCCAAGTCGCTGACGGACGCGAGCGTGTTCGATTTCTACAACAACCTCATCGAGGGTAGCAATCGTCTCAATACGAGTGAATTTGACGCCTACAACCTGACCCTCAACCAGACGTTCCTGAACAACAAGATCGGCTTCGAGGTCGCCTACGACAAGCAGGACGCAACCTGGGACTACAAGAACTTCCTGGCCTGGGATGCGGCCGCCGTCACGGTCGACATCATGAAGACCCTCATCGATGGCAGCCCGAATCCCAATGTGGGACGGCCCATGGTCATCGGTGGTGGCGGTTCCGCCGGCAGCGGCCGCGTCAATCGCGTCCGCGAATCCACCCGGGCGACCGCCTTCGGTGAAGTTGACTTCCGCGACGTGTTTGAGCGCGACTCCAAGGCCGCCAAGATCCTCGGCCGGCACATCTTCACCTACAGCGGAGCGATCCAGCGCAATGACACGGTGCAGACGAGCTGGCAGAACTGGTTCGTCGGCCCGGGCTTCCTCCAGTCGGCCAATGCCGCGGTCGGCCAGGCCGGTCGCGACGCCACCACGCTCACCTACCTCGGACCCAGCATCGCCAGCCGCACCTCGGCCAGCGGCCTGAATCTCAGCCGCATCACGGCACAGCAGACCGCCACGTCGTCCACGGTCAAGAACTGGGACACGCTGACGCGCACCTACAAGACCTACGCGCTGCCGATCGTAAATCCGAACGATTCGAGCTACAATGACAGCAATCGCCCCTACACGCAGGCGAGCAAGACCCGCGACGACATCACCTCGCAGGTCTTCGTCTGGCAGGGCTACCTGTTCGACGGCGCGATCGTTCCCATGGTCGGCTGGCGCAAGGACGTTGCCGAGAGCTTCAACGCCGGCTCCCCCAACAAGGTGGATGGTCTCGTGACCAACTTTGCGGATCCGGAGTGGCGCATCCCGACCGGTCTGATCGAGAACGGCACGGGCAAGAACAAGGAGCGCATCTACAACAATGTCGATGGCCAGACGCACACCTTCAGCATCGTCGGCCACGCTCCGAAGTTCATTATGGAGCGCCTCCCCGGTGGTATGACCGCGAGCGTCTTCTACAACCGGTCTGCGAACTTCCAGCCCGACGCGTCCCGCAAGGACATCGTCGGCGGCATCATCGCCTCGCCCACCGGCAAGACCAAGGACTACGGCATCGCGATCAGCGCGCTCAACGGAAAGATCGCCCTCAAGGTGAATCGCTATGAGACGTCGGTCACCAATGCCACGCTTTCCGGCGAACTCGGCAACGCCTACCTGATCGGCGCCGGCGAAGCCTGGGGCCAGGCCGCAGCCTATCACCTGAAGCAGGATGACAACATCTGGCCCGGTGACGGAAACTTCGGCACCACCACGGCAGGCTCCAAGTATGGCGCCGGTCATATTCTGCGCTGGCAGCCCGCCAACGCCGGAAACCTGGTGGCGGACAGCGCCGGCCGCGCTCCCGGCACGGATGGATACCAGCAGACCTACAGCCAGGCCGCGATCAACGCGCAGTATGACATTCAACGCGCTTCGACGGACGACTGGATGTCCAAGCCGGTTCCCGCCTCGTTCCAGCTCGCGTGGGGCATGACGGGTTACGCCACGGGCAGCGGCAACTGGAGCATGAACAGTGTCGCGGTCACGGGTGATACCCTGTCCAAGGGCACGGAGTTCGAACTCGTCGCCAGCCCGATCGAAGGGCTCGACATCTCGATCAACGCGTCCAAGACCGAAGCCAAGCGCCTCAAGATCGGCCAAGCCTACTCGGACTGGATCGACAAGCGCTACAAGGACTACCAGGGCCCGATGGGCGAAATGCGCCTCTGGGGCAATGGCAACTGGGCGCTCGATGTCGGCTCCGGCGGCACGGTGCGCGACAAGTTCAACAACGAGACGCTGCCCGCCTACAAGCTGGCCCTCGCCCTCAACAACAGCAATGTCTCCGAACTCCGTCCGTGGCGGTTCAACCTGACGTCGAACTACTCCTTCAAGAAGGGGCGGCTCAAGGACGCCAACATCGGCGGCAGCTACCGCTGGCAGGACAAGCAGGTGGTCGGATACCGCCTGAACTCGGCGGGTGACGGCTACATCGTCGACAATCCGTACTTCGGACCCTCCGAAGACGCCTTCGACCTGTGGATCGGCTATCAGACCAAGATCTTCAACGACCGCGTCCGCTGGCGCGTCCAGTTGAACGTCCGCAATCTGTTCGCGACCGACGACCTCATCCCCGTCACCGTCCAACCCGACGGCTCACCGGGCGCCTACAAGATTCCAGAGCCTCGCGTGCTCTCGCTGACGAACTCGTTCACGTTCTAGGCACCGACGAAACCCTCAACCGGTTTCCTCTCAACCCTCAGGCCGGTGGCGCAAGCCACCGGCCTTTTTGTTGGCCAGGTGATCGACCCGGGCCCGTCCACCGCTGATTGGGCACGCGTGGACGCGCTGGCGCGACAAAACGAAATCGGTCGTTGAGAAAACACATGCCGGGGCGCCAGCCGCGGATCCGTTCCGATGGAGGGCGCCGCTCCGTCGGCGCCGGTTACGCGTCGCGGATACCAAAACGGTCGGACGCAGCGGCTCGTGGACCGTCCCCGGCGTCGTCGGAGCGACGCCCTCCACTCAAACCCAATCTCAATCAACAAAGTACGTCTGCGACTCCTTAAGTTGACGCGCATGCGCAAATGCGGGGCCACCCCAACGGAAACGCAGGACGAGCCCGCCCCGGGAACTCCACGTTGATTTCACCCCACCTTCCCCACGGCGACAGATTGCACTCCGCCACTTCTCGGTTTCAATCGCACCAGCTCCACGCTCCGTCCCGGCTCTGCTCTTCTTCCGTGCACCTCTGCCTCACGCGCCGCTCTTCCCTGCTCACCTCCTCCGCGGCCCTTCGATCCGCAACGCTGACTTGGCTCGCTGCGCTCATTGGCCTCGTCAGCGGCTGTGACCAGCCTCTTCCGCCCTTGCCCGCGCCTGTCATCACCACACCCGCTCCGAAGGTGGACTTGGACCGGTTCAGCCCCCAGCACATCGGCCGGGCCATCGAGGGGAAGCCTTGGATCTCACACGTCAACGTCGCCGACCTCGATCGCGATGGTCGGATGGACATCCTCGCGTGCGATGACCAGCTCAACGCGGTGGTCTGGCTGCGTCAGTTCTCCCCCGGACGCTTCGAGGAAACCACCCTCATGGCCGACCTGGCCTCTCCCGTCCACGTGGAAGCGGTCGACATGGACGGTGACGGCGATCTTGACCTGCTTGTCTCCTCGATGGGCCAGGTCTTTCCGAACAACGACAAGATCGGATCCGTCATCATCCTCGAGAACAACGGACACCAGCAGTTCATCCGTCACACGTTGCTTGAACGGGTCGCACGGGTCACCGATCTCCGGGCCGGCGACTTCGACGGTGACGGCAAACCCGATCTCGCCGTCGCCCAGTTCGGCTACAATCAGGGCGAAATCCGCTGGATGCGAAACAAGGGAAACTGGCAGTTCGACAGCCAGATCCTGCTCAGCCTGCCCGGCACGATCAATGTCTGCGTGGCCGATCTGAATGGCGATCGCACCCTCGATATCGTCGCCCTCGTCTCCCAGCAATACGAGGAGATTTATCTCTTTGAAAACAGCGGCTACGGCACGTTCACCAACAAGATCCTCTTCGGCTCCACCAACGAGGACTACGGCAGCAGCGGGATCAGCCTCTGCGACCTCAATCGCGACGGGCGTCCGGACATTCTCTACACCAATGGCGACGGCTTCGCTTATGCCGACCCTGGCAAACGGTCCTGGCACGGCCTGCAATGGCTGGAGAACGGAGGGCAGGGCTTCTTCAAATTCCACCGCATCGGCGACATGGCAGGGGCCTACAGCCCGATCGGCGTCGACCTGGAGGGGCGCGGGGTGACGGACATCGTGTGCGTCAGCGGATTCAACGACTGGAAAAACCCCAAATCCGCCTCGCTGGTGCTCTTTCGCAACGACGGCAAGCAGTCGTTCACCCAAATCGTGCTGGCCCATCAACCGATCCAGCTCATCTCCGTCGCCGCCGGCGATCTCGACGGCTCCGGCCGCCCGAGCCTCGTCACCGGCGCCTTCTTCGCGTATCCACCCTTCGATAACATGGCGCGTCTCACCCTCTGGCGCCCCCGGCCATGAACCTTCCTTCCTTCTTCCGGGGCCGGCGCGGAATCCTCCTGGGACTCCTTCTCGTCGTTTTGGGTTTCGCCGCCGCCGGCGGGTGGGCCCACGCCCAACGGTCCCGGGTGATCGCCTACACTCCGCCCCGCCCCCCCGGACTGGAGGGCGAAGTCGCCCTCTCCGAACGCCTGTCCGCGGCGGAACGCCGGGCCCGAAGCTGGTTTCGTCCGGTGGCCGGTCTGTCCGAGTTGGGACGCCTCTACCACGCCAACGGACACCCTGCGCCCGCCGCGCTCTGCTACACTGGGCTGCGCGACCTCAAACCCCGCGAGGCACTCTGGCCTCACCTGCTCGCCAGCCTGCTCGCCGGAGCGGGCCGGCTGGACGACGCACTGCCACTCTGGCGTGACGCGGTAAGGCTCGACCCCACGTACGTGCCTGCCCGCCTGCGCCTCGGGGACGTGCTGCTCAAGTCCAATCAACCCCTCGAAGCGCGCCGGATCTACGACGAAGTCCTCAAGCAGTCCGCCGATCAACCGTACGCCCTGCTCGGTCTCGCCCGGTGCCACCTGGCGGCGGGAGACTGGACCCGGGCGCGTGAGGTCCTCCTCCGGGCGCAGGAACGTCACCCGGATTTTGTCGGCACGCTCACCTTGTTGGTATCGGTGCATGAACATTTTGGTGACGCCGAGGCCGCCAAGGCCGTGCGGGCCGCCATTGGCATGCGGGAGTTTCACGACCTTCGCGACCCCTGGGTGGACAGCCTGCTCGAGGAGTGTTACGACCCCTACCGGGTCAGCGTGGGCGCCGCCGTGGCCACCTATTCCGGCGAACCCGACACCGCAGTGCACCTGCTCGAACGGGCCATCGAGCTGGCTCCCCGCGAGGGCACCTACCAGCGGCAGCTCGGAAAACTCCACTACCAGCTCAAGCAGCACGAAGCGGCCCGCCGCCACCTCGAACGGGCGGTGGCGCTCAGCCCGGACGACGCCGACGCGTGGTCCCTGCTCGTCGACCTCCTCAACACCCTCGGCGATGACGCCGCGATGCAGCGCGCGCTCAGTGCCGGCCTAAACCACTGCCCCAACTCCGCCGCCCTGCGTTTCGCGAACGGCAGCCGCCTCTCCAAACTCGGCCGCGTGGGTGAGGCCATCGCCGAGCTCAAGCGGGCCCAACGCCTGAAGCCCGACGAAGTGCGTCCCTCCATCGAGCTTGCCCTCCTCTACTTTCGCCAGGAACGCATCGACGACGGCATCGCCGAGCTGCGCCAGGCCCTGGTCGCCGAGCCCGGCCACCCTCTCGCGCTGAGCATCCTGACCCGGCACGCCATCGAGACCGGCGACGAGGCCCAGGCCCGCCAGGGACTCAGCCAGCTGCGCGGACTGCACCGCCTCGCCCCCGGCGACCTCGCGACGCTGGTCAACGACTACCGCGGGCGCTTCCGCCGCGACCCGTGGTGAGGGCGAGTGGACGTTTTTTCAGCCTTTGGGCGACCTGCGCGGCCCCGACTTCCGAAAACGGACCATCACGGCGCCTGAAGTGCGCGAGCAAACTGGGTCGCGAGCGAACGATCACCGGCTGTCTCGGCGCGGATGCGGCCCTGGGTCAGCAGGGCCCGGGCTGATTCCACCTGTCCCGTCCCACGGAGCGCGAGCCCAAGCCAGAGAAGGGCCTCCAGGTCGGCCGGCTCCCGGATCTGGTACTTCGCCAGATACGCCACCGCCTCCGACCATCGTTCCCGCGACCACGCGAGGCGTCCTGCCTGGCGCAGCAGGGGCGCAAAGTCAGTCTCCGCCGAAAGTCCAACGCGATAGAGGCGTTCCGCCTGGTCCGGCGCACCCACCTCTTCCTGCGCGAGTCCCAGCAAAAGATGCAGGGTGGCGAAGAGGACCCGGGCCTCGGGATCATCCGGCCGGAGGTCATGGAGTCGCTTGATCAGGGGCTCTGCGGTGGCGATCTCACCCGCCTCGATGGCCAGGCTCGCCCGCAGGGTCAGCGCCTCGGGATAATCGGGTCGCAGCACCAAGGCTCGCTCGACCTGTTGCTTCGCCTCTTCCCGCTTTCCCAGCGCCAGGAGCGAGTACCCTTGGTAGTAGAGCGGCTCAACCTGCGTGGAGTCGAGTCGCGCCGCCTCGGCAAACGCCGGCAGTGCCTCCGCGTGACGATTGGCATCACGCAGGGTGTAGCCGAGGGCGAGGTGCAAGGCGGGGTCCGCCGGCCATCGGACCAGCGCCCCGCGCAGGACCGCCAGCGCCTCGTCCGTTCGGTGCTCCAGCGAAAGTCGACGCGCCCATTGCACCGGCAACACCACGTCCGTCTGAATGTCCCGAGCAGCCTGCTCAAGCACCTGCAGCGCCTGCGCCGGCCGGCCCGCCTGCTCATGAACCTGGGCGAGGTTGACGCGCAGTCCTGCATCCATCGGCGCCACTTTCACCGCATGAGTGAGCAGCGCCTCGGCATCCATCCACCTGGCCTCCCGCTGCAGCTTGTACGCGAGCAGTCCAAGGCGGGTCGGATCGTGACAGGAAAGTCCAAGCTCATCGAGCCACGGGTCGGTCGTGTCGAGATAACGGGTTCCTGCAGCGGCCCGACGTTTCTCGCGTCGAGCCGCCGCGGCGTCACCCGCCGCCGTTTCCATTTCCGACAGCAGCTCGTGCAGCTGAACGATGTCGGGAAATCGTCCGCACAACTGCCGCAACGAGGCCCGGGGATCGCCGCGTTTGCCGTGCCAGGCCTGAAACGCGATCACCGCGAACTCCGTCCGCACGTTCCCCGGAGCCAGCGCCTGGGCTCGATCGTAGCAGGATTCCGCCTCGGTAAACAGCTTCCGATCCACCAGAAGATCACCGAGTCGTATCCAACCTGGCATGTACGTCGATTCCAGCTCGATCGCCCGCCGCAGTTTCCGCTCGTTGCCCTCCTGGTCCGACTGTCGGATCCGCAGGTCCGCAGCCAGGTAGGCCCAGCGCGCCACCCGCGGCTGGTGCTTCTCCAGCCACCCCACCACGCGCTCAGCCTGGGCCTCGAAGCCATTGGCATGATAGAGCGCCTCCAGGCGCACCATCGCCTCGAGGGGATCCCCGGCCGTCCGGGCCTCGTCCGTCGCTTGGTTCACCGCCCCGACAAACCCGGCCGGCCAGCGAGTCAGGTTGGGCGGCTCGGGTATCGCCGCCACCCGCTCGGCCGTCCGCCGCTGGTTCCACGCCGCCCACCCGGCCGCCAGCAGTAGCAGCAAGGCGAAGCCGGTGATGATCACCCGGCGTTGGGACAAAAAAGGGTTCATGCGGTGCGAGTTCGACCGGGTGATCGGCATGCTCATGGGCGTGCACCCGCCGGTTTGCGCCGCCAGAGCGTCACCCGGCTCATGTGGGCAAAGGGTGGATAAAGGTGCATGCCACCGGTCACCAGCACCGGCACCCCGTTGCCGTCCAAATCACCTGCCGCCACGGTGATCAACCGGGTCGGATCACGGGCCAGGGGCACCGGCGTGAAGCGTCCCTGGCCCTCGTTCATCCACGCCATCAGCCAGACCGCCTCGGCGTCCATGACGTCGTTGAAACCGGAAACGGTCACCACATCGGGCCGGCCGTCCTGATTGAGGTCGGCACTGACGGGACTGTAGCACCCCGGCATGTCACCGAGGCGGTGGTAATGAAAGTCGCCTCCGCCGCGGTTCTCCAGCCACTGCAGCCCATGCCACCGCGCGGGTTTGGTCATGTTGACGTCGAAACCGTCCCCGTTGCTGACGATCAAGTCCGGCCGTCCGTCGCGGTTGAGGTCGGCCACCTCCATGCCGCTCGAACCCCAGGATTCGTCGCGCGCCCGCCAGAGCACCTGGTCGCGAAACTCGCCACCCAGGTTGCGAAACCAGTGGACCGCCTCGCTGTCCTGCGACACGAGCGCGGCAAAATCGACCTTTCCGTCCTGGTCGTAGTCGGCCGGAGGCACCGTGATGGTTCCGGGCTGGCTGAGCAGGACGTGACTGCGAAAGGTCCAGTCGCCCAGGTTCTCCATCCAGCGGATTTCGCCCTCAATGTATCCAAACTGCCCCACCACCAGATCGGTGCGGCCATCACCGTTGAAGTCCGCGCCGCGCACATCGGTCACCCGGGCGACATTCTCCAGCAAGACGCGGTTGCGAAAGGTGCCGTTGCCTAGGTTCTCCAGCACCACGACCCGGCCAATCTTGTCATTGCTGGGCAGAATCGACCCCATGCTGGCCACGAGCAGGTCGGGTCGGCCATCCCCATTGAGATCACAGACCGAAACGTGCGCCGGCCCGGGAACGGGGTCGCCCACCACCGTCTCGGTGAACACTCCGCGGGGCGACTGCCGGATCCAGCCAATGCGCTGCGAGGCCCCATCGCAGGCGATCACGTCCAGCAGGCCGTCCTCATCCAGGTCGGCCAGGGCGAGGTGCGTGATCACGGGCTTGTTGCCCATGGGCAGGCCGATGGGCTCGGAAACGTAGGTCAGGCTGGCAAGGGTTGGGGATGAACCGGTCGGAGTCGGCCGGGAAACCGTCACCGCGGCGGTCGGAGCGTCCTGTTTTCCACAGCCGCTCCCACCCAGCAGCGCCAGCGCGCAAATCATCCCCACCGCCGGTCGGCACCGGGTTCGGACAAAAGGCGGAGAATCAAGGCAGGGCATACGCTTCGAGCAGGGCGACGCCCGAGGCCGTCGTCGCTCCGGAGAGGTGGACGGTGTAGGCGCCGGGCTCAAGGGAAAGCAGCAGACTCGCATCCCGGCCAAAATCGTCGACCCCAAACGCACCCACCTGGGCCGCAGCCGCCCGAATCTGCGTGGCGCGCGACGAAAGTCCCCAGTCATCGTTGGAAGCCAGGAGCCGGGAGCCTGCCGGAACCGTTTCGTAAACGCGCAGGCTCGGATCCGCCAGCACTCCGCTCACGCCAAAGGAGGACAGCCCCGGCCCTACGCCCCGGATCAACACGTCCACTGGCGTTTGCCCTCTCACGACCAAACCGGCGATCAAGACCGTGTCACCGGCCCCCGCCACCGCCCGGATGGACAGGTTCTTCAACGCCAGAGCCTGACCCGTGCCGGCATCGTACACCTCAATCAATGCAACCCCATTTCCCCCGTCGGCCCCATCCATCTGCGCGGTATAGGCTCCGGGCTCGAGTTCAATCCAGAGCGCGGCGGACATGGAGTCGTTCTCCAGCGAGAAGGCACCCACCTCGGCAAAGTGCGCCGCCAGGGCGGGAGCCCAGGTGTCACTCTCCGCCAGTGGCGCGGACTCACCCGACCGGAACAGGCGCAGCCGCGGATCGGCGAGGATTCCAGGCACCCCAAACTGGGCGAGTCGAGGGCCCACCGCCCGGATCAGGACCGCTTTCTTGCCGGTCCCGGCCAGGACGAAACCGGCAATCATCACGCCGTCCCCGGACCGCACCAGTCCGCGGGAGGCAAGGTTGATCAGCGCGGAAGGCGACGGCGACGGGGCCCGTACGGCCACCTGTGCCGTCCTTGTCCAGACTGTTCCGATACGATTCGTCACTTCCGCCGCGTAGGTTCCATCGATCGGGCCCGCCGCCGGATTCAGCGCCAACTCGGTGCCCGTGCGGTTCAAGGCGACCCCATTGCGGTACCACATCACCGTGGGAACGGGATCGCCCGCCACCGCCACGGCCAGGGTCGCGGTTTCGCCGGGATTGACCACGGCGCCCAACGGCTGCTGCAGCACCCGCGGCGCAGGATCGGCGGGAGCATCGACCACGACATCGACCTGGGCGCCGGCGGCCGTCAGCGTGAAACGGGAGGTGACCGATTTGCCCGCGACCTCCACCTCGACCCCATACGTTCCAAGGAAGCCGCGCCCGGCGACGCGTCCGTCGCCCTCACTCGTGCGCGTCTCATCCGTGCGCCAGGTCTCATTGACCAGTTCCCGAAACACCTTGCCATTCGGCTTCTCGCTCCAGTCGCGCCGGTACATCGCCGCGCGCGGACGCCAGTGCGCACCTTCCCAGAAACCCCAGACCTGGAATCCCGCGGCCTGTGGATGGCTGAAGACCAGGGTGAGCAGGTCGCGCGTGTAGTCGGCCTGCAACGACTCGTCGTCCGTATCGACGTCAAACTCCGTGATCTTGAAGACCACGCCCGGAAAGGCCCCGGTGTAGCGTTCGAGCAGCGACCACACCTTGGCGATGCCGGTGGGAGCTCCTTCAAAGTGTCCCTGAAAACCAATGCCGTGCAGCGGCGCCCCGGCATCCAGCAGGTAACGGATGGTCTGCTCGTAGTGCGCCTGATGGGCCGTGTTCAAGCCGCCGCCCGAGAGGATGGAATAGTCGTTGACGTACAAGCGCGCCGCGGGGTGCCGCTCATGGGCGCGCCGAAACCAGTCGGTCATCACGGACGCACCGTAAATGTCCATCAAGTCGTGGTTGTCATAGGGCTCGTTCAACACATCCCACTCGCTCAGCAGGCTCTGCGTCGCTGTCACCGCATCATCGATGTGGGTAAGGACCCGGTTGGGAACGGAAGGATCGCGACTGGGCAGCAGCGCCTTGATGGAGTTGGGCAGATTGCGTTCCGACGGCCAGACGAGCACGTGCCCGCGCAGCGCCATCCCCCGCTGCTGCAGCGTCTGCAGGGCCGCCAGGGTCTGAGGCCGCGTATAGGCGGTGCCCCAGTCGCCCTCCAACGCCGGCCATTTGAGATCGTTCTCCGTGCTGCCGGCGTGGAAGACCTCGGTGAGTTTCTGCAGGTAAGTCCGGTTGTCGGCCGTCGCCTGATTCACCACCCGTGACGCCTGAAACGCCGTGCCAAATCCAAACGCGTGACGGTCGAGTCGTACCCGCACGCGGGCGTCGGGCAATGGCAGACCCGCCCGATTGACCACCCGCACGGCATAGGGCGCCTTGCGCCAACGCTCGATCCGATCCTGCGCCTCTTTCCGCCACGGCGCGTTGGCCGCGCGTCCATCGTAGGTGAACGAGGTGCGGGGCATCTCTGCCAAGGTCCGGGTTTTCCCATAGCCCAGCACTTCCACGCCACCCACCTCGAGAATCTGGGGACGGCTGGAGGCACCAAAGCCAAGATTGAACATGAATTGCCCCGAGGAAAACCCTCCGGCCATGGCGAAAGGGATGAAATACTCCCGCCACTCAAGCCCCGCCGAAATCTGCTGCGACACCGACTTCGCATAATCCGGAGCCGGTCCTTCGGCGTAAACCTGCATGAACACCGATCCCGTTTCATCCTGGGTTTCCACCGCCCGCAGGTAGAGATGAATCAGCACGACGTCGCCTTGCGCCAGCGCCTGGACACTGGGCGAACTGATCGCGCTCGCCCAGAACTCGCCCGTGGGGCGCTGCACCGCAATGCGGGCGGCCTGGGTGAAGGGTTGGCCGGTCACCGGTACCAGCGTGCGCGAGGCCACCGGCCCGCCGGTCGTAGAACCCTGCCAGAAATTCCCTCCGACCGCCAGGTCGGTCGGTGCGATCAACCGCACTCCGCCGGACGGCACGGTCTGCGCCGAGGCCTCTCCCCACGATCCCAACAACAAGGCGAGAATGAGCAGAACAGGAGAGGGCCGAAGGGTAATGGGGCGCATGGCCACGGGGTCGGCAAAGTATAGCCGCTTGGGCTCGCTTGGACAGGAGGTTCCTTGCCATGAACCTGAGAGCGGTTGTCGCAATCGCCTGACCCAAGTCTGGGGAGCTAAAAGTGACTCAAGACCGCGGATCCGAGGGTGACCTCTACGACGCCCCTGTCGCACCGCTCCTGCAATAACAGCCCGGCCAATCGCACCCGGACGCTCGTGCAAGGGGAATTCGACACACGTCCCACCCAGCGCTGTCGCTTTCACGTGAAACGGCAGGACCCAAATTAATCCGCGATCAGGCTCATGGGAGGACTCCACCCCGATTGAACACCGCCTCGTCGGTTCACAGGCTTGAAACCCTTCCCTCTCCGGTGCAGCGTCACTGCCGTGGACTCACCCCAGTCTAGCCCGACTCCTTCGTCGGCACAGCGCACCGAGGAGTGGTTCGCCCATGAACTCGCGCCGCACGAGACTGCGCTTCGCGCCTACCTCCATGGAATTGTCCGGCCATCGGACATCGATGATTTGGTGCAAGAGACCTACACCCGGATCCTGAGGGCCCGCGAACGCGGCCCGATCGAGTCTCCCCGCGGCCTTCTTTTCGCGACCGCGCGCAACGCCGCCCGCGATCTTTTTCGACGGCGGGCCGTATCCAATGCGATTCCGATAACGGAAGAAGAGGCATCGTGCGTCTTCGACGAGGCTCCTCCCGTGCCCGAGACGGTGAGCCGTCGGCAGGAAAGCGACCTCCTGGCTTCGGCCATCGCATCCCTGCCTCCCCGCTGCCGCGAAATCCTCATCCTCCGCAAATTTGAAAACCTTTCCCATCGGGAAATTGCCCAGCGGCTCGGCATCGCTGAACACACCGTCGAAGCCCAACTCACGAAGGCGCTCCACCGGTGCGAGGCCTATTTCGCAAAACACGGTCTTCCTCCCCGGTAACCCGCCGCCACGCTCCGGGTCCGCTGGCCGCGGCGCTCGCCGCTCGGTTGGATGACTCGGCTACGGCAATGAGCAAAATGGACCTTCCCTCCGACGACTCCACGCTCCGCGAAACCGCGGCGCGGTGGACCGTGCGTCGCGACCGCGGATTATCCGCCGCCGAGTCGATCGAATACGAACTTTGGCTGGCAGCCGATCCCCGGCACGCCAGGGCCATCCAACGCGCCAGTGGCACGTGGTCGCAGCTCGACCGCATTCCCGAGGCTCTGGCCCAGCGAACATTGTCCGAGGCGACCCGTCGGCGGCGATTCTGGCGCCGGGGCCTTTCGCTGGGCGCACTCGCCGCCGCCGCCGCCGTGGCCATCGTGGTCCGGGTCGCCTGGCAAGGCCACACGACCCCGGCCCCGGCCTCCGCCTCCGCGACACCCTCCTCGCTTGCCACCCACCCGCGCCTGCTGACGTTGGGCGACGGCACCACGGCGTACCTCAACGCCAGCAGTGAGATCGTCGAACAGTTCACCCCGGCGGAGCGACGCGTACTGCTCACCCGAGGCGAAGCCTTCTTCACGGTCACCAAGGATGCCGCGCGGCCATTTGTGGTGGCGGCGGGCGGACTGCGCGTACGCGCCGTCGGCACCGCCTTCAATGTCAACCTAACGGCAGACCAGGTGGAGGTCCTCGTCACGGAAGGGAAAGTGCAACTCGCCACCACCCCCGAAATCGCCGGAGAACCCAAACCAACCTCCAGCCCGCCGCCCCTGCTCGAGGCCGGACAGCGCGCCGTGGTGGCCGATGCCCCGCCAGGACGGTCCCTGACCCAATCCGCCATTGTCATCACCCAGGTCGACCCCTCATCCATGGCCCGGGCTCTGGCTTGGCAGGACGATTTGATCCGGCTTGGCGGGGCCACGCTCGCGCAGATTGTCACCGAGTTTCAGCGTCGTTCCGGCAATCGCGTGCTGCTGGCTGACCCCGCGCTCGCGCAGATGCGAATCGGCGGGCGCTTTCGAGCCGACGATGTCGAGGGCTTCGCGAACATCCTGGCGACCATCTACGGAATCGACATGGAGCGCTCCGCCGACGGCACCCTCGTGCTTCGGAAAAGAAAGGTGGATTCGCGATAGCGGGATTTGCGGGGATGCGCGTCATCCCAGTGCTGCCGGCTTTACGGCCGGTGGAAAACCTCATCCATGCTCTTTCTTGTTCGCCAGATTGTCAGGTCGACGGGCCTCCAGCTGGCGCTCGGGCTGATCCTCAGCCATGGTTTCCCATCGGCTTCGCTTTGCGCATCCGAGGGGACGACCAAGTCGTTTGCCTTCACGGCAGCGGCGGCCGAGGTGACGCTGGAGACGTTCTCCGATCAGACGGGCGCGCAAGTCGTCTACCTGATCGACGACGTGCGCGGTGTAGCGACCAATCCCTTACGCGGTTCCTTCGCGGTGCGCGAGGCGCTGGAGCGGCTGGTCGCCGGCACCGGGCTCAAGGTGACGCAGGATGGGGGGTCGGGTGCCTTCGTGATTACGCGTGACCGCACGGCGCGGTCGCACATGGAGGCATCCCGCAAGTCAGTCACCGAAGCCCCCCAGACCATGAAAAAATCCCTTCCCTCGCGACTCGCTGCTGCCTTTGGCGCAGTCGCCACAGCGGTGCTGTCCGCCCAAACAGCACCGCTTGCCTCCACCACCCTCGAACCAAAAAAGGAAGAGGTGGTGGTGCTTTCACCCTTCACGGTCAGCACGGACCGCGACGTCGGCTTTGTCGCCGCCTCCTCGCTCGCCGGAGGACGCATGGCCACCGACTTGAAGGACACGCCCCTGGCCTACTCGGTTCTGACCAAGGAGTTTCTTGAGGCCCTCTCCATCACCGACACCGAAACCGCCATGGACTGGGCGGTCAATTCCTACCAAGCCCGAGGCGACGTTCAGGACCGCATCCAGAATCTGGACGGCGGCACGCGCACACGCGCCCGCGGCGTCATCGTGAAGCAGCTGCGCAACTTCTTCGCCCAGGGCGTGCTGACCGATGTCTACGCCCAGGATCGAATTGATTTCGCGCGAGGCACCAACGCCCTGCTCATTGGCAACGGCGGACTAGGCGGAGCCACCGTCCTCATGACCAAACAGGCCACGTTCGACAAACGCAAGGGCGAGCTGGCGCTGAGCTTCTCCGATCAGGGAACGAAACGGGCGACCCTCGATTTCAACCAGCCCATCGGCGACAAGGTGGCCTTCAGGGCCAGCTTCCTGAAGGAGGACTCGACCACGTGGCGGGACAATACCCGCAGCCGCCGCGATGGCGTTTACCTGACGGCCTCCGCACGTCCGTGGAAGAAAACTCGGATTCGCGCGGACTATGAGGACTACAAGTCGAAAGAACTCCTGGGCGTCAACGGGCTCAACGACCGGGTCTCCGGCTGGGACGGAGTCACGGTGGTCAATTCGCCCATCGGCACCCTGCCAGGCGGCGTGAACTCCAACGCCGTGGGCATCGAGCGGGTGGGCTCGTCCACCAGCCCGTACATGCTCATTCTCCCCGGTTACAACAACTCGACGGTCTATAACTTCGCCAATACGTGGCGGACCATGGGCGGCGGTGCAACGACGGCGACCCCGGTCGACGGCGTCCTGCCTGTCAGCACGTCCAGCCTCGGCGCCGCCGGATCCCGCATCACCGGAGTGCAAAACGAGCCCGTGAGCCGCTTCGACATTGCCACCTCCAAGTCCAAGTTCTTCGTCCCGGTTCCGAGCTACGTCTTCCTGCCCGAACTGCCCTACACCTTCAGCCAGGTCCTGAGGAACAAGTCGGTCTACCTCGACCAGCAGATTGGCGACGACTTCTTCCTGCAGCTGGCACACAGCGCAACGCTGGGTGGACGTCTGACGAATCTGGCGCCGCAGCGGTTCACCGAGGTGTATGTCGATGTCACCCGCACCCTGCCGGATGGAAAGAACAACCCCTACTACCTCGAGCCCTTTGTCGAAACCACGCGGGATGACCGGGGCGAGGGCCTGTCCGACACCAAAGAAACGAGGGCGGCTCTTGGATACGTAAAGGAGAATACGCGCTTTGGCTCCTTCCGCCTGAACGTGATGGGAGGCTTGAGCGAGGTCGATACGACCAACCGGACCTATACCTACGTCATGGCCCGCAATCCCGACATTCGCCAGCGGCCGGTCAACGACTCGCCGGGATACCGCTACTACCTGAACGACCCGAACCGGCCCTATGGATTCCCATCCCAGGTGACTTACGTCGATTCGATCGCCGGGACCAGCTCCACCTATCAAGTCCAGGATCTGCTCAATCTCAACTACACCGATGCCAACAACCGCACGGCCGAACGACACTTCGACTACGTGCAGGCCTCCGCCTTCGCCAAGCTGTTCAAGGACCGCCTGGTCTTGCTGGCGGGAAAACGCTGGGATCGCTTCCGGGTCCAGACATGGAATGCCCTGCACACCAACACGCGGGCGGCCTATCCGACCGATTGGGACGGCAGGACGCTCCTGCACGACCCCGATGCACCCGCGAACTACTGGAGCCTGACCTCGACCCAGCGGGGACTCTACAACCCACCGATCCTTGATCAGAGGGTTTCCACCGACACCTACGGCGGCATCATCAACGCGACCAAGTGGCTCGGCGGTTTCTACAACTTCGCTCAGACCTATGACACATCCCGTGTTGTTCTCGCCATCAACGGAAACGTGTTGGAGCCCACGGTTTCAAAGGGATGGGACGCCGGCATCCGTTTCAGCCTGCTCGACGGCCGCATCAATTCGTCGATCTCCAAGTACGGCACGACCGCCACCCATACGGCGACCGGGGTGGACCGGAACGAGATAGGAATTCTCACCCGCTCCAACGCACTGAACGATCTCTCAGTCGACGGCATCAACGCCCGAGGACTCGGCCTGGTACCGCAGCCCTATCAGGACTATCAGGACGCCTGGGCCAACGGCTACGAATTTGAGGTCGTGGCCAACGTCACCAAGGACTGGCGTCTGACCATGAACTACGCGCTGCCTGAGAACTACTCCAACAACCGCTATCCCGAGACTCTGGCCTATTGGGCGGCGAACAAGGCAACGCTCAGGCAGATCGTGCTCGACACGGGAGCGGTCATCGACTCCACCACCAATCTTGCTTCGAATCCCGGGGTGGCGACGTCGGCGTCGCCGGACATCACAGCCGCCGTTTCGAACTGGAACTCCATGCAGAGCTTCATCTCGACCGCCGAAGCCAATGCACCCATCGTGAGCACGGCTTACAAGTACACCGCCAACGTTTACACGGACTACCGGTTCAGCGAGGGACGGCTGAAGAACCTGCGGATCGGCGGCGGCGTACAGTTCCGGAGCAAAATCCTGCTCGGAAACCGCGGATCGGACACCATCGTCAATCCCGCCAATCCGCTCACGGCCATCGATGACCCGTCCGTCGACGCCAATACGCCGGTTTACATGGAAGCCTGGCACATGGCGACGGCGACGATCGGTTACGAATTCAAGGTCTGGCACGACATGCGGCTCAACCTGAACCTGAACGTCAGCAACCTGCTCGACCGCAAGGACCAGATCTACAACGCTGCGGGACTGCGGCCGAAAAACGGCGACATCAATTCGCCGGCCCGGGTCATGAGCATGGTCGGGTACTACCCGGATCCGCGGACATTCCGGCTGACGGCCCGGCTGAACTTCTAGACGGGTTCGTTACCGCACCGCGGACCATCGCAATCTGCGGTCCGGTCCGGCCCCGCCGGACCGGACCGCGGCCGTCGGTCTGTATTTTCGGGGCGCGGGTCTCGCCGTACGCGAAAGCCCGAGTCAAATAGCGAACCCGGGAAGCCCCTGGTGCGGCCTCGGCAAGAGCGTATAGGTTACGCTGCTTTGAATACACTGGCTAAACTCCCTTTTGCGGAACTCGATCCGCCCTTCGGCGTGCCCTGCCCCAGGTCTCCGATGCCGCGCGGGTCAGACTGGTGGACCTGCTGGGCATTCGTCGCGACGGAGCGGCGGTTGAACCGCTTTCCCCGGTCGCTGGCATGAACTGGCCACGGTGCAGCGCCTCGCCGTGATGGCTGCCCACTTCGCGCTGCGCCGGATTCCGAGTCAGGATCGGACCGCCTGATTCGATCTCTTGCCGGCCTTGAGCACGACGGAAGCAGCGGCCGAAGCTGAGCGGCACGCGCTGGGTCCCGCCCCGGACTCAGCCCGTTCCACGTGCTGGCGTTCGCCCGCTGGCACGACGCCTCACCCACGCCGATCCTGATCCGTCTGGCACGGCGGGACCCCTCCGCCCCGCTCTCTCGACTGGCCCTGCGCTCCGCCATCACTCTGACCGACATGCTCGAGGTGCAGCACGAAGCTGTTCGTCAGCTCGCCGACACCCTCCAGCCGGAGGTGGTGAAAATCTCCAAGTCTCCCGACACGCTGGAAAGCGCGGCCTTGCTGCACGAGAAGACCAAGTCGCGTCCCAACGGGGGGGCACGCCCATGAGGACTGCCGTTTAACTGAGCATCATCACGGTCCGCCTTCCATTCCGCTTGTTCTCGGCGGCATCCTTGCCGCAGATGGGTGGATGCTGACGCGCCCCCGCTCTCTCCAGGTCATCCCCCTTCTGGTCGGAATCGCCGTTTCCCTGGGAGGCTGCGGCAGGCAGGCGGAGCCAGTGGGGGCGGCGCCGTCGCCTGGCAGAGGCGCCCCTGCGATGGAGGCCGACCTGTCGAATACGCTCAAGGCGCAGGCGGACTTCTACGTTTTCAAGACGCCCGCCGATCTTCCGGCCGACTTGACGTGGCAGGACGGGCTGGACCTGCCGGTGTTCGCCGATCCCGAGGCCAGGAAAGGCGGAACGTTTCACATGTCCCTTCCCGACTTTCCCCGCACCCTGCGGACCGTGGGACCTGATGCCAGCGGAGGAGTGCGGGGTTACCTGCGCGACTACACCGAGCCGAGCTTGGTGAAGACGCATCCGAACCGGCCCGACGCCGTGATGCCGGGCCTGGCCGACCGCTGGGCCGTCTCCACTTCAACCCGGACGGTCTACTACCACCTCGACCCCCGGGCCCGCTGGTCGGATGGCCGGCCGCTGACCACGGACGATCTGGTCTTCACGTTCTATTTCAACCGCAGTCCCTACCTGCGCGATCCCTGGTACAATGATTTCTACACCGCCAATTTCCGTCAGCTCATCATATTCGACACCCACACCTTCGCTTTCGTTCATCCCGAAAACAAACCCGACCTCGCTGCTCGCTTCGGGGATATGGTACCCTACCCCCGCCATGCCTTTCAGGACTTCGGCGCCGACTGGTTGGAGCGGTTCCAATGGCGTGCGCTGCCCCGGCTCGGGGCGTACGAGTTGCTCGAAAAGGACATTGAGAAGGGACGCGCCATCACTCTGAACCGGGTCAAGAACTGGTGGGGCGAAAACCACCGCTTCCTGCGGGGTCGCTTCAATCCCGATCGGTATCGGCTCGAAGTCATCCGGGATCCGGACAAGGTGGTCGAGGCCTTCGCGCGCGGCGACCTGGACCTCGTTTCCTTGGGAACGCCCAAGTTCTGGTTCGAAACGCTGCCCGACACGCATCCGGAGGTCGCCGCGGGCAGGATCGTCCGCTTCAAGTTCTACAACCGCATTCCCCGGCCCGATTGGGGAATCTGGATCAACTGCGCCAAGCCACTCCTTGACACGCTCGACGTGCGGCTTGGGCTCCATCACGCGATCGACATCGATCTGGTCTGCACGCAGTATTTTCGCGGCGACGCCGAGCGCCTGCAGACGCGCTCCGATGGCTACGGCTGGCGGACGCACCCCACCCTCGCTCCCCGTCCCTACGATCCGGAGAAAGCCCGGGCGCACTTCGCCAAGGCGGGTTTTGCCCGGCAGGGTGACGACGGGGTGCTGGTCGATGGATCGGGCCGGCGGCTTTCCTTCACCTTGACGACGGGACGCCAGGAATACCGGGACATGCTCCCCATCCTCAAGCAGCAGGCAATGAAAGCGGGTCTCGAACTCCGGCTCGAGGTGCTCGACAGCACGACCGGCTTCAAGAAGGTCCAGGAAAAGAACCACGAGATCTCCCTGCTGGCCCTGAACCGCGCCGTCGAGCTGTATCCACGCTATTGGGAACGTTATCACGGTTCCAACGCCTACACCGACGCCTACAGCCTCGACGGCAAACCGGTGACCACCGCAACCGGCAGCGTGGCCAACCCGCGTCCCACCCAGGTCAAAACCCAAACCAATAACATGACCATGACGTTTCTCCCGGAGCTCGACCGCCTGATCGAGGCCTACGACCGGGCGGAGTCATTGTCCGAACTCAAGCGGCTCGCCGAACAGATCGAAGCCGCCATCCACGCCGACGCGGCCTGGATCCCGGGCTGGAAACTGCCGTTCTACCGCGGGGCCTACTGGCGCCACATCAAATGGCCGAAGGGCTTCAACGTCATGCAAAGCCGCACCCCCGAGGAGTACTTCGTCCATTGGATCGACCCTGAGGAAAAGAAATCCCTCGACGAGGCTCGCCGCACCGGACGCAGCTACCCGGCCGAACTCCAAGTCTTCGATCAGTTCCGGGAGCGGTAGATCTGGAGATCCGAGGCGACCCGCGGCCGCGGCGGGACATTCCCGTCATGGCTCCACGAGACGCTGCTCGGGCGACGCCGTCAGATCCGGGACATGCTCGCTCGTCCGGCCGTCAGGCCATCGCACCTGGATACGGATCGGAGGCTGGTTCTCCGGGAAACCGACAAAGATCACCGCGGTCGACTGTCCGGCGCCGCAGGAACCGGCATGCACTTCACTGACTGATTCCTTCCCGTCGGACAGCGTCACCGTGACGCGAGCACCCAGGGCCTGCGGATTGCCGGGCCGACCGCGCAGGCGGAGCGCAAGAAACCGACGACCCGCCTCCGGTCGATTCCGGAACGCGAGGAGGGGAGCATCATTGCGGCTGACCACCAGATCGGGCGCCCGATCACGATCAAGGTCGATCGCCACCACGGCACGGGCGTCGCCCGGCACACTCCATCCGCTACGGCTGGTCTCGATCACCTCGAATCCGCCGCGACCGTTTCCCTTCAGGAAAACGCCAAGCCCGCCTTCAAAGCGTCCAATCGTCGGAACGGGTGCCCGGCTGTTTTGCACCACCACCAGGTCGGCCAGTCCGTCGCCATCCCAATCGCCTGCCACCACTCCCTGCCAGGGAGCCAGCTGCGCCCGGCGGGGGAGAGCCTCGAAACGGAACCGGCCTCCCGGCTGGCTCAAAAACACTCCGCTGCGAAACTCCGTCGCCGTCCAGCTTTGCGCCGCAGCCAGCGGGCCCTCACCCAGGACCTCCCCCAGCGCGGCACGTGAAAAGTCATTGATCTTAGGATACCGGCGCCGCAACGCCGGAAGTGAAACCGCCAGCTGCTTCAACGTGCGGCGAGGCACGATACGCCCCGCCTCCTCGGTGGCCTCGATCAACACGGGGGCCGCTCCTTCGCGAAACTCGCCCAGGTAGATCCGTTCGGGATGCTCCGGTGTCGCCTGGTAGGGGGTGTTGAGTCCGACATTGCCCGCCACATAGTCCGGCCGGCCATCCCGATTGAAGTCCGCCGCGGCAAGCGTGGTCCACCACCCGGTGCCCGCCGACGAAAATCCGGCCTCCTCGGACCGGTTTTCAAAGGCCTTTCCGTCACGGTTCCTCCAGTACTGAACGCCACCCCAGTCGAGCGTCAGCAGGAGGTCGATCCACCCGTCGCCATCGACGTCGGTCCACAGCGCCGACGTCACCATGCCAGTCTCGGCCAGGTCGGGCGCGACCGCAGCCGTCACGTCCTGCCAGCGTCCTCCGCGTCGCGACACCAGGGCGCTGCGCGGCGGGAGCGGAAACTGTCCCGGAGCCACCCGGCCTCCCATGAACACATCGAGGGTTCCATCACGATCAAAGTCCGCCGCTGCAACCGCCCCGGCCGTGATCGGCAGCGGTGGGAGCGGATCCTGTGTTTCCGGCAGGAAGACGCCCTGCCCCCCGTTCAGGAGCAGGCTCGGCTGATAGGCCGGAGCTCCGGCTGGCAGGATCGAACCGCCCCGGCTCAACCACACATCGAGCCGTCCATCGCGGTTCGCGTCGAACACCAGCAGCGGGCCGTCATTGACTTCGTGGGGGGTCGCCTGCGGGCCGAGTGGCGACGCCACCCAACGGTCGCCCGGTCCCCGCACCAGGCGTCGGGCCAGGTCGAGCGTGCTGCCCCCCACCAGCAGGTCATCGGTTCCGTCACCCTCCAGATCCGCCACGGCCAGCGCTGGTCCGCGGCGATTGTGCCGCACGGGCAGCAGAGGCTGCGCCGCCGTCTCCTCAACGTCGGCTTCCCGCACCGTCACCGCCAGTCCCCGCTCCCCGGCCTCTTCATGGAAAAGCGTCACCAGCTCCGCACCCGCTTCACGGCCGGCGTTTCCGCCCGTCGCGGGCGGCTCTGTCACCTCGTAGCGACGGTCCGCGGCCACGTCCTCGAGGACTTGCCGCGCGCCGGAGGGCCACTCGAGTATGAGGCGGCGCACCCGCGTCTGTTCGCCCAGGCCAAAGTGCAGCACCGGCTCGCTGCTGGACAGGTAGCCGCGCGCGAGCGTCAGGGTCCGGACCTGCACGCCGGCCTCCGTCTCAACCCGGACGACGGCACCGACGCCCTGGCGGTTCGAGGTCGTTCCGCGCAGCGCGATGACGAGGCGGTGCCCGCTGTCGCTGTCATTGCGGAGCAGGGTCGGGGGGGCGCCGTAATTGGTGTAGGCCAGGTCGAGATCCCCGTCCCCGTCAAAGTCTGCAAAGGCCGCCCCAAAGCTGACGCCGCGCTGATTGAGCCCCCAGGCGGCACCGATCTCCTCGAACCGTAGGTCACCGTGATTGCGATACGCCAGATTCGCCTCGGCCAGGACGGGACTGGATCGCATGATGCGAATCCGCTCCGCCGGGCTCTCGGCCACCATCATGCGCGCAAGGAGGTCGAGGTTGTGCAGCTCGCGCACCATGCCATTGGTCACGTGCAGGTCGAGCCGGCCGTCGTTGTCGAGATCCTCAAAACGCACCGACCAGGTCCAGTCTGTCGCCGCCAGTCCCGCGAGGTAGGCCGCCTCCTCGCATCGTCCGGTGCCGGTGTTGATAAACAGCGTGTTCCGCAGCAACTGGGGCGCCGCCTCGGGTGTGACCCGAGGGTCGCGGGCGACGGTGCGCGAATCCGCCATGCCGCGCTGGTCCTTCGCGTGGCTGACCGCCGCCATGTCCGCCACCAGCAGGTCGATCCGGCCGTCATTGTCGACATCGCCCACGTCGGAGCCCATGGCCGAATAGGGGGTGTAGGGCAGCACCAGGCCGGCGACATTGCGGAAGGTACCGTCGCGCTGATTGCGATAGAGCTGATCGGGCACGGCGAAGTCGTTCGCCAGATACAGATCCGGCCAGCCGTCCTGATCGTAGTCCCACCAGGTGACGGAGTGACCCTGGGTTTCGCCGGAAATGCCGGCGGTGGCGGTCACTTCCTCGAACACCCCGCGACCCCGGTTGCGGTAGAGCCGGTCCGGCTGGCCGTTCGGCCGGTTCTTCGCGTCGAGGAGGTTGGTCTGAACGTAGACATCGAGCCAGCCGTCGCGATCATAGTCGGCAAACGCCGCCATGCCCGAAGCGTCGGAAAGCGCGAGCCCGCGCGCCGCCGCCTCCTCGCGAAACGTGCCGTCGCCCTGGTTCATATAGAGTCGGTTGGGCGCTCCAAAGCGACAGAGGTACAGGTCGAGCCGGCCATCGTTGTCGACATCCACAAAGGTGGCGCCTTGCTTCCAAATCGCCGCCTCCGCGCCGACATCGCCCACGCCGGCCCGTTCGGTGACGTCGGCAAAGGTCCAGTTGCCCAGGTTGCGATACAGGCGACAGGACTCGGTCTTGCTCACGACAAACAAATCGGGACGTCCATCCAGGTCAAAATCGCCGACGGCAACGCCCGTGCCGATCGCCCCCACGGAAAACTCCTGGTAGCGTTCCCACCACATGGTCGGATCGTTGTACCGATTCTCGATGGTCACGCCGGTGCTCGCGGGAGCCAGGCTCGTGAACAGGGTGGGCCCTCGGGGCCCGGAGCGTGCGGCAAACGGTTGGCTGGTGACCAGAGGTGCCTCGGCACTGCGCGCATCGGGGTGTCCAAAGCCAAGCACTACGGCCAGCACGGTCGACGCCAATTGGAAGCACATCACGCCTCGGAACGGCAGGGAAACCAGGCGAAGGACGGGGAAAACGACGAGCGGCATGAGGGGATGAGGGACCGCGTCACGGCGCTGGCCGGACCGGCCGATCCCAGAGACCACGGTGGCTCCAATCCCCCGCGTGGTGCAATCCCGGAGCGAAGCGGCCGATGGGCCGGCGGAGTGCGGGAGGAGCTTGATCCGGTGCGTTCTTTTCATTCATCTGCCCGCCCCGGCCTGTCCCCTGCCTGCATGCGCTCCCCTTCCCGCGTTCAAACCTTCCTCTGGCTGAGCGTTCTCCTGGGTTGCGGGGCGCTGGTGATCATGACCGTCCGCATCCGCTGGGCGCGGATCGATCACATGAACGGAATGGCCCAGTGGTCAGTGTCGCCCTCCCGGGTCGATGCACAATCGCCCACCGGCTATGCCGACGGCAGGCGGGTGGGGTTGTCGCCTGGACGCAGCGAAGAGGCATTCCCCTGGATCCTCCAGACCCAGGCCCTTGTGAACGGAGGACCCTGGCGGCCCGAGCGCGTGGACTACGACAACGCGCCCTTGGGCCGGGAACTGCACGACCCATTGCTCTATCGGCTCTGGCTGACCCTGGTGGCACAGGTGGATCACCTTGTTTCCGGGCAGTCACTCGCACTCGCGGCCGAACGCGCGACGCGGTGGGCCGACCCAGCGCTCCAGCTCCTGTTTCTCGGGAGTGCCGGTGTCTGGATCGGCCGGCGATTTGGCGGACGCGCCGCCGCGCTCGCCGGCCTCATCTGGGTGGCAGGTTTCCCCCTGGCCACTGATTTCCTTCCCGGCGCGCCGTCGCCCCGTGGCCTCGCGTGGGTCTGTCTGGCCACCGGCTTGCTGGCGACGGTCGCGGCGACGAGCGCGATCACGGAGGCGGGGCGACGCCGCGCCTTCGCCGTGGGAGGCATCGCCGCGGGCCTGGGGCTCTCGCTTGATTTCCTGCCCCAGTTTCTGGCGATCGTGGGAGTCGGTTTGGGCGTGATCACGACGGTGGCAATCCTGGGTCGACGAGGCGCCACGCCAACCGACACCATGGACCCTCGCGGCTGGCGGTGGTGGGCGCGGTGCGGCGCGTTGACCAGCCTCGCCGTGCTGGCCCTCGGCCACCTGCCAGAGGCTCCGGTTTGGCGGGCCGGGAGGCTGCATCCCGGGCACGCAATCGCCTGGATCGGCTGGGGCGAACTCCTCGTCCTGCTCCATTCCTGGATACAGACCCGACGGGCGCCCTGGAGCACGGGCTCCGGCATCGTCGCAGGCGCGGCGGCCCTGGTCCTGCTGGCGGGGCTGCCCGTCAGCCTTTACTTTTCGGATACGACCCTCGCCGCACCGGCCGAGGCGCTCGACGGCCGTCTGTCACCCCTCACCGATCTGGTCGCCTCGAGCCTGAGTCAGGCGTTCAACCAGGAAGGCGCCATTCGGCTGTTCATCGCCACCTTGCTCCCATGGCTCACCGCCCTGGTCGGCATCGGCCTGTGGTGGAGGCGCGTCCGGCGAGGGCAGAACCCCACGCCCGGGGGCGCGGCGCTGGGGGCGGCGATCCTCCTGCTCCTGCTCGCTCTCGTGGAACTCCGGGCATTCGCGCCGGCGGGTGTGGGATTGCTGGTGCTGGCGGTGGTCTTGGTGGCACGCGACGACCGGATCGAGCCGCGCGCGTTCACTCTTGCAGGTTTGCCCTTGCTGGCCGGCGCGGCGGCGGCCTTTCCCGGTCTTCTCCTGCAATGGCCGGCGACCGGTGAGACGGGACGCACCGCGCTCGGACGCGGCGATGTCGAGGCGATCGTGGAACGCGACCTCGCGTTTTGGCTGGCCAAACAAGCAGCGGGAAAGCCGGCCATCGTGCTGGCGTCACCGGCGGTCAGCGCCGCGCTCACCTACCACGGCGGACTGCGCGGGGTGGCATCGCTCCACCCCGACAATGCCGAGGGCCTGCGTGCGGCCCTGCGCATCGCCCGCGCCACATCCCCCGACGAGGCCCTGGCTCTCCTCCGGCAACGCGAGATTCGTTACCTGGTCCTGCCGTCGTGGGATCCTTTTTTTGACGCTTCGGCCCGGGTCGGAACTCCGGCCGGAGCCGCCTCATTTGTCGGCGCGCTCCGTCGCTGGGTGCCTTTGACCTGGATTCGGCCCCTTCCCTACCGTCTCCCCAAAATCGGCGGCTTTGAACAGGAGTCGGTGGTCGTCCTCGAAGTCATCGAAGAACAGGACGAGGCGCGGACCTTGAGCCTGCAGGCCGAGTACTTCCTCGACATGGGATGGATCGACCTTGCCTCCGGGCTTCGCCGCGAACTCCAACGATTCCCCGCCGACCTCGGAGCCCGGGTCGCCCTCGCCCGGGTCGAAGCCGCCCGCAATGATGGCGAGGCGTTTGCCGCGAACTTCAACGCCCTGCTCCCGCTGCTCAGCGCCGGGGCGGATCGATCGCTCGCCTGGGACCGACGCGTCAGCCTGGCGGCACTACTCGCCCAGGGCCAGCGCCCGGACCTCGCCGAAATTCAGCTGCGCCGCACGATCAAGGAGGCGAGCGAGTCCCGCCTGCGTTCCCTGTCGACCGGAGCCCTCTTCCGCTGGCTCGCGCTCTCCCGCCGATTCGGGGTAGAACTCCCCGACCCCAAACTCCGCCCGCTCGCCTCCGACCTCCTCCCCCCCGACCTCGCCGCCCGGCTGAAACCCTAGCCGAAGCCGCGCTCGAGCCGTCGACGACGTCAAACCGTCAATCGACGGCCAGGAGCGTGCAACACCCGGCAAGGTAACCCGGACCGGCGCCGTCGTGCCTGGACCGTTCCCCGGCGTCGACGGAGCGACGCCCTCCAGGTGAGATTGTCACTTCCAAGACTGCGGGCAAACGCCCCAGCCCGTCATTCGTCATTCGTCATTCGTCATTCGTCATTCCGCCGCCGCGCTGCGCGGCGGCGGCGGACCAGCCCTACTCCTCATCACCAAAACTCATCCCGAGCATCCGGCCGGTGTGCACGAGATCGCCTTCGGG
>JAEUGZ010000315.1 GCA_016794725.1 Opitutaceae bacterium | reverse complement strand
GTGCGGGAGGAGTCATTGTTGAACCCGTGCGTGTCGGCATAACGGGCGGCATCCAGCCAATCGATGGCAAGTCGCTCTCCGAAATGGGGGGAGCCGAGCAAGCGGTCGACGGCGGCGCCGTAGGCGCGTTCACCGCGCCGTGCGACGTCGGCGACAAAGGCGTCAAGCTCCGCGGGCGTCGGCGGCAGCCCGATCAGGTCCAGACTGGCCCGCCGCAGCCAGGTCTCGGGGCGGGCCTCGGGGGACGGGGTGAGCCCTTCTTTTTCCAGGCGGGCGAGAACGAACGAGTCAATGGGTTGACGCGGCCAGTCCTTGGCCTGGACCCGGGGCAGCGGGGCTCGGCGAGGTGAGGTGAAGGCCCAGTGTTTTTGGTAGACGGCCCCTTCCGCAATCCAACGACGCAGCAGGGCGATTTGCTCCGGAGTAACGTGCTTGTTCGACTTGGCCGGCGGCATGCGCTCCTCCTCGTCGTTCGAGAGCAGACGCTGGATCAGTTCGCTGTCGTCGGGATTGCCGGGCGTGATGGCGGCGTAGCCCCCGCGGTCGCGGGTGGCGGACTCGAATTCGTCGAGCCGCAGCTTGCCCTCGCGGTGATTGGCGTCCTGCCCGTGGCAGTAGTAGCAGTTTTCCGAGAGGATCGGCCGGATGTCGCGATTGAACTCCAGCGGAGCCGGTTCGGCGGCGCGTACGGACAGGACGACCGCCAGGATCAGGACGGTCAGGGGGGACACGAGACAGCGGGGCATCCCCTCCAGTGTGCCACAGAGCAGAGATTGCGGCTTTGACGGGCGACGCGGGTTTTTGTAATAAAGACGCATGGTGACACCCCCGAAACCGACCCTGACCGAGGAGTTTTTTGCCCGGGTGAAGGAGCCGCAGGTGTTTACGGATCTCTTCGAGGTGCTGCCGGAGGTCTATCTCTTCGTCAAAGATCGCGAGCATCGGTTTGTGAAGGTCAATCGCAGCCTGTCGAGGATGCATGGTTGCGAGGGGGATGGCATGCTGGGGCGCACCGACTTTGACTTTCACCCCCCGGCGATGGCCGCGCAGTATGTGGAGGAGGACCGGAGGGTCATGGAGGGCCGGAAACCCATGATTAATCAGGTTTGGCTGGTGCGAGGCCGGGACGGTACGCCCCGTTGGTATGTGACGAGCAAGTTTCCGGTCATTGGGCGCAAAGGAGCCGTGATGGGCGTGGCCGGGGTGATGCTGCCCTATGATCAGGCCGGGAGCGCGCCGGGCGAGTACCAGCGGCTGACCCGAGCCTGTGAGTATGTGCTAGCCCATTACGGTGAACCCATTGCGGTGGCCGACCTCGCCACGCGAACCCACCTCTCACCCAGCCAGCTCCAGCGCGAATTCCGGCGACTGTTTGGCATGAGTGTAGGCGATTACCTCCTTCGCGTGCGGCTGATCATGGCCCGCCGCCGCCTGGAGGCCACGTTGGACCCCGTGGGCCAGATCGCGCTCGACTGCGGCTTCTACGACCAAAGCCACTTCACCCGGGCCTTCCGCGCCGAGACCGGCCTGCGCCCCCTCGAGTACCGGCTGCGCTTTTCTCCCCGGGAACGAGTTTCCTGAGCCCGCAGATAGGATCGAAGACGGAGGGGCCTGGCTGGCGCATCGCTGAGGCCGTCAGGCGGGTCCCAGCGACTTCCCGAGTGAGCGGGCGCCGCGGCTGGCCCTGAGGTGTCGAGACCGGATGAAACTGGAGTTCGGGTCACGGCTTCCGGGGAGCGGTCCAGACGAGCACCTGCCTGTCGGCAGCGAGACGGGTGTGCAGCCGTGGCCGGTCGATCTTTTGGACCGGGACCTTCTCCTCGATGGCGTGAAGGGCGACCGTGGCCGCAGACTGTCCCAAGACCATGAAGACGGGTTCCATGCGAATGCTGCCGAAGGCGATGTGGGATGCCGAAAGGCACACCGGTACAACGAGGTTGGTGCATTCGGACTCGCGTGGCAGGATGGCGCCAAGACCGATGGGGTAAGGGGGGAAACCCCCCACCTGGACGTCGCCCTCGTTGCGCACCTGACCGCTGGCGTCGACCGTGCGCTGAACGTTGTGAGAGTCCATGGTGTAGGCGGCGAGTCCCACCGGATCGGGTGCGACTTCTCGTCCCTGGCAGTGATGCTGGGTCATGACATACGCGCCAACCATCCGGCGTGCTTCGCGAATGTAGAGCTGATCCTGCCAACCCTGACCCTCGACAAACTCGTCTTTGGTTACGCCCCAGCGCGAGGCCTCGGCGCGGATGGACTCGGGGATGCGTGGATGGTTGGCGAGCGTCCACATCAACCCCTGCTGGTAAAGTCGGTGCCGCGCGATGATCGCCTCGCGTTCGGCATAACTGGCCTCCGGATACGCGTAGTTCTGGCCGATGAAGTCGATGGAGAATCCAAGCCGGTTGTTGGTGTCGGTCTTGCGATTCGGCATCGGTGAATTGACCCAGGGCTGTCCGGTTTCGCCTGCCTCAAAGTTGCGGAAGAGCAGCTCGTACCAGAGTTCATGGTAGCCCTCTGGCTTGTGAAACGGGATCCGGTTGTCGGGATGGTCCGTCAGGCACATGCGGAAACAATAGGCCTGCACCCGCCGGTCGCCGCTCCCGTCTTCGCCTGGACCCTGGGGGTCGAGATGGGGCAACCGGCCGCTGGTGGGGTCGGCTGGGTTGATGTAGGGACTGATTCCCTTGACCAGCTGGTGGTACTTCGCCTGCGCGACCTGAACGCCATTGAGGGTCTCGCGGTACTCGGAATTGGCTTCGCGACCGACCGTGTAGGAGATCTTGGCGGCGGCGAGCAGATCGCCCTCGTAGGTGGCGTCGATGAACATGCGCCCCCGGAACAAGCGGCCCGATTCCATGCGAATGGACTCGATGCTCGGCGGTGACGCCGTGGTCCGGCCCACGCCGGCGGCGCGATTGAGTCGCTCACCGTAGACGACTTCGAGCCCGAGGTCGGCGATCCAGCCCTGAAACACGGAGAGCGCGGCGCTGGGTTCGAATGTCCAGCGGGCGTCGTCGCCCGGCAGGGTGCGAGATTGCCCACCGTCGCTGTACTCCAGCGCCGTCTGCCATTTCCAGGCCTCAGGACGGTCGTAGTGTCGCTTGATGGCCTGGTAGAACTCCCGGGCAATTCCGCCAATGGCCGCCTTGTTGCCGATATCGGTCTGGCCGAGCCCACCGGTGGTCAGCCCCCCGACGCGAAGGGACGGCTCGATGACGACCACGGTTTTCCCCATGCGTTTGGCCTGGACCGCAGCCGCGATTCCGGCCGAGGTGCCGCCGTAAATCACCAGGTCGTAGGTGACCTCTGAGGCGTGGCCTGTTGTGAAGAGACTCAAGGCCAAGTACGCGGGGCACGCGATGATCGAGAGCAGTTTCATCCGAAGACGAGCGTCACCACGGCCGGCTTTTTCGCAAGCCGCATGCTTGACGAGGCCGGCGCGAACCGCCTCCTGTTCGGCACGGCGCCTCCAGAAGGGGTCGGTCGCGCCGCTCCCGCTGCGGATCAAGAAGGGCTGCGGCGGGGCTGTGGTCAGCGAGATGGCGCGCGCGGGCCGTCCTTGGACTAAAACTCACCCTTCACTCCGAACTGCCATAGTACACCGGCGTTGACGACGCGTGACACGGCACCAGCTGTCCCTTCGATGGCGCCGTCGTAAACGATCAGGGGCCGGTTGGTGAGATTGCGCGCCTGGAAGAAGAGGCTGGAGTGCTGGTTGATCCGGTAGCTGCCACTCAGGTCCACCTTGAGTTCGTCGGGCCGCCAGCGCCCGTAGGTATTGGTCCAGGGCGTCGCATCGCTCCACACTGCTCCCGCACGGATGCTATACCGGCCATGGGCCCAGCCCAGATTGGCGCTGGCCCGATGTGGCACGCGCCCTGGCCGGCGGGCGTTGGAATACAGGCGGGTGTAGGCCAGGCTGACATTCAAACCGCTCAGATAACCGGGCAGAAACGAAAGGGCCTGGTTGTAGCCCAGCTCGAGGCTGCGGAAGCGCACATCCTGATCGGAATTGTTGGTCGTGGAGATGAAGGTGTAGCTGCCCAACTGCGGGTCATTGCCGTATCCAAACTCTTCGGCGGTGTACTCGCGTGAAACCGCCAGATTCGAGATCGTGTTCTGCGACACCTGGAATGTGAAACTGCCGACGGGTTCAAAGTAGTAGGCCAGCCTTGCCACCAGATTGTCCGAGAGCTCCGGCTTGAGATCCGGATTGGGCGCGCTGACGGTCAGGGCGCTGTCATTGATCACCCAGACCCCGCTGAGTGCGTTGATCGGAGGCCGGGAGATGGCCCGGTTGTAGCCGGCCTGGATCGCAATGGACCGTCCGAGATTGTACTTTCCGCTGATGCTGGGAAACCATTCCTCATAGTCACCCTCGCGGGTGGTACGAGGCTTCGAGAGAAATTGGTACTGGATGCCGGGAATCGTGGAAGCACGGCGGGTGGTGGTGGAGATGGGAAACCCGGCCGCGGCGACTTGAGCCGCGGTGTAAGGATCCCACTCCTTGGTCTGCGTCAGCGTGGTCTCGTGGCGCAGACCGCCCTGAACCTGGACCGGGCCCAGCCGGGTTTCGATCAGGCCATAGGCGGCGGATACCACCTGGCGAAGGTCGCGTTTGTTCTGAACGAATGCCTGGTAGTAGTTCTCGGCCGTGGCAATGTTAGTGAAGAGTTCGGGACGGTTGCGGAACAATCCTCCGATGGCGTCCCGGTTCACCAGCACCGGCATGTTCTCGATGTGAGGGGTGTTCATCGAATCCAGGCTGAATTTTCTCGGCGAGGGGAGGAATCCCCAGCTCCCATTCGGCCCGCCCTCGGGTCCATTGTACGACCATACCTGATACGGCGTGGTGTTGTCGGACTTCCTGAGTTGCTCGTTGACCTTGCCGCCGAACTTCAGGACCGTGGCCGTGCCCCACGGCAGTTTGAGACGACCATCGAGCTGGCCATTGTAGATCTCGTCGGTGACGGTGCGGCCCTCTCCGTTCATCCGGGGATTTTTGTAGTTGTTCAGGTCACCCCAGTCGGCCCCGGACAGCTGCCGGATGGTCCACTCGTAGGACGTCGGGCTGGGACGGGTGGCGACCCAGTCCGCCGTGATGGCATTAACCGTTTCCACCCGGGTGAAGCCCCGCTCCAGGGTTTCGTAGTCATTGAATGACTTGGAGTAGGATCCAATGCCCTTCAACTGAAGCGGTCCGGCGGTGTACTCAAACTGAGGCGTGTAGGTGGCGGTCCGGGTGTTCTTACTGGCGGCGCCCCCGCCGTGGTTGATCGTCCGGGAGGTGTTGGCTGCGCCGCCGCCGGTCTGCACCGTGGTGATTCCGTCGCCCTGCACCGTGGAACGGCCGGTCGCGGCGACGGTGTTGTTGGTCGAGGTGCTGAAACTGAGGACCGGCTGCCGGAACCGGGTCTCGTACCCATTGACGATCACCCCCAGACCTAGCATGAGACTGGAGGTCGCCTTGTAGTCCACGGTCAAGGTTGCTCCATTGTTGCTGTCAAAACTCGAACCGGACTGGAAGTTGATGCTCGACAGCACGAGGGGCCGCGGATCGGTCGCGGTCGGTGTTCGATTGAATGTCGTGCTGATCACGTCCGAACGCAGGTAGTTCCGGGCCTGGCTGACGTTGATCAATACGCCGAGCCGGTTGTCGAGAAACGACTCGGAATACCCAAACTGCAGGTTCGGCGTGACCTTGTAGGAGTCGCGGTCCTCCGGCCCGGGAGTCTTGCGCAGCGTGAAATCGGCCGAGTTGATGCCCATGCCCACCTGGTAGCTGATGCGACGGCCCTTGCGGTCGAAGGCGCGTTTGGTCTTCAGGTTGATCCGCCCCGCGGGCGCGTCGGCGTCCATGTCGGCGCTCAGGGTGCGGCTGATTTCAATGGATTCAATGCCGCTGAGCACCATGGCCTCGAACCCCACGGAACGCGAGGCGCTGCCCGCGGTGGCGTTGTCGGTGTTGCCGTAGGCGACGAATGCGTCGGCGCTGGCGAGCTTCACGCCGTCCACGGCGACCCCGACATACTGCGGGTCGAGTCCGCCCAGCATCGGCGAGCGGGCGACGCCCGACTGGTACTCGACATCGATCCCAGGGAGGTATTTCAGGAACTCACCGACATTGCCCTGGGCCACGTCGCCAAACACGTCGGACGCCACCGAGGTGCTGATGTTCAGATTCCGCCGCTGCTCCATGATCGCCTTGGCGTTGCCCTCGCGCTCGGCGGACACGTTGAATTCCGCGAGCTTGATCGCCGTATCTCCGGCGCGTGAGGCAAGGCTGGCCGTGAGATTCACGTCCACACGGGTGGTTGCAGCCGGCGCGACCACCAGACGAACGGATTCGGCCACGTAACCTGTGTAGCGCACCGTGACGGTCACCTCCCCCGGAGGCACGCCGGTCAGAACGAAATGACCGCCATCTCCGGAGAAGGTTGACTGGCCGGAACCCTCCACGGCCACCTCGGCGTTGCGAACGTATTCACCCGTCGAAGGATTATAAATACGACCGGTGACCGTGCCTGCAGTTGCAGGCGGAGATGCCTCGCGAGCGGAGGAGGATTGGGCCGGGGCAAGTCCCGGGGCGAGAAGGAATGCGGCGACGAGCGAGAGGAAGGCGAGCCGGCGGAGCGCCGGGGGGCAGTGCAAGGTGAGGTGGAAGTTCATGGCAGGGGGGGAAAGCGATTCACGCGTGGCCGGTGAGAACCGAAGCGAGCCGCTGGGAGAGCAGCCCCATGACAGCGCCGCAGACGAGGGAAAGCAGCACCCAGGCGAGTCCGACGCCGAGGGGCGCACCTGCGCCAAAGAAGGCCGCGGCGCCGATGAAGTTGGCGGGAATGACCCCGAGCAATGATGCCTGCGAGACGCGGCAGAGGATCCAGCCGAGCGCGCCGAGGAGCACCGCGAAGAGGGCCAGCCCCAGGCCGTGCATGCCCCCACCGAGGAGGCCGTTGAGCCAGACCACCAGCGCCGAGAAAAGTGCGCCCACCGCTCCTCCGGCGACGCTCTTTGCCAGACCGCCCGGGCCGGCCCCGGCGGCATAGAAGGAGGCCCAGGTCAGAAACGTGATCCATGTGATCACTTTCGGCTCGAGGAATCCGAGAGTGACAAAGGTCCAGGCGGCGACCAGGAGACCGACGCTGAGGGAAATGGCGTTGAGTGGTTTCATGACAGACAATGCCCGGGGTTCCAGGCGGAGCAGGGTACGGGGGTTCTGGGCGGCCGGGCCGGGGGAGCGGCCGGTGGGGGACAGAGGAAACCACTCTTAGCACTGAGGGTGCCACCTCGGTGAAGAGCTGTCCTAGTAGTTGACTTTCAGATGCTAGAATATTTCGCCACCCTGCGCGGAGCGAGAATGTGTTTACCATCTGTCACCAGGTTGGATGTCCCTCCGGTCAATGAGTAACCATTCTGTAAACACATTCGCCGGCCGCGTCCCCCAAGCCGCTCCTGGGCAGCATGCGATCCCTGGATGGCGGAGCCGACTTCTCGCGGGTCGGCGGGACGGGGCCCGGAGGCTTGCGTTGGGCACCAGCCTCGCGGTGAGACCGTGCCCCCTTCGAGGTGTTGGAAACTCCCTACGTTCTGGCGAGCCAGGCGTAGAGTGACTTGCGCGTCAGGCCGAGGCTGCGTGCCGCGGCGCTCTTGTTGCCATCGGCGTCTCGCAGCGCGGCGAGGGCTCGTTCGCGCCGGGAAGGGGTCGGACTGGCGGGAGATGAAGGAGACATTGCCGAGTGGCGATGCGCGGACTGGGAGCGGGGCGGGGCGGTGGTTCCGCTGAAGTGATGCCCCACCAGCGTGCGCGACTCTTCAAGCAGCACGGCTTGACCCATGACGTGCTGAAGCTCCCGCACATTTCCCGGCCAGGCGTGGCGCTTGAGCTGCGCCAGAAACGTCGACGACAGCCGGCGTGGCTTCAAATTCCACTGCAGACAAAGCCGGCGCAGGATGGTGTCGGCCAGGGCTTCGATGTCCTCCACCCGCTCGCGCAGCGGTGGAATCTGCAGTGTCAGTCCATTGAGACGGTAGTAAAAATCGGTCCGAAAACGGCCCTGCCGGACGCACTCGGCCAGATTCTGGTGCGAAGCAGAGACAATTCTCACGTCGACCGGCAACGACTGCTCTCCCCCGACTCGAGTGATCTCCCGCTGTTGCAGGACACGCAGGAGTGAAACCTGCGCGTGGGGACTCAGATCGGCGATTTCATCGAGAAAGAGCGTGCCGCGATGGGCCAGCTCGAATTTTCCCAGGCGCCGGCGGTGGGCTCCGGTGAACGCGCCCTTTTCGTGACCGAACAATTCGCTTTCAAGGAGCGACTCGGTGATGGCCCCGCAGTTCAGCGTGACGAAAGCATGCGGCGCACGTGGACTCAGCCGGTGCAGGAGGGTGGCGACCAGTTCCTTGCCGGTTCCGGACTCGCCTTCGATGACAATGTTCACGTCGCGAGGTGCCACGCGCTCAATCAAACGAAAGACCGCGCGCATGCCTGCACTCGCGCCCACCATTTCACCCAGCCCCTCGCTCGGCCGGTCGCCGGTGGCCGAGGTGGCTGCGCTTTTGAAATGACTCAGCGTGGCGGTGACGCTTTCACGCACGGGCAAGCGTTCGAATACGCTGCCGCCTGCGTAGCCGGAAACGTCCGCATGTCGCAGGATCTGTTCGAGGTCCGCCGGGGTGGTGGCGGGTCCGCCGAAGGCGAGCATGACAGGGTTGCGACCCGTGCTTCGCGCAGCTTTTTGCATGGCCCGCAGTCGGATCAGGGCCTGCTGCAACTGGTCACGTCGTTCGTGGACATCGTCGACTTCCCGCGTAAGTCCGAGGTTGAGCACCAACGCGTCGACACCCGCGGCAGCGAACGCCTGAGCGGCCTCCGGTTCCAGCGCGAAGCCAAGGGTTTCGAATCCTGCTTTGGCGGCAGCGTTCAGCATCCGCACTTCACTCTCCACACCTGCGCCCTCGGCTTCCATGGCGCGGCGCATGACCCCGTCGACGAAACCCACGGCCGGCCAGTTCGTGATCCCGGACACTCCCAGGCTGCTCAGCACTGCGAAGCGTTGATCGAGTGGCACGGTGGGGTCACTCGCAAAGACCCCGGCAACAACCGGGAGGGTCCCGCAGGTGGGCAGGATCTGCTGGCGCAGGAGGGCCTCCGTCTGGTCGTTCGCATTGCCGTACGCGAGAAACGAGGCCAGCGAGCCCGCACCCAAAGTCCGGTAGGCGCCGGCGCTCAGAACGAGAAGAAAGTCGGCCCCAGCCTCCACGGCGCACCGCGCGATCTGACCCGATCCTGCCACGACCGCAAGGAGACGATCCGTTGATGCGCGTTGGCGGTCGAAAAGCGAACGGAGGAGATACTCCTGGGGCATGAGGTGGATACGACTGACTACCTAGTGGATAGTTTTTGGCCCAAATCCAGCCAGGAAGTAAACATCGTGCCCACCAAGGACGGTTAATTGCATAAACAAAATCATTATGGGCAACAGCTTAACGAAAATGAACGATTTCCGGTATTCACCCTGCTTTAGTTTCCCGCCCCTTTGCCCTTATTCCCTATGCGCAGCCCTGTCTTCACCCGTTCCGCCCTGCTCAAGTCCATGCGCGCCAAGTTGGCGCTCGGCCAGTGCCTTGTGGGCGCCGGGGCCGGCACCGGAATTTCCGCGAAATGCGAGGAGGCGGGGGGCGTCGATCTCATCGTCATCTACAACTCAGGACGTTATCGCATGGCGGGACGCGGCTCGCTCAGTGGCCTGCTTGCCTATGGCAACGCGAACGAGATCGTGAAGGAGATGGCCCGGGAGGTGATTACCGCAGTGAAACACACACCGGTGATCGCTGGCGTCAACGGCACGGATCCGTTCATGCTGCGCGAGCATTTTCTGGGTGAGCTGAAGTCGCTGGGCTTCGCCGGTATTCAAAATTTTCCAACCGTCGGACTGATCGACGGCACGTTTCGCGCCAACCTGGAGGAGACCGGGATGAGCTACCAGCTTGAGGTCGAGACGATCGCCGCGGCCCACGCACTCGATCTTCTGACCACGCCGTATGTCTTCAACGCCGGCGAGGCGAAGGCGATGACGAACGCGGGTGCTGACATCATTGTGGCGCACATGGGCCTGACCACCTCGGGTTCAATTGGAGCCCAGACGGCGAAGACGCTGCAGCAGTGTGTCGGTGAAGTGCAGGCGATCATCGACACGGCCAAGGGTGAGCGGGCCGATGTGATGGTCCTTTGCCACGGCGGCCCGATCGCTTCGCCGGACGATGCCAGGTTTATGATCGAGTCCTGCACGGGGCTCGACGGCTTCTATGGCGCTAGTTCAATGGAACGGTTGCCGACCGAGAAGGCGCTGACCGCCGAAGTCAAACGGTTCACGTCCCTCACGCTCCGCACCGGCAAGCCCGCCAAGAAAATCGCCGTATGAGTACGAGCGGCAAGACCATCGCCGTCCTCGGTACGCTCGACACCAAGGGTCACGAGCATGCCTTTGTCGCTGCGGCCATCCGCGCCCAGGGTCATGCCACGCTGCTGATCGACATCGGTGGTCTGGGCGCGCCGCAGGTCGAGCCCGACGTCACACGCGAGACGGTCGCCGCCGCCACCGGCACCGATCTCGCGGCCCTCGTGGCGAAGCAAGACCGCGGCGCCATGATCGCCGCGCTTGCGCAGGCCGCGCCGGAGTTTCTCGCGCAGCTCGCCGCCCAGGGAAAAATTCACGGCGTGATCTCGCTCGGCGGCACCGGAGGCACTGCCCTCGGCACGGCCGCGATGCGCGCGCTGCCGGTGGGTTTTCCCAAGGTGATGGTCTCCACCGCGGCCAGCGGCAACGTGGCCGCCTACGTCGGCGTAAAGGATATCGTAATGATTCCGAGCATCGTCGATGTCGCCGGGCTCAACCGGATCTCGCGAACGATCTTCACCGAGGCCGCCGGTGCGATTGCCGGCATGGTGACAGCCGTTTCTTCAACGACTGCCGACACGTCCGTCGCGAAGCCCCTCATCGTCGCCTCGATGTTCGGCAACACGACCAAGGCGGTCGAACACGCCCGCAAGGTCCTTGAGGCCGCCGGCTATGAGGTGCTTGTCTTTCACGCCACCGGTACCGGCGGACGCACGATGGAATCGCTGATCGAGACCGGCCTCGTCGCCGGCGTGCTCGACCTCACCACGACCGAGTGGGCCGACGAACTGGTGGGCGGCGTATTCAACGCCGGACCCACCCGCCTTGAGGCGGCGGCACGCCGGGGCGTGCCCGCGATCATCGCCCCTGGCTGCCTTGACATGGTGAATTTCGGAGCACCCGAGACGGTACCCGCGAAATTTGCAGGTCGAAAATTCTATCCGCACAATCCGCAGGTGACGCTCATGCGCACGACGCCGGCCGAGTGTGCCGAACTCGGCCGCATCCTCGCGGAGAAGGCCAACCTCTCCACCGGCCCGGTGACCGTGCTGCTACCCCTCCGCGCGATCAGCGTGATCAGCGAACCCGGTGGTGCGTTCCACGATCCCGCCGCCGATGCCGCGCTCTTCGGTGCGATCAAGCACCACCTCCGTCGCGACATCCCGGTCGTCGAACTCGACAGCACGGTCAACGACCCCGCGTTCGCCGCCGCCTGCGCCCGCGAACTGCTCGCGGCAATGGGGAAAACGGTCTCCACACCCCGCGCCCCGTGAAATTCGGATTTCTCCTTTTGTTGCTGGGCACCTCCCTAGGCGGCGCGGCCGGCTCCGTCGCCGCTGGCCTTCCCCTGGCGCACATGCTCGTGCCTGGATTCACGATTCGCGAGCTCCCGGTGCAGCTCACCAGCCTCAACAACATCGAGTACGCCCCCGACGGCCGCCTCTTCGCCGGGGGCTACGACGGACGGTTTCATCTGCTGCGTGACACGGATGGCGACGGACTTGGTGACAAGGTTGACACGTTCGCCGAAAAGCCCAGCGCCAACTACCCGCTTGGGATTGCGGTCAAGGACGGCGAGCCCTACTTCGTCCTTTCCAGTGAGGTCATCCGGTTTCGCGACCGTGATGGCGATGGTGTGCCGGAGACGCGCGAAGTGTTCGCCACCTGCTTCGATGATCCCGAACTGGCGAAGGCGCGTTACCTGCTGCGCCGCCGCGTCGACAATGCGATGGCCCTCGCCTTTGGTCCCGACGGTGCGCTCTACCTGACGATGGGCAGCGCCGCCTATCGCAATTCTTACTGGACAGATGAGAAGACCGGCGTGAACCACTACGCGACCGACAAGCGCCGGGGCTGCCTGCTGCGAATTGCGCCCGACGGGAGAGTCGAGCAGCTCGCCAGCGGCCTCCGTTACGTCATGTCACTTCAGTGGAATAGACAGGGTGATCTCTTCGGCACCGACCAGGAAGGCGCCACCTGGGTTCCCAACGGCAATCCGCTTGATGAATTGCTTCATCTTCAGTCCGGCCGGCACTACGGCTTCCCGCCGCGACATCCCGTGCATCTGCGCGATGTTGTCGACGAGCCGAGCATCTGGGACTTCGCACCGCAGCATCAGAGTACGTGCGGTTTCCGTTTCAATGGTCCCGCACCCGGACGTGGCCGTTTCGGCCCGGCGTGGTGGGCCGACAACGCACTGACCACCGGCGAGTCCAGAGGAAAGCTTTGGCGCACGCAGCTGGCGAAGACTGCCGCTGGATACGTGGCTCGCACCGACCTCGTCGTTGCCCTCGGCCTGCTCGCGGTTGATTGCGCCATTTCGCCGCATGGGGATCTTGTCATCTGCTGCCATACGGGTGCTCCAGACTGGGGCAACGGCCCGACCGGGAAAGGTCGCCTGTTCAAGATCAGCTACACCGATCCCGCCGCGCCGCAGCCCGTCCTTACCTGGCCGGCGAGTGAAACGGAGACGGTCGTCGCGTTTGACCGCCCGGTCGACAGCACGGTGTGGTCCGATGCTGCGGCCCGCACCACGATCGATTCCGGCCGTTTTGTCGCCGCCGCCGACCGCCTCGAGGTCGTGCGTCCGGGTTATGCGGTCGTGAAGGCGCAGCAGAACGAACTCCGTGGTGCCGTCGCCGTGAAGTCGGCCTACCTTGCCGCGGACCGACGCAGCCTGCATTTCATCACCCCGTCGCGCACCTCTGCGGTTCACTATGCCGTGGCCATTGCTGACCGGCTCGATGTCGACCATGATCTTTCAGGCCTCAGTTCGACATGGCAGTCCACCCACGGCGGTCGGTGGAGCGGCTGGCTGCCGCATGCCGACTTTGTCGCGGCGCGCGCGTTCACCCAGGCCAGCGCCGCGCACGAGGAGCTCTGGCGTCGCGTCGCAACGCCGGGGATGCTGACCTTGCGAGCGCAGCTCGATCTCTGGCAGATGCTTCAGCCCGCCACCCAGCCGGGATCGCGTCTCGATTACACGCCGGATCCCGAGACAGTGACGGTGGTTTTTGTGAGTGACGCCGCGATCCGTCTCGAGGCGCCGGCGGCTACCGTCGAACAGTCGAGCAACTACGAAGCGAGGATGACCGTCAAGGGCACCGCAGAAAACGCCTGGATCCCCGTGGTGGTATCGGTGGCGACTCCCGCCACCCGTCTCGACATTTCCT
>JAEUGZ010000439.1 GCA_016794725.1 Opitutaceae bacterium | reverse complement strand
TGCGACTGAAGCCAGGCCGACGGCGCATGCTCCAGAGCCCGGCGCGGAGCCTGGCCTCGGGCGGGGGCCGAAGGCAGGGTCAGCACCGAAACGAGGCATAGGAGGGGGCGGAACATAGCACGTGGCGGGACATTGCAGGGTGACGCGACGATGCGCGACTGGAATGTCGCCTCGCCTCGGAACTCGTTCCGTCATTTCATCTGCGAGAAGAGCAGGAGCGGTCCCTCGCAGCGAGCGATCACCACCGCGGGATTTGCCCCTCCCATCCAGACGGCGGCTCTCGCATCACCCGTGACGAGCAGTCCTGACTCCGCGGCCGCAAGGGCGGTAAATCCTCCCCTCCCGTCGCCGCGCAGCACGACGCCCACACCGCCGTCAAATCGACCGGTGGCGGGTTCTGGTCCAAAGTGATTTCCCACGCAGAGGAGGTCGAGGTGGCCATCTCGATCCAGGTCCGCGGTGACGATGGCGTTGATCGGTGCGAGCTGGGCGGCGGCCGGCAGGGTCGCGAAGTGGAAGGAGCCATCCGCCTCCTGGAGAAAGATGCCGCTTGCGAGTTGCGAGGCAGTGAGGCGGTGGCAGTTCTCCACCCGCTCGGCACCGAAAATCTCCGGAAGGGTGGCTTGGGCGTAGGCCTGGTAGGTCGGAAACTTTCGGGGCAGCCAAGGAAACGCATACGCGAGTTTGCTCCGGCCGCGAACGGGCAGGAGGCGACCTCCTTCATAGTGGGCCTCGACCAGTTGGTTCCGACCCGATCCGTCGAGATCCCCCGCGAGGAGAACGGCGGGAGCGTCACGACTGGCTTGATACTTGGTGTTCAGTCCGTTGTTGCCGGCGACGATGTCCAGTCGCCCGTCGCCATTGAAGTCGGCCACCGCCAGGGCGCTCCACCAGCCGGTCAGGTCGGAGATCGACTGTTTCTCCAGGCGTTTTCCCGTATTGTGGAAAACCGCCACAGGACCCCATTCCACCGCCACCACCAGGTCCGGACGCGCGTCGCCGTCCAAATCGGCCCAGGTGGCCGCCGTGACCATGCCAAGCTCGCGCAAGCCGGGAGCCACGGTGTCAGTCACATCCACCAGCCGGCTGCTCTCGGATCGGTAGAGAAAGCTCCGGGGAGCCTGGGGGTAGGCGCCTGGCACGACCCGTCCGCCGACGAACAGATCCACCCGGCCATCGCGGTCAAAATCGGCTGCGGCCACGGCGGCGGTGCTCTCGCCGTCAGCGGGCACGCTCCCGTCATCCGCCGCTTTGAATGCACCCTTGCCGTCGTTCAGGTAGAGCCGGTCGTGGAGACGGCGGTCGCCTCGGGGAAACTGGACGCCCCCCGCCGCCAGAAAGAGATCCGGGGCCTTGTCTCCGTTGACGTCGAGAAAGACGGCCCCGACGTCATCCGCTTCGGCCGCCGCGGTCCACGGTTGTGACGTCGCCGCTAGGTACTGGCCGTCGGGCCGGGCCAGGAAAAGTCGTCCGTCCTGACCGGCCGTGCCCGAAACAAATAGGTCGGTCAAGCCGTCTCCGTTGACATCGGCGACGGCAAGAGCGGGGCCCAGACCATTCAGGCGCCGGGGCAGGAGCCGTTGACTGAGAAACTCGTCGTAGGGCGTTTGGACAACCCGGTGATTCAGTCCGCGATCGAAGGCCGACTCGACCAGCCAGGCATCCTTGCCTGGCGGTGTACGAAACCGCGCGGGTGCAGGTCCACGTCCGGGCGTGGCGGGTGGTTCGTGGAGCGTGAGCAGGTGGTCGGCAGGCAGATCCTGCAGTGCTTGAACCACCCCGCTCGGCCAGCGGACGGTCATGGAACGGATCCGGTTGTCACTTCCCAGTCCAAAGTGGAGCAATGCCGGTTCGCTGGAGGCGATCCCGCGCTCCGTGAAGAGTTGACGGACCTGCTGGCCGGAGGCGGTTTCGATCCGCACCTCAGCTCCAATTCCGGCGCGATTGGACGAGTGGCCTTTCAGGCGGATGACGCTGCAATGGCCGCTGACGGTGTCGTTCCGCACCAGCGAAGGCGGGGCGTTGAAGTTGGCATAGATGAGGTCGAGGTCACCATCGCCGTCCATGTCCGCGACGGCGCAGCCAAAACTGACTGTCAGCTCATCCAAACCCCAGTCCTTGGATACATTAGTGAAACGAAGGTCGCCCTCATTGCGATAGGCCAGGGTGCTTTCGGTGCGGGGAGGGGCGTTCTTCCAGACGGCGGCGCGGGCCGCGAGGGAGGGGGCGACGTTTTGGCGGTCCACGACATCCGCATCGATGAAGTTCCGGATCATGCCGGCGGTGACAAACGCGTCGATGCGTCCGTCGTTGTCGAGGTCGCCCAGACGGGCGGACCAGGTCCATCCGGTCGCCTGCAACCCGGCGAAATGGGCCGCCTCTGCGAACCGATCGGTGCCGGTGTTCACATAGACCGCGTTCCACATGTACTGGGGAATCAAGTCGCTCACTCGCTCCATCTCCCACAGTCCGCGGCCGATTTCCTCCATTCCCGTCATGAACTCCCGGTGATTCCGGTCCCGCATGTCCGTGATGATGAAGTCGACCCGACCGTCGTTGTTGAGATCGCCGGAATCAGCGCCCATCGAGAAGTAGGTGACATGAGGAAGTCGCTCATCCACCACGTCGGCAAACGTGCCGTCACCCTTGTTCAGGTAGAAGCGGTCGGGAGTCTCAAAGTCGTTGGCGACATAGAGGTCGGGCCAACCGTCGTCGTTGCTGTCAAACCAGAGTGCCGTGTGGCCCTGCGTCAGGCCCCAGATACCGGCCTGCGTGGTGACGTCGACAAAGGTGCCGTTGCCGCGGTTGCGAAGCAGGAAGTCCCGCCGACCCTGGGGCGACTTGGAGAAGTCGAGGATGTTGGTGACCAGGTAGCAGTCGAGCAGCCCATCACGGTCGTAGTCGGCAAACACCGCGTGGACCGAGGCGTCCTTGATGTCGAGTCCGTAGTTCTTTGCGCTCTCGGTGAAGGTGTTGTCGCGATTGTTGATGAAGAGCCGGTTGGGTGCGTCGTAGTAGCATACATACAAGTCCGGCCAGCCGTCCTGGTTGATGTCCACGACCGTGGCGCCGGTCTTGCTTGACCCCGGCTCATCGCAGGCGACGCCGGCGGCAGACCCGATGTCGTAGAATTTCCAGGGTGCCGCCTGGCGATAGAGCGCGCAGGGGCCGTTTTTCGAAACTGCAAAGAGGTCCGGCCGGCCGTCGAGATCGAAGTCGGCCACGGCGACGCCGGTTTCGACTGCACCGAGGGTGAGCTCACGGAAGCGTTCGCCCCACATCCGGGGATCATTGAAGACATTCGGGGCCGTCACCCCGGTCTCGGACGACGGAAGGCGCGTGAACGCCTTGGCCCCCCGGGCGGCGGGCGAGCGCGGTGTAAGGGGAGTGACGGTGACGCCTTCGCCTTCGGCGGCCATCATGGTCGCGGTCGCAAGCACGACCATGACCACGAACACGGCCGAGGTGCGAGCGATGCAGGCGGAGTCCATGGTTTCAGGGTGCCGAGGTCGCCGGCATGAGCGAATGGTCAAACACCCAGTCGGCCAGTTTGATTCCGGCCTTCTGGCCCTCAAGATTGGCGGACATGGTGTGAATGCCGCCGTAGATCCGGCTCATGCCGACCTCGCGGCGTGCGTCGGAAAGTTTCTGGAAGGTGCGGACGGCACCGGGCAGTCCGTCGGAGGTCGTCGTGAACTCGATGTCATCGGTTCCGAACCAGCGTTCGAGGAGGCGCGTGGCGGCGGCGGTGAAGGTGCTGTGTCCCGAGGTGTAGTCCGGGTGGGCCGGGGCCGCCATGTTGGGAATGAAGTCCGGATTGACCACAATCAGCGGATTGGCCTTGCGATCGGACTCGCGGATCGCGGTTTCAGGGCGCCAGGTCCGGTAGTGGAATTTTGAATCCCAACAGGAGATGCCGGCGTCCGCGCAGGCAATGTTCAGCAGGGCGAACAAGCGGGCGCAGGCGGCGACGGACAGTTGTTGCCGTTGGGCAAGATCCTGGGCGATGACATTCCAGTGCCCCGAAGGGGTGGCGGTGCCAAGATCGTCCGCCCAAAACGGGGTGGACAGCGTCTGGTACTCGGTGCGCTCGGCGCCGTCGCGAGGACCCACTTTGGCGACAAAGGCGATTTCCTCGGCGTACTCCCTGGAATCGATGCGCTGGGGTGGGGGGGCGCGAAACTGGTCGGGTGACTTCATCGCAAAGGGAGTCGTGGTGGCGACCTGGGGGGTGACCGGCGGCCGGAATCCCGGAGGCGTCTCGCGCCATTTGCCGGGTTCGTTGCTGGTGAAGGATCCTTCGGCCGGCTTGTTCCAGCCGCTCTTGGCCCGTTCGTCGAGGATCCGTGCGGCGACCTTCCTTCCCCAGGCGAATCCCTCGGATTTGCCGGGCCCGTCGGGAATCAGGGCAAGTGCCGCATCCAAAGCGGTCTGGAAGTTCCGCGGGTTGGTCGACTGACTCCAGAGGGCGGTGAGCACGGTGGAGGCAGCGCCGGCGATGGCGGCGTCGAGATGCGCGCCAGCCGGCGCGGCCTCATCCACGAGCCAAGGCCGGTGGGTGCGGGTGATTCCATTCACGGCATCGAATATGGCCACGTGATAGGTCGCCATGTGCAGCGCCGCGACCGGGGGCGGATTGCGGGACAACCGGGTGGCGTTCAGCACCTGATCGTTCCAGTAGAGCAGGGCATTCTTGGATGGCGCCGCCAGGGTCGCGACCGTGGCGAGGGCGAAGACTTGACACAGCAACACGAGGGTGCGGAAGCGCATACGGGGTCGGGGATGGGTATTCCCGGTGAAGTGACTGGGATAGCTTCACGTTACGGCGACCGTGGGCGATACGGAAATTGAGGAGGGGCGAAGTGCCGCCACGGAGGGGCGAAGTGCGGGAGCTCCCCATTTCGCCCATGATTCGCGGCAATCGGCCCCTTCCGGCTTCACCCTGCAACAAGCGTCTGCCAATCGCGGGAGGCACGGCAACGCCGGGGAACCTCGCGGGAACGTCCGCGCCCGGCCTGCCGGCTACCCTATGCACCCCACAGATTCCCGGTTTCCATTGCGTATCCTCGGTTGGCTGATCGGTGCGCTTTCGGTCCTTTCCTTTGCGCTCCCAGAAGGGCGGAGTCAGGGCTGTGTGATCGCCCGGGGTGGCGGTCAATCCGCCGTCAGCGACGGCAGTGGTCTGCTCGAGCCTGGCCAGTGGCAGGTCAATGCGGCGCTGCGGTGGTTTCGCTCCGATCGTCACTTCGCAGGGGATGTCGAGCAGGCCGAACGCAAGGCGAACGGCACCGAGGTGGTGAACCAATCGTATTTCTCGGATGTCACGCTGACGCGGGCCTGGACCAAGCGGCTCGGTGTGAGCCTCACCTTGCCCTTTGTTCACCATGATCGCTCCTCCCTTTACGAGCACCTGGGGAATGCATCGGGCAGGCGTTTTCACACGCAGGCGTCGGGACTGGGTGACGTGCGCCTGGGGGCGAACTACTGGGTGTTCAACCCGGAGAACCACCGTCGCGGCAACGTCTCAGTGGGTGTGGGCGTAAAGGCTCCGACCGGGGACTATGAGGCGCGGGACACCTTCATTCGCACGTCCGGGCCGACGGAGCGCTATGTCGACACCTCGATCCAGCCAGGCGATGGCGGTTGGGGTGCGACCGTGGAGTTGCAGGGCTACTACCACCTGACCGGGGGGCTGTACTCGTATGGGAACGCGTTTTACCTCTTCAATCCCAGGGAACGCGTCCTTTCAACCGGGTTCTCCGTGCCCGACGCCTACATGGCGCGGGGAGGATTTGATTTTCATGTCGCGCGTGTGCGCGGACTGGCTCTCAGCCTTGGAAGTCGCATCGAGGGCGTGCCGGGCAACGACGCCTTTGGCGGCAGTCGCGGCAGCCGCCGTCCGGGATTTGCCGTCGCAGTGGAGCCCGGAGCGACCTACCAATGGGGTGCCTACAGCGGCACACTCACGGTTCCCGTGGCCGTGCATCGCAATCGGACGACGACCTACGGATCCGTGCGGGCCGGCGACGCGGCGTTTGCGGACTACACAATCAACGCCAGTTTTTCGATTCGCCTGTAGGCACGGTGCCGCAGACCGCCCACGTGCTGAACGCTAGGTCAGGAATTGATCGAGCTGCCCTCGCAGGGAGCGACTCAGGGGTAGTTTGGTTCCATCTCGCAGCACCACGGTGTAGTCCCCGTGCAGTGCGGGCTGGATCTCGCGGATCTGGTCCCGGTGCACGAGCGCGGATCGATTGACGCGGGCAAAGTTTATCCCCCCCAATCGCACTTCCAGCGCGGCGAGCGTTTCGCGCACCATCAGCCGGCTTCCTGACAAGTGCAGGATGGCGTAGTTGTCCGCCGCTTCCACACGGACGATCTCGTCGGACCGCAAAAACACGAGCCGCCCGTCCGCCTTGACCGTGATCCGCTCGATGCGGGTCGCTCCATCCGGTGCCGCCCGGGGGGCGTCGGCGGACAGTCCGCGGGATCGCTGCAGAAAATCGGCGGCACGACGCAGCGCCTGACGAAAGCGATCCCGGTCAAACGGCTTGAGCAGGTAGTCGACCGCGGAGAGGTCGAAGGCGTCGATCGCGAATCGTTCATGCGCGGTGGCAAAGATGATGGCGGGACGCTGGTTTTCGGGCAGATCCATCAACACCTGCAGCCCGTTGCGTCCGGGCATTTCGACGTCGAGAAAGAGGAGATCGGGAGTCAGGCGCCGGATCGAATCGACCGCCTCGTTCCCATTGGCGCACTCCGCCACGATCTCCACGCCCGGCTCGGCCTCGAGGAAGCCGCGGAGGCGTTCGCGCGCAAGGAATTCGTCGTCAACAATGAGGGTGCGCAGTTTCATATTGGCAGCGAAAGTCGTACCTCAAGTCCCCCGGCCGGATGGTGGGTGAGTGTGAAACGATGGCGATTCCCGTAAAGTTCAGTCAGCCGGGCGCGGGTATTGCTAAGTCCGATACCTTCGCGCGCGAGACCCGCGGGCGGCAGTCCGGGACCGTTGTCGCGCACTGTCAGGACCAG
>JAEUGZ010000246.1 GCA_016794725.1 Opitutaceae bacterium | reverse complement strand
CAGGCCGCTACCGCCGCGCGGGCATCACCGGCCGCCAGCGCCCGGCGCGCCAGCGCCAGTTGCACCCGCACCTGCAGGGCCAGCGCCTGGCCCTCGCCTCCCTCCCAAGGCTGGAACCGGCGCCGGGCCAGCAAGGCGCGGGCGTCCTCCAGCCGTCCGGTTTGCACACAGAGCGACCCATACTCGAGCGAGAGATCGTCCCGCTCGTCCACCCGAGCCCTCACCCGGTCGAGCGCCCGAACCCGCGTTTCCGGCGACTCGCCCAGGCGTTTGCCCAGCTGATCCCGCTCATGGATCAGTCGGGCGCTGGTGGGGTCGGCCCGGCGGGCGGCCTCATAGGCGCGCTTCGCCCGGCGCGGCTGGGCGGTCACATTGTAGTAGGCGATGCCAAGGTTGCGCCAGGCTACCGCCTGCCGGGGATCCCGGGCCACGGCACGCTCCCACCACGTGATCGCCTCCGCCGGACGGCGCCGGTCGTAGAGGAGGTTGCCCAGCGCGCACGCCGCCGCAGCATCGTCGGGAAGCACGCGCAAGGCAAAGTCCAGCACCGCGATCTCCTCCAGCCGGCTGGGAAAACCATAATCGGCCCGCGCCCGGGCCCCCGCCTGCAGGTGTCGCCTGACCGCGGCCACCGGGGTCGCCGGCTGCGGTGCGAACCGCGCGGTCCAGCCACGCAGGTGCAGGATCCAAGCCCGGGTGCGGTGCACCATCGGCCCTGCGCCCAGGGAACCGTCGGGACGGTCCGGATCTCCGTCCGGGGCATCCACAAGCACCGCCAGCGCGTCGTCAAAGAGGCCGGCCCGGAGGCAGTCGTGCGCCACGTCGAGCCGGACTTGGCTGTCGTCACTCCCCGCCTTGCCGACCAGAAAACGCGCCCAGGCATCCAGCGGGTCGAGCGCCCGTGTGGCACGCAGCAGGGTGAGCGCCTCCCGTTCTTGTCCTAGCCGGCGAAGCACCACCGCCCTGAGGTTCCGGGCCTTGAGGTGATCGGAGTTGCGCGCGAGCGCGCGGTCGAGGTGTTCGAGCGCCACCTCCCAGTTGCCGCGCAGGCAGTCCACTTCCGCCAGGGCGTGAAATCCGGCCGACTGCCAGGCTTCATTCCACGTCGCCTTGTAGAACGCGTCGTAGGCCCCGGCCAGCGGCTCCAATCCGCCCGGAGCAATCGACTCCCGCCTCCCGACCGGCGCTTCGGCCGCGCGCGCCCAGGCCTGCTGTCGCAGGCAGCAGCCGAGCTGGTAGGACGCCTCCCCGTCGTAGGGATTCGGGTTGCGCGACACCTGGCGCGCCAGGCTGGCGCGGAGGTGGGACTCGGCCTCCGTCCACTCGCCTCGTCGCAGGTGCCAGCGACCCAGCGCGAGGTGGCACCGGCTGTCGCCGGGGTCGCGACGCAGTCCCTCCCGCCAATACGTCTCCGGCAGCCGCGTGGCATGACGATACTGTTCCAGGTGCAGCCCGATGAGGTAGAGTTCGTCGGTGCCGGCGACCTCCCGCGGCCAGGGTGGCGCCACCGCCGCCGGCGGTACCGCGGCCGGGGCCGGCGCGACCGGCGTGAAGCGGACCAAGCGGCGCCCCCCGCCACCCCGCACGTCAACCGTGAGGTCCTCCGGACGCAGATCCTTCCGCAATCGCAGTTCGAACCGGCCGGGGCGGTCGGGCGCCAGCGGGCGCGTCCACGAGGCCAGCCGCCCCTGGGATGTCTCCACCCGCACCACCGCCGACCGGTGTCGCGCGGTGACCGCCACGCGCACCTGCAACCGGCGCCCCTCCCGCCGGACGTTCACTGCCGCCTCGGCCGTCGCCGCGTGGGCGGGACCGAGCGCGCGGATTGGATACCAGACCTGGGTCCACGCCTTCGTTTCACCGGGCTGCAGAAAGGAAAAGTCCGGCTGGTTGTCGGTGTAGACCCCGGCCATCAGCTCCAGGTAGGGTGCACTCACGCCGCTGGCGTCCGGTTCGGTCAGGTTGCGATCCCAGGCGTAGCCGAACTCGTGATTGCCCCAGGTCCAGACTTTCTTGCCGGGTGCGATGTGGTGGCTGGCGACGTGGACCAGCCCCGCACCGGCGCGGTGGTCGTACCCGCCGGCGAAATCCCCCGACGTACCCAAGGCCATGTAGGATGTCGGCACCGGGATGTTGGCGTACCACGATAGATCGTCGGGCCGGTAGGCCGGGACGGCGTCCCGCCCCTCCCCGGACGACGGCTCTGGACGGCGGTGGACGGGAGGAAAGAGCCGCGGCCACTCCGCGGCCGGCACCCCCTTGCGTCCCCGGCGGGCATAATCGACGCCATAGTAGTGACCTTGTGAACACGGAAACCGGCTCATCGCCCGGCGGGCGTGGTCGGCGACCACGGTGGTGTCGGGGGGAAAGAACGCCTGGTAGCCCTCGTGCACGCGGGTCGCGGCGTTGGCCCACCAGAGGAAAGTCTGCACATCCGGGGTCCGGTTGTAGGCGCGCACCCGCAGCTCCACGATCGACCGTCCCGGGTGCAGACGGATCCCGTGCATGCCTTTCATGCGCGACAGAGGATCGTGCCCGCTCATCCACACCGTGGCCGCCCCGCCGCGCTCCCGTTCCACCGCCACCGTCGTCGGCCAGGTTGTCGAGGGACGGTGGTGTTGCGGCCAGTTGAACTCGATGCCGCCGCTGCACCAGGGACCCGCCAGCCCGACCAGCGCGGGTTTGATGACCGGCTGATGATAAATCGCATCGTAGCCGTTGGTCTTGTCGAGGATGCGGTGGACGCGCCCCCCCAGCTCCGGGAGGAGCATGACCCGCAGGTACTCGTTCTCGAGGAAGACCGCTCGCCACGCCCGGGGCACCGGGCGGTCGGCCACCCGCACCGTGCAGGGCATCGGGTACACTTTTCCGCTCGACCCCTGGTACACCCGGCGGTCGAGGAACATTGGAAAACGGTCCGGCGGCTCCGGGACATACGTCGGCAGGACCACGGATTCGCGACGCACGGTGACGGCGGGGAGGGAGGACATGCGGCGGAGCGGATGCGACGATCTTACAACGTCCGGTCGTGGAAACAAATGGATGGACAGGTGAAAAACCTGCACGATCTTATACTCCATGGGACGAGACCCCATCCGCCACGGATTCGCCGGGCAGCACATGGTGGTGGTGCCCGAACCCCTCCGTGCCGCGGCCCGCGCCCAAGCCCTCCTCCGGGGCCTGCACGTGACAGATGCGGGCTACTTTCCCGCCGCGCGAGCACACCGCATCGAGCGCCCGACGGGCGCCCCCACCACGCTGGTGATTCTCTGCTTGCGCGGAACCGGCTGGTTCCGTCTTGGTGAAGAGAACGGCCCGGTCGGACCCGGGGATCTCATCTGGCTGCCGGCCGGCCTTGCCCACGCTTACGGGGCGGGACAAGACCCCTGGACCATCGCCTGGGCGCATTTTGCGGGGGAGGAAGTGCCGGCCTGGGCCCGCCTGCTCAATCTCGGAGTCACCGTCAGCGCGGCCAAGGTCCGGCTGCCGGTCGACCGTCTCGACGAGATCGCGCTCGACCGGGTCTATGCCGCAATCGAGCGCGGATTTTCGCTCCGCCAGCAGCTGGCCGCCGCCACCGCCCTGCGACGCTCCCTGTCCGAGGTCGCGCAACTCGCCATCGCGCCGACGGAATCGCGCTCCGCCCGGGACCGGGTGCTCGCCTCGGTTGAGACGCTGCGCCAGGACTGGCAACGTCCCCGGCGCCTGGTCGAACTCGCAACCGCGGCGGGAGTGTCGATGACCCACTACTGCACCCTGTTCCGTCATCACACCGGATTCGCACCGATCGACTTTCTCATCCGGCTCCGCGTCCAGCACGCCTGCCGCCTGCTCGACACCACCACCCTGCCCGTGCGCGAGGTGGCGGAGCGGGTTGGGTATTCAGACTCCTACTACTTCACCCGCTGCTTTCGCCGAGTGATGGGCTGTTCCCCCCGCGCCTACCGCCAGCTCCAGAAAGGCTGAGCGGTGGTTTCACGCAGCCGCGCCTCCGCGTGCGCGTCAACGCAAGCGCGATCCAAGTGGACGTCTGTTGGAGGTGGAGTCGGCGACCCCGCGGGGATGGGCGACGCGTGAAGAAACTGGTCATCCGAGGCGGGACCGGTCGGTCCCGTCGCGGCCTCACCGAGGCCACCTCCAACGAGAACGCGGTGATTCCCCACGCTCGATCCTCAACGTGACGCGCATGCGCGCCTGCGGGTCCACCTCCAGCCTTCCCGTCCCTCGCGCCTCCGCTCCTCCGCGTTTAACTCCGTCGTTCGTCCCCTTTTCGCCCTTCACTCCTCACGCTTCACCCTTCCGCAAGGCACGCCGCAGGCGCGCCCACACGAATCCGGCTCCCTGCCCCTGAAGCCGGGCCATCTTGATCCAGAGCAGGGTGAGGTGTTCGAGGTGCAGGCTCGACGCAAGCGGCCCCGCGTCCACGGGCTCCCAGCCGAGTTCGGTGCAGAGAGTGCCCACCGTAAGCTTCGCCGCGGGATCATCTCCGGCGATCAGCATGGCCGGCTTCAGTCCACCATAACCCGGATACAGGCTGTCCTCGAAGTTTTCGAAACCATAGATCGTAAACGCCTTCACCACCCGAGCGGACGGAGCCGCGCTCTGCAGCACCTCGGAGCCGCTGCGAGCACTGGCCAGGCCGTGGGTCAGCCCCGGACCAACCGGATTGGTGCAATCGACCAAAACCTTGCCGGTCAAGGCGGCGGCCAGCCCGCGCGCCGCGGCTTCAGCCGCGGCGTAGGGCGTGGCGAGAAAAACCACCTCGGCCGCAGCCACGGCGGCGTGTGGATCGAGGGCGCGCAGCCGCGGTTCGCGGCGCTGGGCTGCGAGGACGGATTCGGACCGGGGGTCGCGTGCAGCGAGCGTGACCTCATGGCCAAGGGACGAAAGACGGGCGGCGAGCGCGCCGCCGACCTGACCACTGCCGACAAAGGTGAGATGCATGAGAAGAAGTGAGTGTGGAGCGGATGACCCGTGCGAAAGCCTGGCGTGTCCCCTTAGCCGGAACCATGCAGTTGAACCACGAATTGACACGAATCTACCCGAATGAATACAGGGACCGAGAGTTGCGGAGGGTTGGTTCACTCCTTTGTGAGGTAAATTCAGGTGCTCGACTCTTTGTATCTCACTCCTGATTCGTGTCCATTCGTGTCCATTCGTGGTGATCCATCTGCGGGGATTGGCTTAGCCCAGCGCCTCCAGCACCAGCCGGGCGGTCACCTCGCCGCTGTGCTGCTGCTGGCCGGTGATGAGGTTGCCGTCGCGAAGGGCATGGGGGGCGAACGCGGGGCCGGCGACGAAGCTCGCGCCGAGGGCGCGCGCTTCATCCTCAATCCGAAACGGCATCACTTTCCGCCCGACGGCGCGGTCGGCAAAATCCTCCTCGCTGTTGGCAAAACCCGTCAGGCGGCGGCCGCGGATGAACGGGGTGCCGTCGGCCTTTTTCAGGTCGAGCAGCAGGCAGGTGCCGTGACACAGCGCCGCGGCCGGCTTGCCCGCGTCGAGGAACGACCGGAACGCGGCGAGCAGCCCGGCGTGGCCGCGGAAGGTGAACATGGGAGATTGTCCACCCGCGACGAGGATCGCGTCAAAAGGTGCGAGCGACAACGAAGCAAGCGAGGGCGTCTCCGTCAGGAGCGAGGTAAAGCTGCTCCGGCCGAGGTAATCGAGCGACAGTCCGTCGTCCCGCGAGTACCCGGACGGATCGCGCGGGTCACTGTAGGCATCGAGTTCGACGCGGCCGCCGGCGGGACTGGCGATGGTCACCCGGTGCCCGGCGTTCACAAAGGCATGATAGGGGTGGATCAGTTCCGACGCCCAGAAGCCGACCGGCCATCCGAGGGTGGTGGAAACGGCCGGGTTGGCGACAACGACGAGCAGGTGGCGGGTGGGCATGCCTCAGTCTGCCACAGGTTCGGCCATAGGAGAAATCGAATGAATTGATTGCGATGATCGCGAAACGCAATGATGGACGTCTCCATGAACCTCGAATTGCGCTGGCTCCGTTCGTTTGTGGCCGTGGCGGACGAACTGCACCTGTCGCGGGCGGCGCAGCAGCTGAAACTCGCCCAGCCCGCGTTGACGGCCCAGTTGCAGCAACTGGAGGAGGCCGTCGGCGCCCGCTTGGTGGAACGCACGAACAAGGTCCACGGGCTGACCGCCGCCGGCGCCGCGCTGCTGCCCGAGGCCCGACGCCTGGTCTCCGGCGCCGAAGGGCTCGCTCTGCTGGCGGCACGCGCCCATCGCGGCGAGACCGGCCGGCTCCGGGCCGGGATCATTCCACCAGCTGCGACCACACCCGTCGCCGAGGTCTTTCGGCGATTTTCCGCCGCCCGACCAGCCGTGGAGGTATCCCTTCGGCAGGCGAGTCAGGCCGACCTGGTCGCAGCGCTCGGTGAGGGCGAACTCGACCTGGTGGTGGGCCGGCCAGTCGAGACACCGGGACGCTCCGGCGTGCAGGGGCGCCGTCTCTTCGAGGAACACCAGGGCATCGCGCTGCGCCGCGACGACCCGCGCGCCGAAGCGGCCTTCCTCGCGCTGGCCGCGCTCACCGGATCGAGACTGTTGCTCATCCGGGGCAATCCGCACTTCGGCCAGTTGCTCCTGCGTCTCGCCGCCCAACACGCAGTGCCCCTGCAGTCCTACGCCGCCGACGACGACTTTTCTGGCCTCCTGTGGATGGTGCAGGCCGGACTCGGCGTCGCCCCGTGCAGCCTGCGTCTGGCGGATGCACTTCCCGCCGGGCTGGTGGTGCGCCCGCTGCGACCCGCGCCTCCCCGGTTGAGGGTGCAGGCACTGTGGCGCGGCAGGCAGCCCTCGCCGACAGTGGCACACTGGCTGGAGCTGGCCGCCCCAGTCTTCGCCTGACCGGCGTCCGCGGGCCGGGGTCTGGTGAGAACGGGCTCAGGCTCGCTTCCAGTCGTCGCGCGTGGGACGCGACCGCAGGGCGTTGGCCGCGGCATCGCCGGGAAACTCCTCCTTCACCGGGTCCCACTTCAGCGGCCGCCCGAGTTCCATCGCGATGGCGCCGACGTGCAGCGTGGTGCTCAGGCGTTGCAGGGCCTCGGCGGTGTAGAGGGGTGGCTGTCCGTTTTTGATGCAGTCGAGGAAATCGCGCTGCTCCCGGGGACGGAGGGGCCAGAGCTTGTTGGTGGCGGGGTCGTACTTGCGGCGGAGGAGTTCGAGGTCGCTGGCCTCGAAGGGGCCGGACCAGCCCGTATTTCCCACCCAGCCCTGGGTTCCCTCGAACCGGATGAAGGTCCGGCCCGAGGTCACTTCGAGGGTCACGCCATTGGCGTAGGTGTAGGTCAGGTGATAGCGCTGGGGCACGGTGTTGATCGACCCCGGGGGGATGACACCCGTGCCCTCGACGGCAACCGGCCCGGAGGTTTCGGAGAAGTTCGCCACCTGGGCCGTATCCACCAGGTGGGCACCCCAGTCGGTCAGGGATCCGCCGGAAAAGTCGCGGACCTGTCGCCAGACCTGGGCGTCGGTCAGCGACGGGGTGTACTCCCGCCGCGGGGCCGGACCGAGCCACAGCTCAAAATTGAGATCGCCGGGAACCGCGGCCGGCGCCTCCTGCGGAAATGCGGGTTTCTCCGGCAATCCCACCTGGATGCGCTGCAGGTGTCCAATCGCGCCATTGCGCACGGCCTCGGCGAGGCGGTGGTAGTGGATCACCGCGCGATCCTCCAGGCCGACCGCAAACAGCGCCTGCCGGCGCGCCACGGCGTCGGCCAGTTGCCGGCCCTCGGCGATGGTCAGGGTTGGTTTCTCGCAGAAAACCTTCTTGCCCGCCTCGAGGGCCATCAGCGCCATGGTGACGTGCCAGTGATCCGGCGTAGATATCACCACCGCATCGATATCCGACCGGCCCAGCACGTCGCGGAAATCCGCCACCGCCACACAGGTCGACGTACCCGTGTGCCGGCGTACCTCGTCCCGCACCTGCTCGCGTCGCGACCGAAATACATCACACACCGCCAGCACCTCGCAGTCGTCCTGCTGCAGGAAGGAGCGCAGATTGACCCCAAGGCCGTGGGTGCCCACGCCGATAAAGCCCAAGGTGACTTTCCGTGACGGAGCCGTCTGTCCAAGCAAGCGGGAAGGGACGATCTGCGGGGCCAGTGCGGTGCCGACTATGCCGGCAAGGCCGGAGCGGAGAAAGGTGCGACGCTTCATGGGGAAAATATGCGTCCGGGGGGCGACGGCGCCCCGGACTTGAACCCAGCCCGGCCGATTTCTCAATCCTGGAGCTAGGCGCTCCCGCGACCCTTCATGCGCGTCAACCTAAGCGCGATTCGAAGTCGCCGCCTGGTGGAGGTGGGGTCGTCGATCCCGCGGAGATGGGTGTCGCGTGAAGAAACCGGTCAACGGAGGCGGGACCGCTTGGTCCCGTCGCGGCCCCGCCGAGGCCACCTCCACCAGAACCGCTGCCATTTCCCACGCCCGGTCCTTAAGTTGACGCGCACGCGCGACCCCTACGACAACGGGGCGCCGCAGGTGGCAGGCTTTCTCGTTCGAACCTCCCCGTTTCCAACGGTTCGCGGAGCTTCGGCTTTCCAACCGTGGTTGTTTTCCTTTGCGTTTGTGCCGTAGTTTGCGGCTTAGAAACGTCGCTCCCATGAATGATGCCGAATCCCTCTCCGACGACACCCGGTCCGAACCGGGCGATGTGGGTCTGGTGGAGCCACGCGATTTCATCACGACGGATCCCTTTGTTTTCGATTCAGGACAGACCCTGCCCGGGTTCACCCTGCGCTACGAAACCTATGGCCGGCCGAATGCGGCCCGGGACAACGCCATCCTCATCTGCCACGCCTTGAGCGGTGACCACCACTGCGCCGGCATCCATGCCCTCACGGATCGCAAGCAGGGCTGGTGGAACAACCTCATCGGTCCAGGTAAACCGGTCGATACGAACAAGTTTCTTGTACTATGCTCCAACGTCCTCGGCGGGTGCCAGGGTTCGAGCGGCCCCTCCTCGACCAACCTGGCCACTGGGCGCCCGTATGGCACGGCATTTCCGGCGGTGACCATCCGGGACATGGTCCGTGCGCAGCAACGTTGGCTGGAAGGCATCGGCGTGCCGTCCCTGCACGCGGTCATCGGGGGTTCGATGGGTGGGATGCAGGCCCTGCAATGGGCCGTCGAGTTTCCCTCCAAGGTGCGCAAAGTCCTCGCCATGGCGACCACAGCGCGCGAGAGCGCACAGGGCATCGCCTTCAACGAGGTGGGTCGCCAGGCGATCATGCAGGATCCGGATTGGAAAAAGGGGGACTACCCGAAAACCGGCGGCCCCCGGGTCGGTCTCGCCATCGCGCGCATGATGGCTCATATCACTTACTTAAGTGATGCCGGTCTCGATCGGAAGTTCGGTCGCCGCCGACGGTCGATCAAAGCGTTGGCGAACGCGACTTCGGAAGCAGCCTCCCCGGCACCGGCGGGCTTTGAGTTCGAGATTGAAAGCTACTTGCGACACCAAGGTCAGAGTTTCATCAACCGGTTCGATGCCAATTCGTACCTCTATATCACGCGAGCCATCGATCAGTTCGACCTCGCGGCGGAAGGCACGCTCGAACAGGCGTTCGCGGCGGTCGAGGCGGAGTCGCTGATCATGGGGTTCACGAGCGACTGGCTCTTTCCTCCGGAGCAGAACCGTGAAATCGCCCTGGCCCTGCTGCGGGCGGGAAAACGGGCGAGTTACGCTGAACTCAACACGGATTTGGGACACGACTCCTTCCTGCTCGAATCCCCCCAATTGTACGATCTGGTCCGCGGTTTTCTGAAGTAAGCAGCGCGAGGCCAGTCCCTGCGGCTCAAGCGCCCCAAAGGCGCTGATTTTGGGAAAATGACGTGGGAGAGGCCATCTCGGTGAGCAGTGGTTAAAGGGAGGGCGTTCCCACAGTCGCCTCAACTGAAGCCCGATCCAACGTCGGCGTCCGTTGGAGGTGGGTCGACGACCCCGCGGAGATTGGCGTCGCGTGAAGAAGTCGGGCAACGAAGGCGGGACCGGTCGGTCCCGTCGCGGCCTCACCGAGGCCACCTCCAACGGCGACAGAAGCCACTTCTTTCAGTTTCCCAAATTTAGTCAGCAGCTCCGCCTACAGCGAAACTCCTGCCAAAACTCAAGTATACTGGCCCGCGGTCATTCGTCATTCGTCATTCGTCCGGCCGCCTTCGTGAAACGACGGCGGCCGGACTCTGCTCTTGTCGCCCTCCGGGCAGGCTGTTGTATGACGCACCGGCATGCCCTCACCCCTCCGTTCGGTGCTCCGCTTTCAGGAAAGCGGCCTCATCCTGGTCATTCTTGCTTTGGGGGCGCTGCTGTACGGCTTTAGCGGCTCGGTGCGGGCGCCCGTCTTTGAGGTGGGGCCGGACGGTACCCGGCAGCGCGTGTTCATCACGGATGCCAGCGGCGAACGGACTCCCGCCTTCGTGGAGAAGAACAAGTTCCTCAACCCGCAAAACCTCGCGCAGTTGGCGAAGGACACGAGCTTCATCGCCATCATGGCCGTGGGCATGGCCTTTGTCATCATCTCCGGCGGGATCGACCTGTCAGTGGGCTCCATCTATGCCCTGGCCTCGGTTCTGGGGGCTCTGGCGTTGCACCACTTTGGGCCGGAGGGGCCGGGCGTGGCGGCCGGGACGATGGGAATCGTGATCGGCGCCGGTGTCTGCGTGGGAACCGCTGCGCTCTGCGGGTTGGCAAATGGCGGGCTGATCGTCACCTTGGGGGTGCACCCGTTTATCATCACCCTGGGCAGCATGGCCATCCTGCGCGGCATCGCCTTTGTCGCCACCAAAGGTCAGTCGGTCGGGGGGTTTCCGCAGGGGTTTCGCGATCTGGTGCGGCTGGAGGTCGGCCAGGGGCTGAGTCTCGTCCCGTTGCTGGTGATGATTCTGGTCACGGTGGCCGGGTGGATTTTCCTGGCTCGTCTCGCGGCCGGACGCCGGGTGTACGCGGTTGGTGGCAACGAACTGGCCTCGCGTTTCAGCGGCATCCGAGTCCAGCGCGTCAAACTCGGCGTTTACCTGTTCTCCGGACTCGGCGCCGGGATCGCCGCGCTGCTCTCCCTCGGCTATTACGGCGCCGCCACCTCGGGCGATGGACAGGGCTACGAGCTCAACGTCATCGCCGCCGCGGTCGTCGGCGGTGCCAGCCTCTCCGGGGGACGCGGTTCCGCCCTCGGGGTCGTGCTGGGAGCCTTGATCATCCAAATGATCAACAGCGGCATCGTCATTCTCGGTATCGATCAAAACTACAGCCAGATCATCATCGGCGTCGTGGTCATCGCCGCCGTCGTGCTCGACAACTTCAACACCTGGCTCAGCAAGCGGCGGATGAAGAAGGAGTGAAGGGCGATGAAGAAGGGCGAAGAGTGAAGAGTGAAATCGGCAACAAAAACAGAATTTGGGGAGCCATGAATGGGGAGAAGATGAAACCAGCGAATTTACCTTGGAGTTCAGCGAGGGGTCCGGCGGGGCTGAAGGGGGCATGGCATGCGGCCATGGCCCACACCGGCGCGCCGGACGCGTCCGCGGCCTCGGCGAGGCCACCTCCAACCGAACCTTTCACGCTTCGCCGGCACTCCACCATTCGTCATTAGTCATCAGTCATTCCATTTTCACTCTTCACTCTTCGCACTTCACTCTTCTCCTATGCGTCTCCTCCTCCTCCTGCTGGCCGCTGCCAGCACCCTGGTCGCCGCCCCTCGGACGATCACCATCGGCCTGGTTGCCAAATCCCAAGGAAACCCGGTCTTCCAAGCCGCGCGCGTCGGCGCGGAAAGTGCCGCCAAGGCGCTCAGCGCCAAACACGGCGTCACCATCAAAATCGACTGGCGCACACCCAACGAGGAAGACTCGCAGCGTCAGGCCGAGGCCATCGAGCAGCTGGTGCTCGCGGGCGCCGAAGGCATCGCGGTGAGCTGCTCGGACGCGAACAAGCTGACCGACGCCATCAACTCCGCGGTCTCGAACGGCGTTCCGGTGGCGACCTTCGACTCCGATGCCCCCAACAGCAAACGTTTCGTGACCTACGGGGTCGACGACATTGAATGCGGCAAACAGGTCATGCAGGAGCTGGCCAAGATCATGAATGGCAAGGGCACCATCGCCATCCTCGCCGGCAATCAGAATGCGCCGAACCTGCAGAAGCGGGTGCAGGGGGTCAAAGCGATCGCGGAAAAATTCCCGGGTATCACGATCAAGGGCGTCTACTATCACAAGGAGACGCCCCAGGATGCCGCCGCCAAGATCGAGCAGGTTATGCAGGCCAATCCGGAAATCACCGGCTGGGCCCTGATCGGAGGCTGGCCACTCTTCACCGACAATGCGCTGAAGTGGCAGCCCGGCACCGTGAAGTGCGTCTCGGTCGACGCCCTGCCGCCCCAGCTCGCCTACATCCGCAGCGGTCACGTGCCGGTCCTGCTCGCCCAGCAGTGTTTCGAATGGGGCAAACGCTCGGTCGAACTGCTTGTCGACAAGATCCTGCTCAAGAAGGATCCTCCCTCGCAGAAGGAGATCAGCGCCTTGATCCCCGTGACCAAGGACAATGTCGACGCCTTCGCAAAGAACTGGGACACCTGGCTGCCCAAGTAACCCGCCACGCGCTCGCACCCTTCTGCCTCCGCGCCTGCGACCGCCGGCGTGACACCACGACCCTCACGCCCGAGACCGGATTGATGTCCGCGTACCTGGAATTTCACCACATCGGAAAACGGTTTCCGGGCGTGCAGGCCCTCGATGACGTCAGTTTCGCGATCGAGCGCGGCGCATGCCACGCCCTGATCGGAGAAAACGGGGCGGGCAAGAGCACGCTGGGCAAGATCCTCGCTGGTATCTACCGTTCGGATGCGGGTGAAATCCGACTGGAGGGCCGCGTCATCGCCCCGGCCTCGCCGCTCGAGGCGCGCCAGCTCGGCATCGCCATGGTGCACCAGGAGCTGGCCTTCTGCCCCAACCTGAGCGTGGCCGAGAACCTCTGTCTCGGCGACCTGCCGCGCAACCGGGCCGGCTGGGTCGATCGCGCCGTCCTGCGCGCGCGCGCGCGCACGATGCTTGCGGCGGTCGGAGCGGACATTGTTCCCGACCGGCTCATCGGGAGTCTCTCCACCGGACTCGAGCAGCTGGTGCAGATCGCCGCGGCAGTCGGCACCGGGGCGCGCATCATCGTCATGGACGAGCCATCGAGCTCGCTGTCGGCCGGCGAAACCCGGGAACTGTTCCGCCTGGTCCGCGAACTGCGAGGCCGGGGCATCACCCTGGTCTACGTTTCCCATCGGATGGAGGAGCTGTTTGCGCTCTGCGACTCCATCACCGTCCTGCGCGACGGCCATCACGTCAGCACCGGGCGGATCGCCGAGACGAATCCCCAGCGCGTGGTGACCCAGATGATCGGTCGCGAGCTGCGCCTGCAGACTCCAGCCCACCTCGCCCGCGAACCCGGGGAGGAGCAGTTGCGCGTGCGCGGACTGAGCTCTCCCGGAAATTTCTCCGGGATTGATCTCGCCCTGCGCGCGGGCGAGATCGTCGGCCTGGCCGGCCTCGTCGGCGCCGGACGCAGTGAAACGCTGCAGGCCATCTTCGGGCTCGATCCCGAGGCCACCGGCGAAGTCCGGGTCAAGGGACACCTCCTGCCAGTCGGCTCCGTCAATGCCGCCCTCGATGCCCGCCTGGGCCTCGTGCCGGAGGACCGCAAGCGACAAGGACTCGTGCTTGGCCTGAGCTGCCGGGAAAACACGTCGCTCGCCGCCCTGCCCGGCCTGACCCGATTTGGCTGGGTGCACCGCCGGCGGGAACGCTCGCTCGCCCAGAAGTACGCCGACCAGCTGCGCGTCAAAGCGCCGACCATCGAGACCCTCATCGGCGGACTCAGCGGCGGCAACCAGCAGAAGGTCGCGCTGGCAAAGTGGCTCGCGCGTGACTGCGACGTGCTCCTGGTCGACGAACCGACCCGCGGTGTCGACGTCGGTGCCAAGGCGGAGATCTACCCGTTGCTCGACGAACTCGCCTGCCAGGGCAAGGCCATCCTGGTCGTGTCATCGGAACTTCCCGAGTTGATCGGACTCTGTCGCCGCATCCTCGTCATGCGCGGCGGCCGCCTGGTCGGAGAAGTTCCCCACACCGAGGCCAGCGAGGCCTCGCTCATGCGACTCATGGCCGGGGTGGAAGACGAACCGCGGACAACCGCCTCGTGACAACCCGGGTCGAGGCGCTCTTGCAGGCCCTGCGCAGGCGACGTCAGCCCGCCGTTGCCGGGGTCGTATTGCCCCGGGCCAGATCGTACAGCGCGTATCCAGCCAGCAGATTGGGCAGCGCCGAACAGGGGGTCTGCCAGTCGCCGCGGAGATGTACGCGACGCGCAATGCGAATGTGTTTGGCGGCGCAAAACGACTCGAAGTCGGCGATCGTGGCGGGATTGGCGGGACGACTCTCGTGCCAGTCCGTGGTGTAGACCGCGTTGCGGGGTTTGCGACCACTCCAGGCCACGTCGAGGCGGTTCTTCCAGTAGCCGTGGTTCACGAAGCCCACGGTCAATGCCCGCCCCACCCGGAGCGCTTCCGCGATCACCTGGTTGGGTGCACCCAGCTCTTCCACCGTCCGCGAGCAAATCACCCGGTCAAAGTGATCGTCGGGAAACGCCCGCATGAAGTCCATCATGTCACCCTGGTAGGCGGTGACCCCGCGTTTGATGCAGTTGCTGATCTTGTCGACATCGAGGTCCACTCCCACCACCTCGGCGCCCTTGGACTGGGCCAGGAACTCCATCAGCACGCCGCGCCCGCAGCCAAGGTCGAGGACCCGGGATCCGGTTTCAACCCAGTCGGCCATGATCTGCATGTCGACCGTACGCTTGATTGCGTTCTTATGCATGGAAAGTGACGCGGCGGTGATGCGCCGTCCCCTTCATGGACACCGATAAACCGCGTCCTGACAAGCCCCGCGCTCCCGCAGGCCGCCCCACCGCCTTCAGGGACTTGCCGGAGGAGTCGATAGTGGGGAGATGGAGCCGTGGCTCACCTGGCAATTCACGCCATTGGCATTACCGCAAGCGATCGCCTGCGGCCTCTCCCTGCTGGGCGCCTCCCTCGCGTGGCGGTATCGTCGCGCCGCCAAAGGCGCGGTCTGGCTCTGGCGCGTCCTCGCCGCCGCCGCCTTCTGGGCTTTGCTCGGCGCGTTGGAGTTTTCCGTGGTCTCGCTCCACGCAAAAACCTGTCTGTCACAGCTTTCCTACCTGGGTGTAGTCCTGGTTCCCTTCACGCTCTATTCGTTCACCTACGCCTACACCCACGAAGGCCGCGAACCACCCAAGGCTGTGTCGCGGGGACTCCTGTTCACCGCTTTGGGGCTTTTCCTCGCCGTGAGCACCAACGGTTTGCACCGCCTCGTCTGGGTTGAAGTCGTGCCGATCGAGTTGCACGGTTTCCAATTTGCACGGTACGAACGTGGACCCTTGTTTTGGGTGAACATTGCCTACTGTTATGGCCTGATGACGGCGAGTACCGTTGCCATGTTGCGGTATGAGCTACGGCTGGACGGGGTGTTTCGCCAACAGAACTGGATGGCGCTGGCAGCGGTGTTCGCCCCTTGGCTGACGAGCGCGGCTTACCTGTTGCGCCTTGGGCCGTTCGGTGAGGTCGATCATACCCCGGTGGGGTTCGCGGCCTCGGGGCTGGCCATGTCGTGGGCCGTCATTCGACTCCGGCTTTTCGACCTGCAACCGATGGCGGCGGAAACCCTGTTCGACCGCATGCCGGACCCGGTGCTGGCGATTGACGCGAGTGGCCGCTTGGTGCGACACAATCCGGCCGCCGCCTACCGGTTTGGGTTTACGGCGGACGACTCGGGCAAGCCCGTGTCCGAGCTGCTGAAGGGACTGACTTCACAGGATGAGGCTCTTTTTACGCCCGATGCACCCGAAGGCCTTCGAGAACTGTGGTTCAAGGGCAACAGCTGGGCGGTGCAGACCAGCTTGTTGAAGGGTGAACGGGGCGTTCACTTTGGACGGATGTTCGTCCTGAGGGACGTCACCTCTCACCGCCAGAACGCCGAGGCCCTGCTCTCCGCCAAACGGGCGGTGGAACAGGCGCTACATCAGGCCAATGCGGCGGTGGCGGAGGCACGCGCGGCCAGCTCAGCCAAGTCCGTGTTTCTCGCCCAGGTCAGCCACGATCTACGCACCCCGCTCCACGCCATCATCGGCATGACAGAGGTGCTGCTCGCCAGCAAACTCGACTCCAGCCAGCGCGCGGAAACCCAGGTGATTCGTGAGGCCGGCGAGGCCCTGCTCCGGCTGATCAATGACCTGCTGGACCTGACGCGCATCGAATCCGGAAAGGTCGAACTGGCCCGCACCCCGTTTCTGATCGACGACGTGCTCGACCCCGCCGTCGACCTCCTGAGTGTCACCGCGGCCAAGAAGGGCCTTCGCCTTGCAGCTTGGATCGAGCCCGGGTTCACGGGCGGATTGAGGGGTGACTCCGACCGGCTGCGCCAAATCGTCTTCAACCTGGCCGGCAACGCGGTCAAATTCACTGAAACGGGTCACGTGCTCGTCCGGGTCAGCGCGGGCACGCATCCCGGCGACGTCGTTCTCTCGATCGAGGACACCGGGCCTGGCATGGACGCGGAGGAACAGGCCCTGCTCTTCAAGCCGTTCCAGCGCGGCTCGGCCGTGACCGGGGTGGAGGGCACCGGTCTCGGCCTGGCCATCACCGAACGCCTCGTTCAAGCGATGGGCGGCGGCATCGCGGTTTCGAGCGAGCGCGGGGTCGGCACCACCTTCCGGGTCGAGCTTCCGCTCGCCGACACGGAGGGCGACGGAGAAATCCCCGGACTGATCCAGCGCCTGCGCGGACGCTCCGCGCGGCTGCGAAGCGCGGACGCCTTCATGACCCGGGCGGTCACGGCTTCGCTCCGCTCGCTCGGCGTCGCGGTTGTTTCCACACCCGATATTCCCACGTCCGTTGACCCGGACCTGCCTGTGCGGGTGTCGACCCTGTGCTGGGAGGGTGGCGTCGATGAAATCCCGGTGGGAGCGGTCCACCGGCGCGCGCTTGCCCAACAACTGCTCGCGCCCGAGCTGCCGCCCCCCGCGATCCCCGTGGTTCCACTCCTGCCCGAGCCGGACTTGGGAAGCAGCGTGCTGCTGGCCGACGACAACGCCGTGGCCCGGCGGGTCACCGTCGCCCTGCTCCAACGGTGCGGCTACCGGGTCGAGGCGGTGGACTCCGGCCGCGCCGCGCTCGCACGCCTGGCCCAAAGTCACTTCGACTATGTCGTGCTCGATGGCATGATGCCCGACCTCGACGGCTGGCAGACGGTGGAGGCCATTCGCGCCGGACGTCACGGGGTGCTGGATCGCGATGTACCCGTCCTGGGATTCTCGGCGGATGCCGCGCCCGCCACCCACCTTCGCTGGTTGTCCTGCGGAGCCAATGCCTCGCTCGGCAAACCGGCCCGTCAGGCGGAACTGTCCGCCACCCTCTCGGCCATCACCCGCACCCGGAACACGCCACCGGCGGTGCCATCGGAACCAGCCGTCGCCTCCCGCCCGTCCTAGGCACCCGCGAAACCCTTGGCGTCGCCCTCCGCCTTGCGACGTCCAAACGCCTCCGCATCGCGCACCAGCTTCTGTTCGAGGCTGCCGCACACCAGGTCGCAAAGCTGGAAAATCGAAGGGTCGGCAATCGAATAGAACACCTGCAAGCCCTCTTTCCGCCGTCCAAGTATGCCGGCCTCCGCGAGGGATTGCAGGTGCCGCGAGACATTGGCCTGCGTCCCGCCGCTGAGCCCCACCAGCACATTCACGGACTTCTCCCCATCAAACAGCGCATGCAACAGCCGCAGGCGCATTGGTTCCGCGAGCAAGGAGAAGCGCCGGGCGATCATGCCCAACGCCTCGTCGGTGAGCAGACGCGGCGAGCGAGGTTTTCCCATGGAGCTCAGTGAACAGACGTCCGGCATAAAAACAAATATATGCGCGTTAGCGCATATAGTAAAGCCCGCTTTTCGCTGGTTTGGCGGGCATCGGTCGGATCGGACCGATCGGTCGGATCCGTCGGATCGCCGCCCAACCCCGCCCCGGGCCAGCAGCACTTCTGGCTGCGCACAGTGCCAGGTCTACTGCCGACCGGACGCGCGCGCCGCCGGCTCGCCTTTCGGGCGGCGCACCGTACGGTGCGGACGTCGGTTGGTTGGTGATTTGGTCGCAGATCGAGTGAACCCGTCCTGCTCCCACCATGAACGTCGAGATCCTGTCCCGCATCCAGTTCGCCTTCACAGTCGCTTTCCACTACTTGTATCCACCCCTGAGCATTGGGTTGGGACTGGTGCTGGTCATGATGGAGGCGCGGTGGTTGCGCACGCGGGATCCGCTCTATCACAACATGGCGCGGTTCTGGACGAAGGTCTTTGGGTTGATCTTCGGGCTCGGGGTGGCGACGGGGATCGTGCTGGAGTTTGAGTTCGGAACCAACTGGGCGACGTACTCGCGGTTTGTGGGAGACATCTTCGGCAGCGCCCTCGCGGCTGAGGGTATTTTCGCCTTTTTCCTGGAGTCCGGTTTTCTCGCTATCCTGCTCTTCGGCTGGGACAAGGTGGGGCCGGGTCTCCACTTCTTCGCCACCTGCATGGTGGCGTTGGGAGCGCATTTCAGCGCGGTCTGGATCATCGTGGCCAATTCCTGGCAGCAAACACCGGCCGGTTCGCACCTCGAACTCCACGGCGTGCCTGCGCCCGCGGGCTACCGGCTCCAGCCCGAGGACTTGGGACACGCCCGCATGGTGATCGACGATTTCTGGGAGGTGGTGTTCAACCCATCGTCGATGGACCGGCTGGGTCACACGCTGGTCGGCTGCTGGTCGGCCGGCGCGTTCTTGGTGGTCAGCGTCGGCGCCTACTACCTGCTGCGCAGGCGGCATCTCGAGTTCGCCCGTTCGTCGCTGAAATTCGGGCTCGCCCTGGGACTCTGCGCCTCGCTGCTGTCCCTGGCCACCGGACACAGCTCCGCGATCGGCGTGGCCCGGCACCAGCCGTCCAAACTCGCGGCCATGGAAGGAAAGTGGGAAACCGGACCGGATGCCCCGCTCCACCTGTTTGGCTGGGTGGATACCAAAGCGGAACGCACCCACGGTCCGGCCTTTCCGGGCGGGCTCAGCCTGCTCATCGCCGGCGACCGCAACCAGGTGGTCACCGGCCTGAAGGACATTCCTCCCGACCTGCGGCCACCCATCCAGCCCACGTTCCAGCTCTTTCACCTCATGGTGGCCATCGGTTTTTCGCTGATCGGACTTTCGATCTGGGGCTGCCTCCTCTGGTGGCGCAACGCGCTGCACGATCCGACACGTCCGCTGACCCGGGTGTTCCTGCTGCTCGCCGTGCCCTCGGTGTTGCTCCCGCAGATTGCCAACCAGGCCGGATGGTTCACCGCGGAAATCGGGCGCCAGCCCTGGATCGTCTGGGGCTTCCTGCGCACCAGCGAGGGCCTGTCCAAGGTCGTCAAGGCGAACCAGGTGGTGGCCTCCCTCATCGGCTTCGGCCTGATCTACCTGCTGCTCTTCCTGCTCTTCCTCTACCTGCTGACGCGCAAGATCCAGCACGGTCCGGAGCCGGTCGAGGAAAGCCACACGCTGCCCAAGGCGTGGATGAAGCAGCAGCGCGCCTGACCCACCCTTCCCGCCATGGACTACGCCCTGCTTTGGTTTGTCATCGTGGGAGTGCTCTTCGCCGGCTACGCCGTGCTCGATGGATTCGATCTGGGAGTCGGGGCGCTGCTGCCGTGGATCAAGGACGACGACGAGCGCCGGGTGCTCTACAATGCCATCGGCCCGGTGTGGGACGGCAACGAGGTCTGGCTCGTCACCGGTGGCGGCGCGCTCTTCGCCGCCTTCCCGCCGGTCTATGCCACGGTGTTCTCCGGCTTCTACCTCGCGTTCATGCTCCTGCTCTTCGCGCTCATCTTCCGCGCGGTCGCGATCGAGTTCCGCAGCAAGGAGCCCTGGCCCTGGTGGCGGCGCTGGTGGGACCGCGGCTTCTTCGCCGGCAGCACCACCGCGTCGTTCCTTATCGGGGTGGCCATGGGCAACATCGCCTGGGGCATACCGATTGACGAAAGCGGGGAGTTCGCGGGCACATTTCTCGGACTGCTCCAGCCCTATGCGCTGCTCATGGGCGTGACGACCGTGTCGCTCTTCATGATGCACGGCGCCATCTACCTCCACATGAAAACCGAGGGTGCACTCCAGGCCCGCATCCGGCGTTGGATCAACCCGCTCATCATCGCCTTCATCGTCTGTTACGCGGTGGTGACCCTCGCCACCCTGCTCTACATCCCGCACATCACCGACGTCCTGCGCGCCCAGCCCGTGCTGTTCGTCTTCGCGATCCTCCTCGTCCTCGCCATCGCCAACATCCCCCGGGAAGTCCATCATGGTCGCGATGGGCGCGCCTTCCTCAGTTCCTGCGCCACCATGCTTCTGCTCATGGCCCTCTTTGGCCTCGGCATGTTCCCCCACATGGTCTACTCGCTGCCCAATCCGCAGTATTCACTGACCGCTTACAATGCCTCCTCGACTCGGAAGACGCTTCATACGATGACGATCATCGCCGCCATCGGCGTGCCCATCGTCCTCGCCTACACCGCCAGCGTCTACTACATCTTCCGCGGCAAGGTGAAGGTGACGAAGGACAGCTATTGAGCCGACGCAGCCGGCTACTTGCCCGCCGCGGGTTCGGTCGCCTCGGGCCTGGCTGGAGCTGAGGCGGACCCGGCAGGGGCGGCGAGCGCAGCCCACTCGGCGGCAAGCTTCTCCTTCTGCTTGGCCAGCGCCGGCTCGGTCACGGTCGCGAGCATCTCGTCGGCCTTGGCCCGCGCGCCCAGGCCCGCCAGGGCGCGCGCCTGATGGAGGCGGCTGGTCTGCTGCTCCACCCCGGGTTTCAGCCGGGCTTCGAACTCCTGCCAGAAGACGAGCGCGGCCGCCCAGTCTGGCTTGGCCACATCGTAAAAGGCCAGTCCATACCGGTACGAATAACGCCAGTTGTCCGGCTCGAGCCGCGCGGCTTCGTGAAACGCGTGCAGGAGCGAAGAGTCGATCTTGTCGGCTGTCCATTCGCCGCTCTTCAGAAAATCATCGCGCGCTTCGACGAGCAGCGTCCCCAGTTGGTAGTGATAAAGTGGCTCCTTGGGCTCGAGTCGGATGGCCGCGAGGAAGTAGTTGAGCGCCTCGAGCGGGCGACCGTCCTCCGCCACGTGATTGCCCAGCTGATTCTTGACCCGGGCCAGCTCGGGATTGAGTTGGTTGGCCTTGAGCAGCAGGGCCGTCGAGCGGCGGCGCTCATCGATGATCGGGTGGTCCAGCAGCGCCGCGTAGCTCACGTAGGCCTCGGCCAGTTTCGGGTTCTTGCGCAAAAAGTCCTCATACTCGTAGCAGAGTTCCTGCAAGGGCTGGCGCAGGTCTTCGAGTTCGTGCTGCGACGGCTTTTTTTCCGCCGCGGCGAGCAGCGTTTTCTGGCGTGAAACCATGTCCAGCAACGTCTCCGCCGGAGTGGCCGCCGCGGCCTGTGACACCCCCCCAACAAGCGAGAGGGCAAACAGCCCCAGCGACAGGAGCGTCGCCCAACCCGCCGCGGGTCCACGCCGGCGAGCCGCTTGGAGTAAGACATTCGGGTCGATCTGTCGGGAACGGAAAAGGGTCACAACCATGGTACCAAGGTTCGTAGTCGGACCCAGTCAGGCGAACAAAGTGCCCGCGTAAACATTCATCCGTTGTCCCCGAACGAACCCGACCAAGGTCTGGCCCGATTCTCGCGCAAAAGCCACCGCCAGGCTGGTCGGGGCGGAAACAGCTGCCACACAACCAATTCCGGCCATGAGAGCCTTTTGCATGAGCTCAAAGGACACACGGCCGCTGACCAGCAGGATGCGGTCGTCGAGCGGAAGCGCGTCCCGCAGCAAGGCCCAGCCGATGACCTTGTCCAAGGCATTGTGCCGTCCCACGTCTTCGCGAACCACCTGCAGCTCGCCCTGTCGGGTGAACAGGCCGCTGGCATGCAATCCCCCGGTGACATCAAATCCCGCCTGAGCGGCGCGCAGGCGCTCGGGCAGAGCGGCAAGGACCCCGGCGCTGGGAGTCACCGTTCGCGACAACGGCGCGCATCGGATCCGGACCGCCTCAATGCTGGCTTTGCCGCACAACCCGCAGCTGGAGGAAGCGAACGTGTGCCGCTGGAGCCGCTCCCAGTCGACCGTGACTCCGGGAGCCAGGATCGCATCGAGTCGGTTTTCCGAAGGATTGGCGCCGTCGCGGCAGGGCACCAGGTCCAGGAGGTCTCGCCCACTTGCAAGGATACCCTCGGTCAGAAGGAAGCCCGCCGCCAGCTCGCGATCGTGCCCCGGTGTGCGCATCACCACCGCCAGGCTGCGCCCCCCCACCTGCAGTTCCAGCGGTTCCTCCACGGCCAGAACGTCATCAACGGCATTCGCCTCCTCGCGATCCCAGCGAACGACGTCAATCGGGCTGGTCCGCACTTGAGAACGCTTCATGCCCCACCCTGTAACCGCCCCCGGAGCGAGCGCAATCCATGAGGACGTTTCAGAGAGACCAGGCGTCAAGCGTCCGGCCCGGCGACGCCGATCCTCGCGGGGTCGGCGATCCCACCTCCAACGGATGCTGTTTCTTCACAATGATGGATGCGCCCGGAAACCCGGCCTAGAAGCCGAATTTGTGCGCGAAGTGGAGGATGGCCTCCCAGATCACGGTCGCCCAGAAGGCAAAGTAGATCAGGGTGCTGACAAAGAGCGCGTGTCCCGCCACCACGCCTGCCCCGTCCTTCTCAAGCGTGCTGAGCGTGAGAATCACGACCACCAATGCGGGCAGGGTATTGGAAAAGGGAGGGAACGGTGGCAGCGGCAGCATGAGCACCAGCGCCGCCAGGACTATGACCACGGCATGGACGCGGAGCTTCCAGCGCGCATCCACGATCACCGCCCACCGGGGCTTCATCCGGGCCTCAAACCAAGAGATGACTTTTCCTCCGACTTCGAGAATTCGGGCGAGCACCTTCTGGGGCAGAACCACTTGTTTCAAGCGCCGCGGCAACCAGGGGGGCAGTCCGGCGGCATAGCGGGCGGCAAGAAAGGCAATGACCAGGCCAAACGGGGTCGAGAGCCCCGGGATGGTGATCGGGGAGCAAAACGGAAGGGCACAGACGAGTATCAGAAGCGCCGACACCCGTGCCCCCAGCACCTGCA
>JAEUGZ010000132.1 GCA_016794725.1 Opitutaceae bacterium | reverse complement strand
CCGGCATCCTGCCCGTGGCAGTTGAAGCAGTTGTCCGCCAGAATCGGCCGGATGTCGCGGTTGAAGCCAAGGGGGGCATCGGACGCGTAAACTTGCCCTGTCACGAGCAGTGCGAGGAGCGCGAGGCCGTTGCGGATGCGGGGAAAACTCCGGAACATGCCATTACCCTAGCCGGGTCGGGGGAGGAATGTCTAGGATGCGGACGGCAAAGCGTGGGATAAAAGCGCGCTCATTGAGACCGCGGGTCGGGGCGGGCGGGCGCGGGAATCGACCGGCCCGGAAGGGGCGGTCAGTCGATGCGGAGGGCCTGGGTCGGATCGACAATCGAGGCCCGGCGGGCGGGGATCCAGCACGCGAGGAGGCCAATGACGAGCAGCAGTCCGGAAACCGACGCGAATACGAGGGGATCCGTTGAGGACACCAAGTTGAGAAAGCCCACGGTCTTGAGGAGGCGCACGGTGGCCAAGGCGCCCCCCAGGCCCAGGCCGAGGCCCAGGACCAACTGCCAGAGCCCTCGGGAGAGCACCAACCAGGCGATGCCCGCCGTGGTGGAGCCCAACGCCATGCGAATGCCGATTTCGCGGGTGCGGCGGGCGGTTGATTGCGCCACCACCGCATAAATTCCGACCGATGACATCAGCAACGCCATGGCGGCGAACACCAGGAACACGGTGCCGAACACGGCGAGGAACCAGTGCTGGCGCTCCATGGCGGCGGACAGGGAATGGGCGTCGAGAAGCGGCAGATCCTGATCCAGCGCCTGGACGGCCGCGCGGACCGATCCCGCCATGACTGAGGCGTCAGCCTGGCTTCGCACGAGCAAAGAGAGCCAGCCCCAGGGCTCTTGTCGGTGGGAGAGTATCACCAGGGGCGGAGCCTCCTGCTCCCGGGTGTCCTGAGTCAGGTCCCCGCACACACCCACGACCGTGATCCAGGGACCGGGCTTCCCCGCGTCGAGGAAACGAAACCGCCGGCCGATGGCGTCGACCACGGACCCATGTCGGGCCGCGAAGGCGCGGGTGACGACCGCCACTTCCTTGCCCTCCTCTCCATCGGTTCCCGCAAAACCTCTTCCGGCCAGCAAGGGCAGTCCAATGGCCGTGAAGTAGTCAGGCGACTGGAAATTGGCACTGGCCCGAAGCGCGGGCTGGCCGGATTCCGTGGGTTGCCCTTCGATTTCGATGTCGCGGACGGCCGCGCCGAGGCCGGGCAGGTGAGAACCGACCGCGGCGTGGGTGACCCCGGGCAGAGCGGAAATCCGGGCGAGGAGCTGATCGTGAAACAATCGTCGCGCCTGCACGCTTTCGTACCGTTCGCCTTTGCCGTCGGGCAGACTGAGGTGGGCGGTGAACAGCTTTCCCGCAGGCACGAACGCGTTTATCGACTGGATCGCAAAGAAGTTTCGCATCATCAGTCCGGCACCGGTCATCAGCACCATCGTCAAGGCAAACTGACCGACGACCAACGCGGCCGTGAGCCGGCTGCTACGTGAGCTGCCTCCGGATGCCGCCCCGTCCTTGAGTGCAGTGGTGAGGTCGACCCGGGAGGCGCGCACCGCGGGTGCAAGGCCAAACACCAGACCACTGCCGATGGAGAGCGCGGCGAAATAGCCGAAGGCCACCCAGTCCATTTCAAACTGAATCCAGTAAGGCCGGCCCACATCGGTGGTGGAGAGATCGAAGAGATGAACGCCAAGGACCGAGAGAGCCAGGCCGAGGAGCCCTCCGAGACAACTGAGCAGCACGCTTTCGAGCAGCAGCTGACGGATGAGCCGGCGACGCGATGCACCCAGGGCGGCCCGGATCGAAATTTCCCGCGATCGTCCCACGGCCCGGCTCAGGAGAAGATTGGCGACATTGGCGCAGGCGATGAGCAGGACGCACCCAACGGCGCCCAGCATCATGAGAAAGACCAGGCGGATTTGATCTCCATTGTAGGTTTCGTGAAAGGTTCGGATCAGCGGCTGGTAGTCCTTGTTGGTCTCCGGATAGGCGGTGGCGAGACGAGCGGCGATGACCTCGAGGTCGGCCCGCGCGGCATCGAGGGACACTCCCGGTTTGAGCAGACCGAAGAGTTGGAGCCCCCGATGGTTGCGATTTAGGCGTTGCTCGTTGGGAACCAACGGCATCCAGAGCTCCTCCAGATTGGGGAATTTGCAGCCTGGGGGCATGACCCCGATGATGGTCGTGGGGGTGCCGCTGAGCCGCACCACCCGGCCAATCACATCGCGGCTGCCTCCGTAACGCTCCAGCCAGACGCGGTGACTGAGCAGCACCACCGGCGCCGCTCCGGCCTGGCCGTCGGCCTCGGTGAAACCGCGACCGAGCACCACGGGAGTGCGGATCAGGTCGAACAGGCCGGTGGACACGTGCGCGGCCTGGTAGCGCTCGGGCGGAATTCCCGGTTCGCCGATGACGGCCTCGGTGCCGGAGAAGGCTTCGAGGCCCGTAAACGTGCGATTCTGCTCCCGATAGTCACGGTAGTCGAGAAGAGCGATCCCGGTACGGTGGTTGGGGCGGGTGGGAATCCGCTGCGACACTGAAACCAGACGTTCGCCGCCGGGAATCGGGACGGGTTTGAACAACACCGCGTTGACCAACGTGAAGACGGTGGTGTTGATCCCAATTCCCAAGGCGAGGGTCAGTACCACGGCGACGGAAAACCAACGGTGGGAGCCGATCATGCGCACGGCAAAGCGGAGGTCGTGAACCATGGTTGGCAAAACCCCGCAGGCAGGCCCGCGGTTGCAGAAAAGTTTCAGATTGGCGCCAACCGTGCCGTCCCTAGTCGCAACGGAGCGTCACGTTGGGGTCAACGCGCAGCGCCTTCCGGGTCGGAAGCAGGCAGGCAACGCAGGCCACGGAGGCCAGCAACAGGGCAATCGCCACGAAGGTGAGTGGATCCGTCGGGCTCACGCCGTAGAGGTGACTGCGCAGCAGCCGGGTGGCCCCGAAGCTGCCGACCAGACCCAAGCCTATCCCCAGGCCGACGAGCCGCATGCCCTGTCCGGTGATCAGGGTGAGCACGTCGCGGGGAGTGGCGCCGAGAGCCATGCGGATGCCGATTTCCTGGGTGCGGCGGCTGACGTGGTAGGTGATGACTCCGAAGAGTCCGATCACCGTGAGCAGGAGGGCGAGGCCCGCGAAGCAACCAAAGAGAAACGCAGAAAACCGATGCGGCGCCAGGGCAGTCTCGCGGTAGGCCTCCAGGGTTTTGATCGCGGTGACCGGGAGCTCGGGGTCGATCTCACTCAGGACGCCGCGCAACACAGGCGCCAGGCCGGCGGCCGAACCCTGGACTCGGAGCAGCAGGGTCACACCGGCGTTCGCGAACTGCGATTGAGGCACGTACACTTCCGGGCGAGGGGTATCGCTCAACGACCGGTGACGGACATCGGCCACCACACCGACGATCTCCTTCGCACCGGAGCCACCCCAGCCCAGTTTCAAGTGAAGTCCGATCGGATTACGATCGGTGAGGAACGATCGCACAAAGGCCTCGTTCACCACGGCGACAGCCGGCGTTGAAGGCAGGTCGGTCTCGGCCAGCGCTCGTCCCTTGCGCAGCGGAATGCGGAGCAGGTCAAAGTACCCCGCGCCGACGAACCGGAGCTGGGCCGAAACCGACTGGCCGGGCGGTGATGGGTTTTCCACCACGGTGAACCGGGTGTTGTTCTCTTCGGGAGTGAGCGGCACGCACTGGGCATGACTGACCGCGGTGACGCCGGGAAGCGCACGCAGGCGTTCCTCCGCCCGGGAGAGAAACCCGTTGATCTTGGAAGGGTCGAAATCGTCCGTGGCGTAGCGGTGTCCCGAAAACGAGAGCTGCGCGGTCAGGATTTCTCCGGTGTCGAACCCCGGACGGACCCGCTGCAACGCGTTCAAGCTCCGCGCCAGCAGGCCGGCGGAGAGGAGCAGCACCAAGGCCAGCGCCACCTGTCCGGTGACCAGCGCGGCGCGCACGCGATCGGGCCATCCGGACTCCGTTCCTGCTCGTCCCCCGCTCTTCAATACGTCCGAGGGAGCGGAGCGATGCGCCACGAAGGCAGGAGCAACGCCACAGAGCAGACCGGTCAGGCCGGCAGTGACGACCGCAAAGAGCAGCACCGGTGCGTTCAACCCCAAGGCGGTCAGGACTGGGATGGATGCGGGTTGCAGCGCCTGGAGCGCACTGAGAAACCATGCCGCCAGCAGGAGACCAAACGCGGATCCCGCACCCGCCAGAACCAGGCTCTCGATCAGGGATTGCCGTACCAGCGCCCACGCACCAGCCCCGAGCGCGGCTCGAACCGCAAGTTCCCGTTGTCGCGTTGTCGCGCGGGCGAGCAGGAGATTGGCGACATTGACACAGGCAATGATCAGCACCGTCGCGACCATGCCGAAGACCAGCCACAGGCGGGGGCGCAGGTCCGCAATGAGGAGTTCGCGGAGTGGGGTCACTTCCGCGGCGAGGTCCTTTCCGAGACTGGGGTGGGCCGCCACGAGGCCGGCGTGCAGCGAGCCCAGCTCGGCCCGGGCAGTTTCGAGACTGACCCCGTCCTTCAGCCGGCCGAGGGCGGCCAGGTAGCAGCGGTAGCCGCGGCTGGCATTGGCGGTGCCGGATACGCCGGGGTCTCCATAGGCGGCCGTGGTCACCCAATAGTGAACGGGTTCAGCCTCGACCGGAAAAAGTCCGGCCGGGGTCACGCCGATGATTGCGTGAGGCAGTTCGTCAATCAGGAGAGTCTGCCCCAGCACGGCGGCGGAACCGCCGAATCGGGACTGCCAGGTCGAGTGGGATAACAACACAGCCCTCCGGCCCTCCGCACCGCCAGCGCGGTCGTCCTCCGGGCGAAAGACGCGGCCGAGCGCGGGGGTGACGCCCAGCACGTCGAACAGGGAAGGGGACACCACGGCGGCGGGAGCCTGGGTCGCGTCGCCCTGACCGGCCACCGACACGGTCGTGACGGAGACGAGGGCCAGTCCGGTGTAGCTGCGCGCCTGGGTGCTCCAGTCACGATAGTTCAGATACGAAACGCCGTATCCGGCCTGGGCATCCTGACGCTGGAACTCACGCAGCACCACCAGCCGCGCCTCGTCGGTCACCGCCAGCGGGCGAAAGAGCACGGCGTGGAGAATCGAGAAGAGCGCGGTGTTCGCACCAATCCCGAGCGCCAGGGTCAGCACCACCGCCAGCACGAAAGCCGGGGTTCGGCGGAGGGACCGGGCCGACGTACGGAAGTCGCGCAGCGCGTCCTCAAGCCAGCCCCAGGACCAGCCGTCGCGCGCCCGTTCCTTGATGCCCTCCACGTGTCCAAACTCGCGCAGCGCGGCCGCCCTGGCCTCCTCCGGCGCCAGGCCCTTTTCGCGGTGGGACTCGGTCAACAGGTCGAGGTGCAGTTGCAGTTCGGCGGCCATTTCGCGCTCGCGTCGACGGCGCTGCACGGCGGTGAGCAGGGGGCGAACCAGCGCGCGCAGGGAGGGCATGGCACAGGCCTAACCGTGACTGAGCAGCAGGTTGATCGCCGTGCAGAGGCGGTTCCACTGCTCTTCCTCGACCTGCAACTGCTTCCGGCCCGTCGGGGTCAAGGCATAGAACTTTGCCTTGCGATTGTTCTCCGACACCCCCCATTCCGCCTTGATCCAGCCCTGTTCCTCGAGGCGGTAGAGCGCGGGATAAAGTGACCCCTGTTCAACCGTGAGCATCTCGTCCGACAGTTGCCGGATGCGCACAGAAATGCCAAATCCATGCATGGGCTCCAGGCGGAGCGACTTTAGAATCAGCAGGTCGAGCGTGCCCTGCAAGAGATCGGCTTTTTCTTTGGACATGTCGTTCCCCTTGTTTGTCTAGGAGAGGCTCCCCGGCTCTCCTAGAATGTCAAGGGAAAGGCGCCAAACGCCTCAGGAGCGGAATCGCAACGGAGACCGGATCCAGTGCTGCCGCGGCAGGCTCATGATCTCCGCGGGCGCCCGTCCGCTCTGCAGCAGGGCTGCCATGGTGCGCAGGGGGGAATCGATGTGGGAGAAAAACCGTTTGTAGCCGGCGCAGAGGTAGTTCAGCCCTGGCTCGCCGTCGGGCGTCCGGAGGAAACGGTGTTTCGGACATTCCCCGTGGCAGGCGAATCGCACGGGGCATTCGAGGCAGGCACGCGGCAAACTCGCTGACTTGGCGCGCCCGAAGGCGGCCTGCTCGGGCGAATCGACCATCGTGGCCAGATCCTGCTGCATCAGGTTGCCGAGTTTGTAGCGCGGATAGACGTAGTGGTCGCAGCTGTAGACGTCGCCATTGTGCTCGACCGCCAGTGCGCGGCCGCACTCGGGGGAAAAGACACAGACGCCGGCGGGTGCGCCCACCCAGCTGGCCAGGGCGGAGTCGAAGTGCTGCACAAACACCCGTCCCACGTCGGTTTTGATCCACTCTTCAAATACCTCGATCAGGAAATTGCCGTAGTCGACCGGCCGCACGCTCCAGGGGGTGACCTCGGAATCGAGGGGATCGGCGGGATCGGTCGAGGGTGGGGACGCGAGACGCAGGCCGCCGGGTTGGTCGGGTGCTGCCAAGCGCTCCACGATGGGAATGAACTGGATAAATCCCGATCCCAGCCCGCGCAGAAAGCGGTACACCTCACGGGCCTGGCGCGAATTCCTGCGGTGCACCGTGGTCAGGGTGTTGAACTCGACGTGGTGGCGCTTCAGCACCTCGATGCCCTGGATCACCCGGTCGAACGTCGGCCGCTGTCCTTTGTCGACGCGGTAGGCGTCATGCAGGGGGCGCGGACCGTCGATGCTGATGCCGACGAGAAAATGGTGCCTCCGAAGGAACTCGCCCCAGCGGTCGTCGAGGAGCACGCCGTTGGTTTGCAGGGCATTTGTGATACGTTTCCCTTTGGCGTAGATCGCCTGGAGTGCGACCACGGACTCGAAGAACTCGAGTCCGAGCAAGGTGGGCTCGCCGCCCTGCCAGGCAAACGGCACCTCGTCGCCCGGCTGGGCGGCGAGGGTGTCGCGGATGTAGGCTTCCAGCACCTGCGGCGTCATACGCAGGCTGCCCGCGTCCCGGTAGAGCGCCTCCTTCTCGAGGTAGAAGCAGTAGGTGCAGTCGAGATTGCACGCCGACCCGACCGGTTTGGTCATGAGGTGAAACGGAGCCTGGGCGGGTGCAGTCATGACGTCGACCCCGCCAGCCTGACCGCGCCGACCGGTCAGGGGAATCACAATCCGGTCCGACGAAGCCAGTCCGTCCAGTCGGTATCAACCCCACCGGGAGCCGGCATCACGCCGGCTTCCACGGACCTGTTGCGCCGAGCCGGGCTATCGGGCCTCGGAGATTGGTATACGCTACAATTCAAGTCGGCTCGTCTTTGCGGGCGCGGCGGCTCATTGGCTTCGGTGTTCTTGGAAACCCCCCAGGATGGATGTGGCCGCTGGCTGTTCCATTCAGTGCTCAACCCTCCCCACCGATGAACTGCAAAGCGCATTTCTCTCGCTTGCCCGTGTGTCTGGTCGCGCTCCTCGCGCTCGTGCCTTGTCTCGCTTCTGGCCAGACCTCGACCTCCCCTTCAGCGCCGTCGGCCACCCCGGCGCGGGTTTCGGCGATCGCCGGCACCGCCAAGGATGAGGTGGCGGTGGAGCTGTCGCCGTTCACGGTGAACGCCGACCGGGATGTGGGCTTCGTGGCGGTGAGCGCGCTGGCCGGCGGTCGTCTCGCGACGGACCTGAAGGACACGCCGATCGCCTATTCGGTGCTGACGAAGGAGTTCATTGACGCCCTGGGACTGACGGATGTCACCAACGCCTCCACCTGGGTGCCCAATTCCAGTTTTGCCAAGGACGACGGGCGTTCGACCTCGTTTGGACGCGTCGGCTCGAACGATCTGGTCAACTTCCGCGGCGTGCCGAGCAATCGAGCCCAGATCAACTTCTTCCCGGTGCACTTCGACTATGACAGCTACAATCTGGAGCGCTTCGATTTCGCCCGCGGTCCGAATTCGATCCTTTTCGGCACCGGCTCGATGGGGGGCTCCGCCAACGGGCTCTACAAGCAGGCCCGGACGGACAAGGCCATCCGCGACGTGACCATGCGGGTGGGGTTCTGGGACACCTACCGTCTCGCACTCGACGTCAACCAACCGATCAATGACAAACTCGCCGTGCGGGCGAACGTGCTCTGGCAGGATGGCAACACCTGGCGCGAACGGGAGTTCTCCAAGCGCGAATCCGGATCCTTGCACCTCGTATTCCGTCCCTGGACGAAGACCACGATCACGGCGGTGGGTGAACTGGGAAAGGTCCGCACCAACTACGGCACCACCACGGTGGGTGACCGCCTGTCCACCTGGGACGGCGTCACCACTTACACGGGCCGCGTCACCGCCACGCCGGCCGCCGCCACCGGCACGATGGTGGTCGGCAATGCGACCGCCACCAGCTACGTCTACATCCCGGGCGGAGGTCCCCTCGCCAACAGCGTCGTCAACTGGTCACTCTCGGCCCAGACGGCCAACTCCCACGTCGCCGGATCCCTCTACAACGGCATCCAGGCGGTCGGCACGAACCCGGGTATCGTGAGTGAGGCGTTGCACAACCGGATCAATGTCCCGGCCGCACTGCTGGCCAAGGCCAACGCCGCCGGTTTCGTTTTGCCGGGCCGGGAGTTCTCCCCGACGTTTGACGACACGGGGTACCTCAATGACTACGACAACCTCATTGCCACCGTCGACCAACAGGTGGGCAACCACCTCTTTCTGCAGGGCTCCGTCAATACCTCCGCCGGGCTGCGCGGCACGAACTACTCGACGGCGCGTGGGTTGAAGGACGGCATTCAGATCGACATCAACCGGAATCTCCCGACGGGAGCGACCAACCCGCATTTTCTCGAGCCGTATCTCCAGTCCACGAATGATTTTGACCAGGTGAACACCGAGTCCGAGCAGTTGCGCGGCAGCGCGGCGCTGGTCTTCGACAACACCCGGTTTGGCGACTTCCGGATCAACGCCGAGTTCGGCAGCGAGGAACTCGTGAATTCGCGGGAAAAGTACCGTTACGCCGTCAAGGATCCGTTGGTCGACTCCCGCATCTGGGCGTCGAACACCCTCGTGTCATGGAGGTACTATTACAGCACGGTCCGGGAACGTCCGATCGGTGCGATTGGTGACATCAGCGTCGTCAATCCGATCACCGGCACCACCCGCACACTTGCCACCGGCAACGTGATCGACAGCGCGCGACCGACCGAGACCATCTACACGGTGCAGGAGTTTGACTACAGTCAGGTGTCCCTCAGCGCAAAGCTCTTCAAAGGTCGGGTCAATCTCATGGCCGCGGCGCGCAAGGACGATTTCTCCACGGACAGCAAGGTGCTCGACTACCGCATGGACCTCCCGGCGAACTGGGACGGCAACGCCGTCATCTACCGCCCGGCCGCACCGGCCAACTATGACGGGCTCACCTACAGCCCCAAGGCGACGAACGGCACGGTCAACGGTCCGGTGCAGGTGGCCGCGACCCGTCCACGCGATGGAGCGGGTGTGCCGCTGGCCCAGTACGCCAGCGACGTGTTTCAGGATGACTTCTCGCCTCCTGTCGTGTCCGGCAGCAACACAACCTACTCGTACGGGGGTGTCGTGCACGTGTTGCCGTGGGTGAGCGCGTTCGCGAACTATGCCGAAACCTGGTCGCCGCCGGGCGTCAACCTGACCATCGATGGATCGGCCTTCGGCGCAGTCGTGTCGGATGGCTGGGATGCCGGATTGCGGTTCTCGCTCTTCGATGGACGCCTCAACCTGACCGCCATCCGCTACGAAGGCACGCAAAGCAACCTCACCGTCTCGACCGGGAGCAATGGTCAGAACCTCAACGACATCATCGGTGCCAATGTGATCGGCGACCTCTCTCTCAGCGGCAAGAACGCCCGTGGTTTGCAGGACGTGCCGCGCACGTACTCCGACACGGTGGCGCGGAAGACCGATGGCTACGAGTTCGAGTTCGTGGCCAATCTCAGCCGCGGGTGGCGTCTGCTGGGCAACGCCGCGTTCGCCAACGCCAGCCAGGGCGACGCTCTCGCCGGCACGCTGGCCTACCTCGCCAAGAACAACACCACGCTGAAGCAGATCCTCACCGATGCGGGCGTCAGTGTCTCCAGCAGCAATGTTGCCGCGGTCAACGCCGGGGTCACCCCCGCGACCTCTCCGGATGCGGTCCTCGCCGCCAATTCGTGGAATACGCTGCAGAGCACCCTGCAGAACACCACGGTGGGGTATCAGAAGATCGCTCGTCTCAACGAATTCACCGGCAATGTCTTCACGGACTACACGTTCCAATCCGGCGGGCTCAAGGATTTCCGGGTGGGGGCGGGACTGAACTACCGGGGGCGCGAGGTCATCGGGTTCCGCGGATCGGATACAATCCGAAACCCCGCGAATCCGGCGACGGCGATTGACGATCCGAATGTCGACGCCTACACGCCCGTCTACAATCCGAGCTACTACACGACGACGCTCATGTTGGGCTATTCGCGCCGCCTGTTCGACTATCCCGTGCGGTTCGATCTGAGGATCGACAATGCGCTGGATGAGGACGTGCCGCTCTACTACAACACGGTCCTGCGTCCGCCCGGCGGCGACGTCACCAATCCCGCCCGCGTCGCGACCCCGAATCTCTTTTCGTACATCACGCCGCGCAATGTCACGTTCACGGTGACGGTGCAGTTCTGAGGCAGGATCTGTCAAAGGGCCTACGAGACGCGCAGTCGCTCCTGCGCGTCTTAACGATTGGACGCTGTAGGCAGGGTGTTCACGCGAAGGCGCGAAGCCGCGAAACGAGGTCAGGGGGTTCCGGCTTCGAATTGGCAAAGCTCGGCAAAGGCACGATCCAGCCAACCAGGCGCCTCCGCTGCCAGACCTCGTTTCGCTCCGGAAAGGGGAACCCGGTCCGAACCTCTGATCCTGCTACGTTTGATCCGTGCATGGCTGCGTAACGGATTTCCCTTCGTGGTTGCGAGGGCAGGGAGCGATTTTTGCGTCTTTGGGTGTTTTTCTCCTCGCCCGAGCATTTGGTCATCGTGCACCAGCCTAGCAGTGCAATTCGCTGGGTTCGTAGGGGCTTTCGCTTGCAGTTGCCAAAGGACGGGCCCGTCGGCTTCACTGGCGGCCCAGCATGTCCTCCTTCTTGCCCGCCTCTGTCCGATCCCCGAGCTTGGTCCGCTCGACCGACGAGTTGATGCCGGTCGGCGCGTACTACTACCCCGAACACTGGCCCCGCGAGCAGTGGAGCCGCGACCTGCGGCGCATGGCGGAGCTCGGCTTTGCCTTCACCCACATGGCGGAGTTTGCCTGGGCCAATCTGGAGCCGGAGGAGGGACGATTCGACTTTGAGTGGCTCGACACCTGCGTGGCGGAGGCCGCGGCGCGGGGCCTGAAGGTGATCCTGTGCACGCCGTCACCCTGCCCCCCGGCCTGGCTGACTGCGAAACACCCGGAAATCCTCACGGTCAACGACCAGGGCGTGCGTTCCACCCACGGGGGCAACCGCCTGCATGCCAATCAGGCCCATCCGATCTACCGCCGTTACATCGGCCGCATCGTGGGGGAGATGGCGGCCCGTTATGGTCAGGATCCGCGAATCTGGGGCTGGCAGATCGACAATGAGCCGCACTTGGCGACGATGTACGACTACTCCGACTTCGCCCAGGAGGACTTCCGCGCGTGGGTGCGACGCACCTACCGGGACGATCTGGCTACACTCAATCGCTCCTGGGGAAATGCGTTCTGGAGCAGCACCTACACGGACTTTGCCCAGATCCGGATTCCCAACGAACGGGAAACGCCCGGCAATCCGCATGCCCTGCTCGATTTCCGGCGGTACACCGCCGACGCCCTGGCCGAGACCGTTCGTTTTCAGGCTCGGCTCCTGCGCCAGGGAATCTCGGCCCGCCAGTGGATCACAACCAACTTTGCCTACTACAAGTTGATGCCGGCCGTCGACGTGTTCCGCAACCGTGGCGACCTCGACTTTGCTTCGCACACCATGTATCTGCTCAGCACCTTCCTGAACTACCCGGAGGGCGATCTGGGTTTCCGGCTGGGCAGCGGACTCGAACTGGCCTTTTCCTGCGAATTCGCCCGGTCCGTCGAGGGTGAAACCGGCATCATGGAATTGCAGCCGGGCCAGATCAACTGGGGCTCCTACAACTCGCAACCGCTGCCGGGCGCGGTGCGCATGTGGATCTGGCACTGTTTTGGATTGGGCGAGCTTTTCACCTGCACCTACCGGTTCCGGCAGCCGCTTTTTGGCAGTGAACAGACACACAAGGGCATCCTGGAGACCGACGGCGTGACCGTGGCGCGGGGTGGTCGGGAGTACGTCCAGACCATCGCGGAGCTGAAGGCGCTCCGCGCGCACCGACGCCGGGATGCGACACTGCCGCGTGACGTCGCGTCCCGTCGCACGGGATTTCTCTGGAAGCAGGACAACCTGTGGGAGCAGCAGGCCAGTCCCCACACCAAGTCATGGGACTTCTGGCAGCATGCCTATGTCTACTATGCCGGCGTAAAGTGTCTGGGGGCGCGGGTGCAGTTTGTGACGGAAGAGGAGCCGTTCGATCCCCGGTGTTGTCCCTTCCTCGTCGCGCCCGCGCACAGCATGGTGGACGACGCCCTCGTGACCAAGTGGCGGGCCTACGCGATGGACGGCGGACACCTCGTGCTCACCTGTCGCACCGGCCAGAAGGACAACCGCGGTCACTTTCACGAGACGCGTCTGCAGCAGCCGATCTGGGACCTCATCGGGGCCTCGATCGAGGACAATGACCACCTGCCTCCGCACGTTCAGGGCAAAGTCCGGGCGGCGGACAAGGTTTACGCCTGGAATGTCTGGGCCGAACTCCTCACCCCCGCGCCGGGCACGGAGATCCTGGCCGTGTACGAGGACCAGTTTTACGCGGGCACTCCGGCCGTGGTGACGCGACGGCTGGGGCGGGGCTCGGTGACCTATCTCGGTGTGTGGACCAACGGTGGCGAATTGGAAAAACGCGTCCTGCGCTGGGTCTACGAACGCGCCGGAGCCGAGATTCTCGATCTTCCGGACTACGTTTTTGTCGAGTGGCGGGACGGGTTTTTTGTCGGTGTGAACTACACGTCTCAGCCCTTCGAGCTGCCGGTGCCCGAGAGTGCCACGGTGCTGGTCGGAGGAGCCACCCTCGCTCCGGGTGGGGTGGCCGTCTGGACCCGCTGAACGGTCCGGGGGACCGGCGTGGATTGCATTTGCAAGCGATCCGGCCACCGCTGTGCTCGGTGCCGTCCGTGCCGGCCGGCAAGACTCGACTGGTCCGACACGTTCCCCCCATGTCCAACGCTTCGCCTGATTCCTGGGTTTCGGTTCACAACGACGCGGTCTCGCTCTCGATCGACCGCCGCGGCGGAGCCCTGGTCTCGTTCACCTTCCGCGACCAGCAGCTGAATCCCTTCGATTGGCGCATGACCAAAGAGGAAATGCCGGCGAACAACCAGGCCGGCGCCGCTTATCAGGGGCATTTCCTCTGTCTGGGACGCTGGGGTCCGCCGACCGAAGGTGAGCGCCAGGCGGGCATCCCGGACAATGGCGAGCCAGCCAACCGCGAGTGGACCGTCACCTCTCGGCCCCGGCCGGAGGTGCTGGAGATGGAAGTCGAAGCTCCCCTGGAGCGCTGGCGAATCCGCCGGGTGGTGACGCTTCCGCCGGGTACCGCCTCCCACGTGGTCGTGGAGGAAACCCTGACCAATCTCCTGCCGACCGGACGATTCACCGCCTGGGTCCAGCATGGTACGCTCGGGGGCGAGTTTTTGGATGAGTCCACCGTGATGGATACCAATGCCACCGCCGGGTTCAGCCAGTCCCTGTTGGCGGCGGACGCGCCCGACGCGGAGTGTAGCTGGCCGACGGCAAGGATTGACACCTCCGGCCGGACCGTGGATCTGCGGCGCCCGCTGGCGGGCGTGGACTTCGTGACCACGCACGTGGTCGACGGTGGATGGGGATGGGCGACCGCCGCCACTCCGGCGCGCGGACTCCTGATTGGCTACCTTTGGAAAACGGCCGAGTACCCGTGGCTGCACGTCTGGAACGGGGTCAAGGACGGACGCCTCTGGGCCCGGGGCATGGAGTTCGGCACCACCGGGCTGAGCGGACGCTTTGATGCGGAAACCCGGGCAACCCGCTGGTTCCACGGCCGAAACCACCTGCTCTTTGTTGATGCCCAGGCGAGCCTCACCCGGCGTTATGTGTGTTTTCTGCAAAGGATTCCCGTGGATTTTAGGGCGGTGCGCGCGGCCGCGTTTTCGGGGGAGACCGTGGTCCTGGACTGCGACTAGAGCGGGGAATGCGTGACAGGAATCGAGCGCTTGGCCGCTGGGATGCCCAAACGCCGCACCGAATTGTATCCGCATCCACCGGTTGCGTCGTCCAGTCACGATTCTTGGAGGCAGTCGGGCGAAGTTCGAATGGTTGTCGAAATCTGGGTTTGCCGTTCGTTGAGGATTGAGGGCAGGACAATTGACCTGCCCAAACATCCTGCCCGGAGGCCTTATGACGAACTACCTGGTGACCATCTACCATCCCGACCACTACGACCCCTCGCTGGAGGACGAAGCGATGGGTCGCGACATCGACGCACTCAACCAGGAGATGGTCGCGGCCGGGATCCGGGTGTTTGTGGGCGGCCTGCACGCGGCCGGCCGGGCGAAGGCGCTGCGGACTCAGCCCGGGGGCAAGGTGCTCGTCACCGACGGCCCTTACCTCGAGACCAAGGAACACATTGGCGGCCTGTGGGTGCTGGAAGCCGCCAGCTTGGACGAGGCTTTGGAATGGGGTCGCAAGGCCACCGTCGCCTGCCGCACGCCCGTTGAGGTGCGTGCGTTTCATTGACGGCCGAAACCGGCGGAGGCGCGTTCAGGGGAACTCCGCGACGAACGCCGCCTCGACGAGGAGTCCCGCCTGTAGGTCGACGCCGTAGGCCCGGCGGCAGGGAGCGTGACGGCCGAAGTAGTCGCGATAGACGCGGTTCACCTCAGGAATATCGCGGTTGACGTGCTGCAGGTAGAGTCGGACCGAGGCGATGTGGAGGCGGGTCAGTCCCTGCGACGCGAGAAGCTCGTCAAGCTGGCGCAAAATCTCGGTCATTTCCGCGGCAGCCCCACCTTCGACCGGCTTGGAATCATCCGGACGGATGCCCACCACCACGGCTTCAAGCACGCGGCCCTGGGTGATGACGGCAGAACTGATGGGAAAGGCGGGATCGGTATCGATGAGTTGCATGAGGAGGGATGACAGGGAGCGCCCATCGGGTGGCCCTGGTCAATCCAACTCGAAACAGGGGGCGCAAACGGAACTCCGGGAGGACTCGCGGCCGCGTCCCGCCGCGAAGTGCAGGGCCGAATCAGCGTGACGGGCGCGCGGTGATCCGCTGGCGTGGGCGGATGGAGGGCGACGTTGCGGATGCTTGGCAGGCGCGGGTGCAGACCATTCGTGGGGCGATGGGGGTGTGCCATCTCCTAATCGAGCCGGATCGAAGCGGCGCCGTGTTGCTCGACACCGGCCTCGTGGGCGAGCCCTGGTTCATCCGGAGGGCGGTGCGGAAACTGGGTCTGCAGCCGGGCCAGGTGAGGGCGATTCTATTGACCCATGGACATCTCGATCACGCGGGAAATCTCGCCTGGGCGAAGGCGTGGAGCCGGGCGCCGATTTATGCACACCCCGCGGAACAGGCGCACATCGACGGAACGTATCCTTATTGCGGGGTCAATCGCTGGTGCGGCCGGCTGGAACGTGCGGGCCGGACCCTGCTGGGGGTGGGAGCGGCGGCGAAGATCGATGTCCCGCTTGCGGATGGGGATGAACTGCCGTGGTGGGGCGGGCTGCGGGTGGTCCACCTGCCCGGGCACACGCTTGGGCACTGCGGCTTCTACAGTGCCCGCCACGGGGTGCTTTTCAGCGGTGATTTATTCGCGAGCTACTTTTTCAACGTGCACCTGCCGCCGCCGATTCTGAACAGCGCGCCCGAGTTGATTCCAGCGAGCCTGCAAAAAGCCCGGGAGATCGGAGCGCGGTTCATTGTGCCGCAACACTACGATGTGCTCGACGGCGCCTTGCACCGGTGTCGCTTCGAGGCGCTGCTCGCGCGGCGGGAGCGAGCCCGGTCAGCCGGTTGAACGCCGCGTCGCCGGATCCTCGGGAAAGCGGTGTCCACGCGCGCGGCACCGCCGGTGCCGCCGCGCGGAGGTGCTGGTCACGGCTCTTCCTCGTCACCCCACCGCCAGCGGGGTGGTTCACCCCGCTTCAGGCAGACCACGCACAGTCCGCCGGACAGCACCAGGGCGAATGCGACGAAGGCGAGGGGATGGACCGGGCCAATCAGGACAATCGCGCCGAGCGCGAGCAGGGCCACGTACCCGCCCATGACCACCCAGCCCTGCCATCGACAGGGCAACCCCCAGCCGTAGCCGTAGCGTTTGGCCGGGAACCAGATCCTGGGGTCGTTGGCGACGGGTGGCTTCATGGATTCAATGCGCGAGCACGCCTTGGTAGGTCCCGGTGGAGGGTCCGAGGAGGCTCCGCAGATGGGACACGAAGGCGGGTT
>JAEUGZ010000116.1 GCA_016794725.1 Opitutaceae bacterium | reverse complement strand
GTGGTGGCGCCCGATGGGGCCGTGATCGACCATTTTGACGGGCGCACGCTCAATCCGGGTCACGCCCTGGAGTGTGCGTGGTTCATCCTCCATGAGGCCAAGCACCGGCAGCATGACCACCGGCTGCTCCGGCTCGGGCTGGGCATCCTCGACTGCATGTGGGCGCGCGGCTGGGATCAGGAGTTCGGCGGGCTGCTCTATTTCACGGACCTCCAGGGCAAGCCGGTGCAGGAATATTGGGCCGAGATGAAGTTCTGGTGGCCGCACAACGAGGCCGAGATCGCCTGCCTGCTGGCGTATCAAATGACCGGTGACGCCAAGTACGCGGCCTGGCACACCCTCGTTCACGACTGGTCGCACCGGGTGTTCGCGGACCCGGTCCACGGCGAGTGGTTCGGGTACGCCCACCGCGATGGGCGGATCTCGACGCGTCTGAAGGGCAATCTGTGGAAGGGACCGTTTCACCTGCCACGCATGCTGTGGTACTGCGGGCGGCTGACGGAGGAACTGCTGGCCGCGGGCGGGCGGTCGAAGTAGGGCCGCCGTCGCGGAGTCCCCTGGGGGCGAGACCTCGCGCGGGCGGCTGACGCCGTCCGCGGGGTCCGCGACCCCGCCTCCAACGCAGCATGCCGCCAGCGGCCCGACTCTGGCGAAGGTGGGTTACTGCGCGGGTCAACCCTGCGCGCAACGCAGCCGGCTCAGGCGAGACCGAGCTTCTTGAGCACCTCGGGCGGCGGACCGTCGAAGGTGACGAGCGGCACGTTGCCGACGTAGTTGATGTCCTTCATGCCTTCCTTGGTGGTGTAGAAACCACCGGCGGTGAGATCGCGGAAGCGCTTGAAGAAGAGTGACGGCTCCTTGAATTCGGCGCGGCTGGGCGTTTCGCGGCAGATGTCGTCACAGATGGCCGTGTGCTGGTGCGAGGCGAGATCCGCGAAATCCTTGCCGAAGCGTTTCTTCGCTTCGGCATCGAGCCATGCGAGCCCGTCGAGGATCCGGGCGCGGTCCGCGTCGTGACCCGGGTAAGGGGCGCTGATCCACTCGTCCACGAAGTCCTGCACGTGCAGGTCCGCTGCACTCGGTGAGCGTTCGTCGGCGGGGATGATGATGGCGCAGAGCACCGTCGCGGTCCGGCGCTGGTGATCGTTCAGGGTCAGCGGCCAAAGGTCGCCCGGCTTGTACTCCTTGATCAGATCGGGGTCGGTGCCGTACCCCTTGCCACCGGGGGTGGCGGCGCCCTGGGCAAACGTGTCGCGGTCGATCACCATCATCGTGGCCGTGCCGGCCAGCATCCACTTGATCGCGGCGCGACGATCGAGACGATCGGAGAGAGGGGTTGGATTCATATCAAAGGTTTCCTTTCCGCATTTCCTCGAGCATGTAGTCGGCCGCGCGCCAGGCGAGGGCCATGATCGTCAGGGTTGGGTTCTTGTCGGCGTTGGAGCAGAACGGCGCCCCGTCGGTGAGGAAAAGGTTCTTCACGTCCCACGTCTGGCACCATTGGTTGGTCACAGAATTGCGCGGCGTTGCGCCCATGATGGCACCGCCGACTTCGTGGATGATGCTGCCCCCTGGCTCGATCGCCTTGTTGCCGTCCTTCTGAGGGGCCTGCCGCACGCGGCCGCCCATCGTCGTGATGAGCTCCGCAAAGGTCTGCTGCATGTGCGCGGCCTGCTTGATTTCGTGCTCGGACCACTTCCAGTTGAAACGCAGGACCGGGATGCCCCACTTGTCCTTCACCATCGGGTCGATCTCGCAAAAGGAGTCCTCGTTTGGGATCATCTCGCCGCGCCCGGCGAAACCGAGGAACGAGCCGTAGTAGCGACGCGCATCCTCCTTGTAGGCCTTGCCGTAGGTGCCGCCATTGAGCCAGTCGAGTCCACCCATGCTGCCCATGCCGGGCATCTGGCGTCCCGAACCGAATTCAATGTGATAGCCGCGGGCAAACCCGAGCTTGCCGGCATGCTGCTCCTTGTAGAGCCACCACGGCACGTAAACGTGCCCGCCACCGGCGCCGTCCTCGTTGTGGGCCGGCAGGTTCTCCAAGGCCGGGATCTGACCGCTGAGACGGGCGCCCACCGTATCCATGATGTACTTCCCGACCTTGCCGCTGGAATTGGCCACGCCATTGGGATAACGCACGGATTTGGAATTGAGCAGCACCCGGACGGACTCGCAGGCGCTGGCCGACAGCACGACCACCCGGGCCTTGACCTTCATTTCCTGCTTCGATTTGCGATTGATGAAGGCCACGCCGGTCGCCTTGCCGGCGTCGTCCATGGTCACTTCGCGCACCATGGCGTCGGAAAGAATGTCGAGGTTGCCAGTAGCCAGCGCCGGCGGCAGGTGCACCGTGGTCGACTGGTAATTCGCCTTGATCGAGCAGCCTCGGCCGCAGGGCGTGGCCCAGAAGCAGGCGGCGCGCTCATTCATGGCCTGGGCCAGCAGCCGTTGCGCCTTCGGGTTGTTGGGGTGCAGCCGGGCCGGAATGGTCTTGGAGTCCTGACGTACGCTGAGCACAGCGCGGTGGATGGGGATGACCGGAAGGCCGATTTTCTTGGCGTGGTGCTGGGTCAGCAGCTCTCCGGCCCGGGCCTTGGGCGGCGGCTGCAGCACACCGGGTGAGGAGTCCGGCGTGTTTTCCAGGCCCTCGTTGCTGCCATAGACACCGACGAGCAGTTCGACCCGGTCGTAGTAGGGCGCCAGATCCTCGTAGTTCATCGGCCAATCGAAACCCAGGCCGTCGCGACTGTAGGGCTTGAAATCGTACGGGCCGTTGCGCAGCGAGATGCGACCCCAGTGGTTGGTGCGGCCGCCCAACATGCGGGACCGCCACCATTCAAACTGGCGCCCGGGTTCCTTGGAGGCCTGGGTGTAGGGCTCGCCCGGCACCTGCCAGCCGCCGTCCACGGTGGCATCGTAGAAACCAAACGGCTTGTCCACGGTTCCTGCACCCCGCAGCGGCGCGCGCGAGTTGTCCTGGAACATCGGCGTTTCCGCCTGCGGATCGTAGTTCCGGCCCGCTTCGAGCATCAGCACCTTCACGCCTTCCATGGCAAGGGTGTAGGCGGTCTGGCCGCCACCGGCGCCAGAGCCCACCACAATAACGTCATAATTCGATTTCAGCTCGGCGGCAGTGATGTGAGGCATGGGAAAAAACGAGGTGAGGAGGGCTCACACCCACGGATCCAGTGAATCCAGGGGCAAATCAGCATGGGTGTGGAGCGGAGCAAATAGAAGCTCCGGCGAGTGTCCAGCGCAGCCTCGCGCGGATTCATCCGACAACGTGACCCGTATCTCGATCGAGCGTGCAATCCCCCCATTTTCAGGCGTTGCGGGCGGGTGTGTCACCCGAACTCCAAGGCAAACCCCTTAGGTTGCACCCTCGCGCGAGGGAGTCGGGGTTGTCGGTTCTCCAGCGGCGGCTCGGAGGCCTTCTGCAACCCATCAGCGGGTACACAACTGCCTCGACGAGGATTGGTTGCACCGATGGAGCATTTTGCTTAGGAAAACGGGAGTTGAGCCGATGTGACCCCAAAACCAAGGCGCACGGATCAGGACAAAGACCCACGCATGGCTCAAGAACCCAATTCTCCGTCAGGTGTTCACGGCGACCGCCGCGAACCGGAAGGTGCTTCCGGTCCGACCGGGGTCATGATTGTGGACGATGAGGCCCCCATTTGCTCGATGGTGGCCGAAATTCTGTCGTCCTCGGGCTACTCGGTTTGGCAGGCCACATCGGGCGCAAAGGCCCTCGAGATCTGGGGCAACCATCACCGCGAGATCGGACTGATCCTGCTCGATGTCGTCATGCCCGGCATGGATGGACTCACGCTCCTGGCTGCCCTGCGTCGACAAAAACCCAACGCTGACATCGTCCTCGTCAGCGGACGTCTCGACGAGGATACCCGCTGGCTGGCCAGCGAGAGTGGTTGTCACTACCTGCCAAAACCTTTCGAAGTTTCGGACCTGACCCAGCTGACGCGGGATTTGCTCGGTCCGGCCACGCCCTCAGTCAATCCTTGAGCGTCTTTCGGTGCCATGGACGAGAATTTCCTGCTCACGCTAGAAACGCTCTCCCTGAACCGGGAGATCACCCGGGGTGTTTCCGCCCGCGGCGTGTTCGCGATCAAGAATCGTGACTCGGGCACCTACCTGGTGGTCAATGACGCCCAGCTGGCTACACTGGAGGCGTTTCGCATGCAGCAGACCGTGCCCCAGATGCTCGGGCGCGCGATTCACCGTCGGACCTGCCTTGAGCTGAGTGAATTCTACGAACTCATTGTCAAAGCCCACCATGCCGGGGTACTCACCAGCGAGTCCACCCTGCGTCCGCCCCCGGCGCCGCCGGCGCTGAAGAAGAGTTTACCGTTTCCCACCAGGCTCGCCACCGGCTGGGCGAGCCTCGCGACTGCCGGATTCATTGGCATGATCGCGCTGCGTCCGCCGTCGTCCCTGCCCACCTGGATCGACGCCCTCGTCGGCTGGGTCATTTTCTGCGTGTCCCTCAGTGTGGGTGAACTCGCCGCAGCCCTTGCGCTGCGCACGGCCGGAGGCGAACCGGTGCGGGCACGGTTCATCTGGGCTTCGGTGTGTCCTCGCTACCATGTCGATTTGAGCGATGCCTGCATGCGGGACCTCCCCGTTCGAGTGGCCGTGGCGCTGCTGCCCTTGACGCCGCTGCTGACAGCATCGGCGGTGGGCCTCGCGTTTTTCCAAGGCTGGGCGTTCGTGCCGACGTTGGCATCCCTGGTCCTTTTCCATCCCCGCAGTCAAGCGGTCGATGCCCTTCGCCTGCTGCTCGGACGACTCCCGAGGCTCGATACCGAGCAGAATTTTCTTTTTTCCGGCAATCGCTGGCCCCGCCGCCAGCTGCGGGCGTTCCTGAAAATCGAAAAGGGATGGGCGATCGGCTGGTACATTGGCGGGGGCCTGCTCTGGATCTGGATGGCGGTTCGCTTCATCTACAGCACGGCCGGCATTTCACTCAGCGAAACCTGGGTGCAACCCCTTTTCTGGCAGGGCGTGGCCGCGATTGTGATCGGCAGTGTTGGACTGACCGGTTTTATCATTCTGACCTCCATCGCCGCCATCGCCGTGCGCCGTCGCGGCGCCCGCATCATTGCGCAGACGCGCCGGCGGGCCCGACGGTGGCGTTCGCCCAAGGCCTCCGTGCTGACCGAGGACGAACTGATCACGACCCTCGGCATCAGCCCCCTCTTCCGCACCCTCGATCGTATCACCCAGGCAGCCTTGGCGGAACGACTCGGAGTCGCCACCCACCCGGCTTGGACCACCCTGGTCACCTCGGGAAGTCCCAGCGGGCACGTCTCCATCATCGCCAAAGGCAGCGCACGGGCCACGCGTCGCTTCGCCGACGGACGCAAGGTCCGGGTCCAAAACCTGGTCGAAGGCGACGTACTCGGAGCCCAGGAATTGCTTGATCCGGATACCCCCGCCTTCGACGTGGAGAGCCGCACCCCGGTGGTCGCGCTCACCCTGTCGTACAAGGATTTTGAGGAAACCGTGGTGCAACGCCTTGGCCGCGAACGCACCCATCGACTCGCCCACCATTGTTCTTTTCTCCGGTCACTTCATCTCTGCGCCAACTGGCAACTGACGTCCATCGCCCGCCTCGCCGAACTGGCCGATGTGCGGCATGTTGAAGTTGGCACCACGGTGGTCAACGTCGGCAGCGAGCCTTGGCTCTTCTTTGTCGTCTGGGAAGGCGAGTTGGAAGTAAAGCGTAACGGTCGGGTGCTCGCCCGCATGGGTTCGGGCGATTTCTTCGGTGAAGTCGACCTGCTGCAAAACAGCGCGGCCATCGTCGAGGTCGCGGCCACGCGCCCCTCCCGCCTGCTCTGCGTCCAACGCACGGACTTCCTTCGGTTCGTGACCCACAATCACCGCGTGGCGCTCTCGCTTGAGCAAGTCGCTTCAAAGCGACTTGGCCGGCCCATTTTCCCTCTGCAGGCGTCGTTCGAGACCAACTAAAGTCGGGAAACCCGCTGCGGAGGCACCCACCCCGCTTCCCTGCGGGAGGGAGGGCGCTTCATTCTCTCCTTCGCCGGTGGGGCCGCACTCCGTTTGCTCAACGTTTAATCCGACGGAACAAGGTCACAACAAGTGGCGCCGCGTGCTAACTCCCGGGATACAATGAAGTAACATCGGATTTGGTTCCCAATCCGGGATTCGACGCCGCTGTTCACACGGGTGACGCAAGTTACTCGTATCCAGGCTTATCGGTGTGCGTTGGTTTTTCCACCACGATTGGTTTCGATCTCGTCCTTTCGGTGCGGCGGAAGAAACCACCGACCGGGATCGCCATTGCCACTGACGGTCCGGCTCTGCTGGGCTTGGAGACGCGCATGCGCTTCCGACTGCTTCCCCACCTCGCTTCCGCCCTGCCCCTCGTTGTCGCGCTCATCGTTTCGATCGCCCGGCTCGACGCTCAATCGACAGCGAACCGACGCGAGTTGGTGCTTCACCGGTGGTCGGGCTCGATCAACGTTCCCGACCCCGTCGCCTGCACCGTCGACCCCCAGGGTCGGGTCTACGTCACATCGACCACCCGGCGCAAGGTGGCCGACCTGGACATCCGGGAGCATCCCATGTGGATCCCCGATGATGTCGGATTAAAATCGGTCGAGGAGAAGTCCGCCTTTCTCCGGCGCGAACTCGCACCGGGGAAGTTGCGCACCCCGCGCGGCATGTTGAAGGACCACAATCAGGATGGGTCGATCGACTGGAAGGACCTGACTGTTCACACCGAGCGGATTTACCGCCTGACCGACAAGGATGGCGACGGCACCGCGGATGAAATGACGGTGTTTGCCGAGGGATTTAACACCGACGTCACCGGCATCGCCGCCGGCATCCTCTACCACGACGGCTGGGTTTATGCCACCATCGCCCCGGATCTCTGGCGGTTCAAGGACACCAACGACGACGGCGTGGCCGACATCCGCGAGATTGTCGCCACCGGCTTTGGTATCCATCTGGCCTATGCAGGCCACGACATGCATGGCCTCGCGGTCGGACCCGACGGGCGCATTTACTGGAGCATCGGTGACAAAGGCGTGCACGTGGTCAGCCGCGAAGGCCGGACGTTTCACTTCCCCAACGAAGGCTGCATCCTCCGGGTCGAGCCGGACGGTTCCGGGTTTGAGGTGTATGCCTACGGCCTGCGCAATCCTCAGGAACCTGCCTTTGACACCTGGGGTGACCTCTTCGCCGTGGACAACGACGCG
>JAEUGZ010000059.1 GCA_016794725.1 Opitutaceae bacterium | reverse complement strand
GCTGCTCGAGGCCGGCCTGATCGTCGAGTCCAGCCGGGAGGAGGACACCCTTGTCCTCCGCAGCCATCCAGCCGGGGCCAGCCGAACACCCGCTCCCTGAACAAACGCAAATCAGAGCTGTATACACAGCCATACCAATTTGCTCGTCCGGTCCTCAGGTCGAGATCCAGCGAGGGGCCACCCGCTCCCCGACCTTGGGATCCATCCGGGCACCATGGCATTCCTCCACGCAACGGATCGGAGGCGAAGGATGATCGGGCGACGACGCCCCCCCGGGAGGGTCGATAGATGCAAGAATTCGACATCGCAGTTGACAGGCCGACATTCACCATCAAATACTCGCGTATACAGTGAGACGCACCGTGGACCGGTTCCGGCCGGAATGGTCTGCAATCCCACCGATGGACCGCACCCTGATCGTACCACGCTGAAACCCCACCCTTCCGTTCCATGAAACTCCGGTCGAGCCGTATCCTGAACCTCCTGCGCGATGGTCAGCTGCCGACGGTCCTGAAAATCAACCTCGCCGACCCGCGCGTCACCGAGATCGCCGGCCTCAGCGGGGCCGACGCCGTCTGGCTCTGCACCGAGCATGTACCCAATGACTGGATCGGGCTGGAAAACCAGGTCCGGGCCGCCCGCGTGCACAACATCGACACGCTGGTGCGGGTGGGACGCGGCAGCTACAGCGATTACATCCGTCCGTTCGAAATGGACGCCACCGGCATCATCGTTCCGCACGTGGCGAGTGAAAGCGAGGCCCGCCAGATCGTCGACTGGGTACGCTTCCACCCGGTCGGACGCCGCGCCCTTGACGGCGGCAACATTGACGGCCAGTTCTGCCTGGTTCCCGTCGAGGAGTACCTGCGTCACTCCAACGAGCAGCGCATTGTCATCCTGCAGATCGAATCGCCCGAGGCGCTCGAACAGGTCGAGAAAATCTGCCGGGTGCCCGGATTCGATGGCATCCTCTTCGGTCCCGGAGACTTCAGCCATCGTATCGGAAAAGTGGGACAACTGGACGCGCCCGAGGTCGTCTCCGCCCGCAAACGCGTGGCCGCCGCCTGCCGCGCCAACGGCAAGTTCGCGATGACCGCGGGATTGATCGCTCCTTTTGAGGAGTTGGTGGCCGAAGGCTACCGCGTGATCGGCATCGGCGCCGACGTGGTCGCCCTCACGCAGTACGTCAAACAGCGGCTCGAACTCGTGCACGGGCACATCGCCGCGCTGCCCACCCATCTCAAACCCTCCGTCCGCTCTCCCTATGTCTAAGCTCCTCTCGTACCTCGCCGCAGGTTGCGCCCCGCGTCGCCCACGCTGCCTGCTCGCAACCCTGTTCACCTTCATCGGACTGGCCGGCCTGCGCGGTGAGGCGTCAGCAGCCAAGGCTCCCATCCTCGACCTGGGATCCCGGCTGGAGTTGTTCGTCGACGATGCACTCATCGAGCGCATGGAGGGCGTCCAGCTGAAGCTGCATTCCCCGACGCGGGCGGAAAAGGTGCTGGTGTTCGACAAGCCGTGGGAGGGTCCCACCTGTGGCTTCTTCACCGTGCTCGAGGACCAAGGACTCTACCGGCTCTACTACCGCGGCAGTGCCAACAACCCCCTGGGCAATGACCGGCACACCGATCAGAATCCGATGACGGTGTGTTGCGCGGAAAGTCGCGACGGTGTGAACTGGACCCGTCCGATTCTCGGCCTGGTCGAGTTTCGCGGTTCGAAGGAAAACAACATCATGTGGATGGGCCAGGAGGCGCTCGCGTTTGCGCCGTTCCTTGACACCAACCCCGCCGCCCCCGCGTCCGAACGCTACAAGGCCACCGCCGCCGGGCTGATCCCCGGGCGCAAGCAGTACGCCCTGATCGGCTTCACCTCACCGGATGGGCTGCGCTGGAAGAAGCTGGGAGACTACTCGATCATTCCGGACACGACCACCAATGTATTCGACTCCCAGAACGTTTCGTTTTGGGACGCAACCCGCGGCAAATACGTCACGTTCTACCGGGCGCAGAAAAATGGCACCCGCTGGACGAAATTTGCGGAATCGGCTGACTTTGCCAAGTGGCCTGAAGACTCGATCGCCTGGTTCGACTATGGCAGCGCCCCGATGGATCAGCTCTACACCAGTGCGGCGCGACCCTATGCCCGGGCGCCCCACCTTTACGTCGGTTTTCCCAACCGCTACCAACCCCACCGCAGCGCTCCCAATCCGGGCATTAATGCGGGCATCAACGACGCGGTCTTCATGTCGAGCCGCGACGGTGTGCACTGGGACCGGCGCTTTCTTGAGTCCTTCCTTCGTCCGGGACGCGATCCGCTGAACTGGACCGACCGCAACAACTACATCGCCGCCGGTTTGCTACAGACGGCTCCCGACGAACTCTCGCTCTACTTCAGCCAAAACTACCGGCAAGGTTCCGCCCACCTGCGACGCGGCACGCTGCGCCTCGACGGCATGGTCTCCGTCCACGGGGACTATCGCGGCGGCGAGTTCGTCACCAAGCCGTTCCGCTATCAGGGCAATGAACTGGTGCTGAACTACGAGACCTCCGCCGCCGGCTCGATCCGGATTGAGCTCCAGGACGAACGCGGCAATCCGATCCCGGGCTACGAACTGGAGACCTTTCCCCCGCTTTGGGGCGACCAGATCGAACACACCGTCGTCTGGACCGCCAATCCGCGCTGGGGGACGAGCCTGCAGAAGCTGGAAGGCATGCCCATCCGCCTGCGCGTCGCCCTCAAGGACGCCGACCTCTACTCGCTGCGGTTCCGCACCGCCGCCCCGGCGGCCAAGCCCTGAGCGGCCACTGGCCAGGCCACGACGCACGCCGGGAAACTATCCCGCACCTGCTCCGTCGGCACGCCACTCACACGCCCTCCCGCTGCAGCAAATGCCGCAGGAGGTGATCCAGCGCGACTTCCCAGGCGAGAGGCGCACCGGGGAGCTCGGTGCGACGGTGGGTGCGCAGCACGACCTCGGGGTTGTCGGCCTCTCCGATTGTAGTGATACGACCACGACCGCCCGTGATCGACTTCGCCACCACGCCCTGCCAGAACGTCGGTTCACCCGCGAGGATGCCTTCACTGGCCGCACGGATGAGTTTTCCCGAACGATCATAAAGCGCCCCGGAGAGCACAAGCACACCGACCGTGGACTCGAGGTCATTCATCCACGCCACCGGCACGACGTAGTCGGTGCCGATCGGCAGCGATTTGCGCCCAAACCAGTCCTGGCGCAGGTACACCTCGGCCAGGCTCAGGCTGATCACGACGTAGTGCTCGGCGCCGGCCTGGTCGAGAAGGGGCTGCATCGCCCGCTTCCAGTCGCGCGAAGGACTGGTCACCGCCAGCGCCGTGCGACGATTGCCCGCCTCGCGCGGCGCACCGGTCGCCAGCTCTTCGTCGCCCAGAGTGACCCCGGGCCAGTGCGCCGGTGACAAGGCCGGTCCGGCCACATGCCTCAGCTCCGGCCAGTTGGCCACCCGGGCGTCGATCGCCCGCGCAATGGCGGCAAGACCACTGTCACCGTCAAACAAGGGCGATGATCCCACGCCCTCATACGGACGCACCGGGACCACCACCACCGGTCCCGAGACAGGGCCGGCCTTTTTTGAAAAAGTGTAACAGTACGGCGGATCCCGCAGGACGCGAAAATCGATCGACCGCATCTGCGCGTGGAGGGACTGGCAGAACGCAAGACCCACGGCTGCAGAGACAAAGAAAATAGAAGGAGGAAGTCTGAAACGAGACATGGACGGAAGTGGAAAGGCGAGGAGGGGAAATGATGGCCAGGTGGCCGGGCTCTATGCGACCCGGCCGCCGCGACCCGGTTTCCTCCCTTGGCCGAATGGCCCAGGCGCAGGCGGGTCACCGAGGGGACTGGTATTCTGTGCGGACCTATATCGGGGACTTGGCCGATCCCTGCCCGGAATTAGCCTGCGCTTCCACCCCTTCCCTCACCCCACGTGCGATGACTTCAGACCCTTCGGACCTCCTTCTCTCGCGCTCAAGTCCGCGGGCGGGAAGGTTTGAGAGTTTCTCGCCGTTCCCTGCCTGGGATGCGACCGTTTCCCGGCCCCCCGCTCCATGAGCTCACTCCCTCTCAATCGCCGTCGGTTCCTGGCCTCTGCCGGTGCGGCGTCCGCCGCCTGGGCGCTGCCAACCATTCACAGTCGCGCGGCCACCCCCTCGCCCGCTTCCGCCTCATCGACCGGTTCACGTGCGCGTGAGTTGAAGGCCGATGTCGTCGTGATCGGCGCCAGTTTCGGCGGCGTGGCCGCCGCCCTGGCCGCAGTCAGACAGGGTCGAACCGTCATTCTGACGGAGGAGAACGCCTGGATCGGCGGTCAGGCCACCACGCAGGGTGTGCCGCTCGACGAACATCCCTGGAGCGAGGAGTACGGACGCACTCGCAGCTACGCGGAGTTCCGCGCGCGGGTGCGAGGCTACTACCAGCGCAATTTTCCCCTCTCCGCCGCCGCCCGCGCCGACCCGCTGCTCAACCCCGGCGCCGGCTGGGTCAGCAAACTCTGCTTCGAACCCCGTGTCGGTCTCGCCGTTTTGTACGAACTGCTGGCTCCTTTCCTTTCCTCGGGACGCCTCACCCTGCTCACGCACCACCGCCCGACCGCCGTCGAGGTGGACCGCGATGAGGTGAGGGCGGTGACCGTGCAGGATGAGCGAACGGGACACAAATGCACGCTGCACGCCCCCTATGTCATCGACGGCACGGAGCTCGGCGATCTGCTGGAGCTGGGTGGGATTGAACATGTCATCGGGGCCGAGTCGCAGGCCGAGACCGGCGAACCCCTCGCGGCCGAGGGCGGCGCCCTGCCCAAGGAACAGATGGTGTTCACCCACATCTTTGCCCTCGATCACCTGCCGGGCGAGGAACACATCATCGACAAACCGCGCGAATACGACCTGTGGAAGGCCGCCCGGAGTGCGCGGGGCGATTTTCCGAAGTTCCGCATTCCGGATCTGTTTGGAGCCAAACTCGATCACTTCGGCAAACCCGTGGTTGCTGGCCGGTATTGCGCCAGCACGTGGAACTTCCGTCGCCTGCTCTGCCGGGACAACTTCGCCCCGGGGGCATTTCCAAGCGACATCACCGTCGCCATCTGGAACTCCAACGAATACAGCCATGGCGTGCTCTGCGGAGTCACTCCCGCCGAGCAGAAACTTCACCTTGAGCGCGCCCGCCAGCTCAGCCTGAGCCTGATCCACTGGCTGCAGACCGAGGCTCCCAATCCAGCGACGGGCGGCACCGGCTATCCGGGGCTTCGGCCGCGCGGCGATGTCTTCGGCACCCACGATGGGCTGGCCCAGTCCCCTTACATCCGGGAATCACGGCGCATCAAGGCGGAGTTCACCGTCCTGGAGCAGCACTTTCGCACCGATCTCCCCGGCACCGCCGCGGGACCGCTCAAGTACCACGACTCGGTGGGACTGAGTGGATACCGCATCGATATTCACAAGCCCACCGCGCCCGGCAAACCCAGCATCACGGAGACCGTGCACGGCAAACACTGGCTGCAGCAGATCCCGCTCGGTGCGCTCCTGCCGGTGCGCGTGGAGAACCTGCTCCCCGCCTGCAAGAACCTCGGGGTGACGCACGTGACCAACGGCGCCTTCCGCGTCCATCCGACCGAGTGGAACATCGGTGAAGCCGCCGGAGCCCTGGCCGCCTTCTGCCTCAACCGAAACCTGCGCCCGCGCCAGGTGCGCCGCTCCGCCCAACACCTGGCGGAGTTCCAGCGCGAGCTGGTGCGACAGGGGGTCGAGCTGGACTGGCCGAAAATGGCCACTGCCCGGTCGTACTACAGTCACCACGCCCTCGAGCTCAACGATGCCGACTCGTTCTACTTCGGCGAAGCGTCACGGCTGTCCGCCTCCCCCCGCTGATCTGCGCGCCGTTGCTCCGCTCGATCGCCCGCTCCCACCCGTCACCGCCCAGCCCTCACCTCCGCGCTCCGGAACGCCCACGCGATGCCCGCCACTCTTTCCACGTTTCGCACCCAAGTCCTCGTCATTGGCTCCGGTGCCGCCGGGCTGACCGCCGCCGTTGCTGCCGGAAGGAATGGCGCCGACACCCTGCTGGTGGAAAACGCCGGCTTCCTCGGCGGCATCTCCGCCACGCTGCCCTGGTTGGGATTCCATGATCGCGACTACCGCATGATCGTGAAAGGCCTGCCCCTCGAGTGCTGCCAGCGCCTGCAGGCGGAAGGGGCTTCCAGTGCGTTCGAGCTCGACCCCAAATGCGGCTCCGCCTTCAGCGTCAACAGCCATTGGTGGAAGATCATCGCCATGCAGCTGGTGCGCGAGGCCGGGGTGCGGTTGATGATGCACACCCAGGTTGTCGAGACCTTGCGCGAAGGCGATCGCATCACGGGTGTGATCGTGGAAAACAAGTCGGGACGCCAGCGTATTGAAGCTGATATTACTCTGGACTGCAGCGGAGACGGTGATGTTGCCGCGCGAGGCGGCGTGGCCTGGGAAAAGGGCCGCACCTCCGACGGCCTCGTCCAGGCCCCCACCCTTGTCTTCAAACTGGCGGGGGTCGACCGCGTGGGGTTCATCGCCGGCTGCAAGAACCCCGCCATCAAGTACCGCGAGTGGATCGCGCCGTACCCCGACCTTTGGGAGAAGATGATGCAGCGGATTGACCGCATGAACGTCATCATCTGCGGCGGCTATGCCACCCTGATCGAACACGCCCGCGCCGCCGGCGAGTTTGCCGTGCCGCAGACGCGGATCGTCGGGGTCAAGCTTCACCAGCCGGACGAATTTCTCGTGGTCATGACCCGCGTCCTCGGACTCGACCCCACCAACACCGCGAGCGTGACGGACGCCTACACCCGAATCTACGAACAGATCCCAATCCTGGCCCGCTTTTTCAGAAAATGGGTGCCGGGATTCGAACAATCCTACCTCGGAGAAATCGCACCGATGCTCGGAGTGCGCGAAAGCCGCCGCATCCTGGGCGACTACGTGCTCACGGCGGAGGACCTGGTCGAAGGACGCGTCTTCGACGACGCGGTCAGCATGGGCGCCTACCACATCGACATTCACCGTCCCTCCGGCACCTGGGTCGACTCGCACAACGTTCGTGCCTACACCATACCCCTGCGCAGCCTCATCGCCCGCGACGTGGATGGGCTGCTCATGGCCGGCAAGTGTCTCTCCGCCTCCCACGAGGCCGTGGCCTCCACGCGCGTCATCCCCATTTGCATGGGTCAGGGTCAGGCCATCGGCACCGCCGCCGCCCTCGCGGCGAAACGGAAGATCAGTGTGCGCGACCTGTCCATCGCCACCCTCCAGGACACCCTCGCCGCGCAAGGCGCTGAATTCGGTCGAACCGTGGGCGAGCCGAACTGGGAAGCCATCGAAGAAGTGGGTCAGCTCCCGTTCGAGGAACCGCCCACCACCGGTGACAAGGATGCTCCGTCCTCCATGCGCAACGCCTGGGTGGCGGACCCCGTCACCGCGCCTGAGAAGTAAGCCAATCCACGCAGGATCCACGGCAGTGGTCTCACGCGAAGCCGCGGAGACGATCCAAGGGTTGAGGCTCGGCAACCCAACCACCCCCGGCCTCCCCACCGAATCTTCGCGCCTCCGCGCCTTCGCGTGAGCCCCTCCGTTCTCAGTTTACTCCGCATGCCCCGCCTCGCCGCTAGAGCTGGGTGTCGATCACCCAGATCGGACAGGATCCACGTCCGAGTCCGTGATAGTAGAAGACCAGCGCGCGGCGTCCCTCCATCGGTACGACCCACGCGTAACCGAAATCCGTGTGTGGATCGTCCGGGATGCGCGGGAGCTCCACGAGGGTGCGATCGTGCTTGAAATTCAGGGTCTTCGCCGGTGCCCGCCACAGCTGCGCCCGGCCCGGCAAGGGCCGTTCAAAGGTCACGGCCAGGATCTCCTCGGGTTGATGGGGATTCACCATCGCAAAGGGATGGGCCAGCGAGGTCGCACCCGCGCCCAGCGTCTGCACGTTGAGAAGCTCGGTTCGCCAGGTCTTCCCCCAATCATCGGAAATGGAGGCAAACTGCCGGTCCTTGGCCGGGCCGCGTCCGCGAATGAAGACGATCAGCCGGTCCTGGTGACGCACCACGACCGGCTCACCGGCGTTGAGATTGTTGACGAGGGCCGGCTCACCCCACGTCAGGCCGTCATCCTCCGAAATCGAGCTCCAGATTCCGACCTGGTACGGCGTGGACCCCTCCCGATAGTGCCCGACGACCATGAGTTTTCGCCCCGGAAGCATGACAACGGCACCCGTGGCGGAACCGGTCTTGTTCGGGCCGAGTGCCGACGTGTTCACCGGCGTCCAGGTCTGCCCGCTGTCCGCCGAGCGCCAGCCGAAGATGTGGTTGGTCTTGTTCCCGGTGTGACCATGGGAGAGGAGCACCACCGCTCCATCATGCGCCAGTCCGAGTGCCATGTTTCCACTATTCGAATACTCCAGACCCGGGCCAAACTCCTTGAGGACCTGCGGCGGAGTGAAGGTCTTTCCGCCATCGGTCGAGCGGGAGACAGCGGGGCAACTGGCGTCGCCGTGATGCGTCCCGGCCTGATACCCGAGCACGACCGTGCCATCCGCGGTGCGCACCGCCTTGGGCCAGGCGAGGTGGGCGTACCGCGGATTAGCCGGAGGCTCCACCGCCACGCGAACCACTTCGCCGCCCGGGGCCTTGCCCGCCCAGGGGACTTCCGGAGCGGCGATCGCACCCCGAGCGCCGGCGAGTGCAACCAGGACTGCCAGGACACGAGTGAGCCTGTAACCGGAGCGTGAATTCAGGAGCCGGGACGACGAGATAAGCCGGATGCAGTTCATTCTAGATTGTTCCGTTGAAGCGATCTGATCCGATCGCAAAGCACGGATGGACACGGATCCCACAGCCGCGCATCGGCGTCAACTGAAGGACCGGGTGTGGGCATTCGCAGCGGGTCCGTTGGAGGTGGCCTCGGTGAGGCCGCGACGGGACCGCCAGGTCCCGCCTCTGTCGACCGAGTTCTTCACGCGATGTCCATCCCCGCGGGGTCGGCGACCCCACCTCCACCGGACTCCGACCGTGGATCGCGCTTAGGTTCACGCGCGGTCGCGGCACGGAGTCGAAGTAGGAGCGGTCTGTCATCCACAAGGTGAGGGACCGCGTCGGCGCAACTCGCCTGTATCCGCGTGAATCCGAGTCCATCCGTGGTTCAATCGCGGATCTTGGATTCATTCAAAACGGAAGGAATAGAGTTGGGTGCGGGTGGATCGGAACTCCAGCTGGACCTCGCGTCCCTGCAATGCGGAAAGATCGGTCTTCCCTGCCCAGGACACCACCGCTCCGAGCGAGTTGTTCTCCAGGTAGTCACAGTCCGCGGCGCCGAATCCCGGCAGGGGCAAACCCTCCCGATCCAAGAGCGCGACTCGCAGTTCGCCGAGGGCGCCTGTGTTGAGGTTGAGCAATAATCGCGGTCCGGTGACCTTCACCGGCGCGGTGCGGGCCAGGCCTTCACGATTACCGGTGTTCAGGGAAACAAAGCCGTCGATCCGCTGCACATAGCGCACGATCACGCCGTCGGTCTTCCGTTCGCGCGCCGCCACGTCACCGTGCACGGACTCGAACTCCGTGCCATACTGCCAGAGTTCATTGCCCCGCACGACCATGCCGGCACCCATGAACGCCATGTTCTTCTTGTCCGGCGCTGCCACACTGGGAGCCGCATAGGCGGCGCGGTCGTAACGGTGCCACGCCACGCTGTCGTCACTGCCCACAAATTGAACCTCCGCCGGACCCATATGACGTCCCTTCCAGCCGGGGGCGTCCGTCTGCACCGAGCGCCGCAGGAACGTGGGAAAACCCACGTACCAGGAAGGGTCGATCACGTAGGGTTGCGCGGACAGATTGTAAATGTCCGTGCGCGCCGGATCCTGGTCGTCACAGATGAGGATCGTCGGGATCTCATTGCTGAAGTAGTTGCCAACGGCAGGCCGCACCGGCTTGAGCGGGCTGGTTTCCGTGAGCGTCGGCAGGGAGAGGCGGCTGACCTTGCGACGCCGCGGATCGCTATCCCATCCGCGCACAATGACCACATACTCCTTCCGACGCTCGTCCCACCACACAATGTTCTGGGTGTCACTGCCTGCTTGGATCAACGGCTTCCGATCCCTCGTCCATCGCAGTCCGTCCGGAGACGTGTAACGGTAAATCCCTGACGCACCGCCGTCGGCAGCGCTGGCCTTTCCGGTTGTGACATAGACATACCGTTGCTCGGCCGGGAGATTGGGATCCTGAAAAACCACCCCCTCCAAGGAATGTAACCCGACGAGGTTGTTGTCACGCGAGCCCTTGTAGGCGTACAGGCCGAGGTTGGGCTTGGTCCAGGTCAGTCCATCGCTGGACTCAGCATAGGCCAGGTTGGCCTCGCCACCGGCCCCATAACCGTCGCGGCACACGTACCACATCCGCAGCTTGCCTTGCTCTTCGCGAACGGTGAGGAAGAACGAGATGAGGTGCTTCTCCCACGGTTTGTCCGGCAAAATGACGGTTTCCCGGCGTGACGCCGGATTCGTTTTCAGCTCCGCTCCCTCCATGCGCGTGAGCAGAGCAGGATTGAGAAACAAGTAACGCGCGGGGCCTGGCGTCGCACTCCCTGCGCTCGTGCCTGCGACCATCGCAAGCACGAGCATCAATTTCGACCTAAGGCCAGCCACGGGGGAAGAAACGAACTTCATGATCGCACCTCACCAGGTCCGCGAGACCGAGAATCGAACGTTGCGGTGATTGGTTACACCCACCGCGGTTTCATTCACGCTCGGGCGCATCTCCAATTCATTCAGTACGTTCTCGATCTTCAGGCCAAACCGGTACCGCTTCCAGCTGTAGCCCAGCACCACATTGTGCAGGTCTCCGGGCGGCATCTTCCAGTTGGTCCGCGTGCTCAGGATGCTCTCACCCCACCAGGTGTAGCTCCAGAGAAGGGACACACGCTTGAGTGGCCCGCGCTGGAATTCATACCGAGCCAGGGCGGAAAAAGTCTCGTCAGGTTGTCCGAAAGGGATGGTGCCATCCGCTTGTTTCGCCGTGCGCTTGCCGTAGGAAACCAGCGTATTCAATCCAGCAGACAAGTTGTAGCTCAGGTCGAGTTCCCACCCATCCGTGTCCCGACGCCCGGAGGGAATGGAGTAGCTGCGATTGACGACGCCGGTGACCGAGCCGTCCTCGTCCACCTGGCTGATGAGCACATTGGACTCCTCCATTTTGTAGGCGGAGACTGTGGCGACCAGTCGACTTTTCAGAAGGTCGACCTTGGCGCCAAATTCGCTGATGGAAACGACGCGGTTCGGAAACTTCTTGCCAAAACTGGCCAGTCGCTGGTCAAGCGTGTAGACGGGGATGAAGGTCTCGTTGGCATTGTAGAAGAGGGCGACATCGCCCCGCTCACCCTTGTAGGCCTTGACCAGCACGCCGTAGCTGTCGGACCAGGAGCGGTCTGTCGTTTGGGTCGGCGTCGCCGCGTTGATCTGGTTGGTGGTCTCGTTGTCGGTGTAGCGCATGCCCGCAACAAGGAAGGCGCGGTTGTCCCAAAACGACATACGCTCCTGGAACCCGAGGGCGACCTGTTCGCTCTCCACCCGGGTGACATTCTGAACTGTCGAGCCGGTGGCATTGGCGACGACCACACTGGGATCGATGCCGGCCAGAGCCACCCGGTCGAGCGGGAACAACCACACCCGGCCGACGTTGCCCACGCGCTCCGCACCGAGACGGGCCAGGGCGTCAGCGGTGGTCACGGTGTAGACGCGACCGTTGATGCCGGGTGAGGCCACTTGCTCCAACTCGTTGTAGGTGCCAAAGAGGAGCAGCTTGTGATGCGTTGGACCGAGGTCAAATCCCAGACCGAAGTCGGTCGCATACGTCGAGCTCTCGGTCGAATTGTCCGTACCGGTGGTCTGCAGTCCGGCCCGATAGAAGCCACCCAGGTTGTTCTCGACCTTCGAGAAATCGATGGTGCGCGCATCGGTGCCGATGATGGCACCCGCCTTGTCGACATAGACGTCGGCGCCGCTGGTGGTGACGAGCGCGCCGGAATCGAGCTGCTCGATGTAGCGTCCGAGGACCCGCACGTCCAGACGCACCGGACCGAGGTCAAAACTCTTGGTCGCACCCAATTCGACGTTGTCGGTGCTCACCTGTGAGGTGTTGGTGACCACATTGTGCGCCATGCCCGCCTCCATCACATCGACGTGCGGATGAGCCACGCCGTCACCACCAAACTGGAAGGTCTTGGTGATCGGACGGAGCCGCGGACTCTTGTCGCGGATAAAGCCGGTCCAGGCCCAGACCTCGACGCCGTTGTCCGTGCGGTAACGCACGATTGGATTCACCGCGAGGAATCCCTTGTTTCGAAAGAGTTCGCCCGGATGGTCGAGGGGGCCATGGGTGACCATGTAGGAACCGGCGAGTCGATAGCTCAGCTTCTTGCTCTCCCCGAGAAAACCGGATGTATCCAGGTCTCCCCGGTAGAAACCGTAGGCCCCCGCCATCAGTCCGATCTTGGTCCGCGGCTTCGACAGCGGCTTCTTGCTCACGAGGTTGAGCATGCCACCCGGGGTGTGCTGCCCGTAGAGAATGCCGGCCGGTCCCTTCACGTACTCGATGCGTTCGACAAACGCGTAGTTGAAGCCGCCCTTGTTGCCGAAGAGCAGGTCGGTGAAACCGTCGCGCTGGGCGCTCGCCGAGGTGTAGCCACGGGAGGAGAACTGGTTGGTCTCGGCTGAGGTGGTCTCGGCCATGGCGGAGACGCCGCCGATCAGGCTGAGGGTGTCTTCCACCGACACCGCAAGCACGTCCTCGATCAGTTTTTCGTTGATGACGATCAGTGACGTGGGGATTTCCGTGATGGGCACCGCCAGCCGCGACGCCGAGGTGGCGGAGGTGGTGGCGTAGCCCTGGACGGCCTCGGAGGTGACTTCAAAGGGGGACAACTGCACCGTGGATTCCGTCTCCACTTTTTTGGTGGCGGCGGACGGTGCGACTTGCTGGGCATGCAACGCCGTCTGGACGACAACGGCAGCGAGACAGGACAGGCGGAGGTAGGAGTTCATGCGGCAGGGGCGGAGGGGGGAATCTACGCGGCGCGGCCTCGCAATGGGATCGGGGCGGCCGCCAGGGTGAGGCGACGCGTCATCCTTTCCCTACGCATTGGCGCGACAACCGGATATTCTTGGTCCGCACTGCAGACCAGTGTGCCGGCCCCGCCCAGCGTTAGGCTCGCGGAGGAGCCACCGTACCTCCGGCCACCAACTCCGGGACGAGCAGCCGCTGGTCGCCGGGTCGCGCGGTGCCTTCGATCGCCTGCAGCACCCGATCAAACAAGAGGCGGGCCGCCACTTCCATGTTTGCCCGGTAGAACACGGGCTTGGGTCGCATAAACTGCAGAAACGGGTCCTCACTCCGGCAAATCAGGGAAATGTCCTCGGGAATCCGCAATCCGCGACTGACCAGGTGGGTCGCCACCGTGGCGTAGTGGTGGGTGTGGCTGACAATGAAGGCCGTCGGTGCCTGGGCCGACCGCATGGCCCCATCCAGCTGACGGCAGAGCGCGTCGGCATCGGAATCGGGCCGCTCGATCACCAGGGGCGTGGCCTTTTCGCCACGGTGCGCGCCAAAGGCCTCCTTGAAGCCGCGCACGCTGTCCGCCTCGCCCGCCCGCCGCATGTCATAGGCGACAAAACCAATGCGGCGATGACCCTTGGCCAGGAGCAGGGAGGTGGCGTGGCGGATGCAGGCGTGGTAGTTGATGCCGGCACTGGGCAGCTTGAGCCCGGGGTAGACATTGCCGTACACGACCACCGGGAGCCCGCTCTGGTCGAACCACTCCTGCATCGGACGCTTGGCCAGGGCGAGGATCCAGCAGGCCTTCGGCGAGATGCCAACCACGCGCGGCATCAGCCGCGCGGGATCGGTGCGCACGAAGCGTTGTCCCTCCAGCACCTCCACATTCAACCCCGCCTCCGCACACAACGCGCGAAACACGTCGAGGACCTGCACAAAGCGCGGCGGCATGCGGTACACGGGCTCCGAACAGATCAGTCCGAGCTCCCGGCGCGGGGCCTCGCTCGTCGTCGTCACCCTCTTCTCTCCGGGCCGGATGCAGTATCCACGGTAGGGTTCCACGGAAATCCTGCCACTCTCAATCAGCCTTGCCAGCGCGGCCCGGATCGTCTGGCGGCTGACGTTCAGGATGCGCTGCAAGGCCCGTTCGCTCGGGAGCCACTGCAGCCAGCGTTCCGCCGCAATCTCACTCTCGATGCTCTGCGCGACTTGCTCCGCGAGCAGCACACGACGGGGTCGGACGATCGGCTTCATCCCCTGCAGCAGAGCGGCGGGACCCACGATTTCAACCCTGCATCGTCCCGGAGCTCGCTTTCACCACGCGTCAGGACGCTGTCCACGCGGCCGCCGGGCGGCTCTCCACCCGCCGGCCGCGGTGGACACCGCTTTCATCACGCCGACCCCGGTGGACCGGAACTGGGAGGGCACGATTTCGCGTTGGGCCGGATTGTCATTCGCCTGGCCGAGGCCCCGGAGAAACGAAAACGCAGCAAGGCCCGCCGCCGCGCCGCCCGGTCCGCATAGTTGAGCGCGGCCGCCACGGAAAGAAACGCAGCCACGCGCCACCGCACGTGAAGGAGAGAAGTCAGGCGATCCAAAGGGAAACGGAGGAACAACGAGGGAGAGAGGTCGGTTCAACCACGACCGCCAATGGCGCCGAGGGCGTCACCCGCCATCCTGGACGAAACCGAAGCGTCGCGGGAGAATCGCACCCGAGCGACTCCGTTTGCAGCGGCATCAAGGCACCGGGTCGACATAGATCGCGTAGAGGCGGATCTCCTCGGGACGCGCCCCAGCAAAATCGACCCGGACTCGGATCGGTCCCGGGTGCATCACCGCGTCCCCACCCTTCCACACCGCGCGCTCCCGTAATCCGGAGCGGCCGGGCGCGACAAAGTCCCGGGCACCAAAGCCGGGAATTTCACGAAACTGTTCATCCAGCAACGCCACGGTGATTCCAGAGAGCTCCCCCAGTCCACCGACATTTAAGCTCACCGACCGGCGTGCGCCCTGGGTCTCAACCGGAGCCGAAATCACATGGGGCGAGTTTCGGGGTCCCACAAAGGGCTGGAGGTAACCCAGCCGGTCGCGCTCCCAACGCGCCAGCCGCACCCCCGCCGAGGGAATCACCCAGACGGAGTACCAGAACAAGGTCTCCTTGCCGACATTGGCAAAACCCTGGCCCTGCATGATCGCGGGCGCGCGTTCCAGCGGCATCGTTCGTCCCGAAGGGAGCCACCAGTTGGGGGTCTCACGGGCTTCGATCATGCGAAAATCAGGAATCGGCTCATGGAAGTGGAGGGCGTCGTGACTCACAACGAGACCGGTATCAATCGAGACGTACCGGCGATCATTGTTGGGATGTCCATGCCACTGGCCATAAAACCCCACCACCACATTGCCACGATTCCAGAGGCCCGCACCGAGGTGCACCTGCTCGCCGTCGGTCGAGCCCGTGCGCTGGTACGGCCGGGGAGGCACCGGGTCGCGGCGAAAACCCAGCACCGACGACTCGGTCCAGTGCTCAAAATCGTAGGACACCTGCGTGACGAGTTGTCGCAACGTGGCGTCGGGCGACCAGTGCCGGCCGCCAAACTGTCCATTCACCACGTACATGCCCTGGAAACGAATGCCCCCCTGCGGCTCCATCTTGTTGGCGCCGCGCGGATTCGCCTTGGATTCGGTCCACCGCACGCCATCGGGACTGTAGGCCACGCCAAACAACAACCCGGGGTACTTGCTGCCGGTGAAGAGCAGCTTGAAGCGCCGCGCCGGATCCGGCTCGTCCGGCTCAAAGTACACCACACAACCGGCCACTGAGAAACGGCCCTGATCCAGGTCCACGAGATTGTTCTGGGTGTTCCCACCATAAGGCAC
>JAEUGZ010000048.1 GCA_016794725.1 Opitutaceae bacterium | reverse complement strand
CCCAGCATTCCCGCCTCGGCCTCAATGCCACCCACACCCCAGCCCACGATGCCAATGCCATTGATCATGGTGGTATGCGAATCGGTGCCGACCAAGGTGTCCGGATAGTACACCCCGTTCGAGTCGGACAACACGCCCTTGGCCAGGTACTCCAGATTGACCTGGTGCACAATTCCAATGCCCGGAGGCACGACCTTAAAGGTATCAAACGCCTGCATACCCCACTTCAGAAACTGGTAACGCTCCCGGTTGCGCGAGAACTCCAAATCGAGATTCTTCTTCAACGCGTCCGCACTTCCCGCGAAGTCCACTTGCACGGAGTGGTCAACCACCAGATCGACCGGCACCAAGGGCTCGATGATCTTCGGGTTCTTACCGAGTCGGGCCACAGCGGCGCGCATGGCCGCAAGGTCGACCAGGAGCGGAACGCCGGTGAAATCCTGCAAGACGATGCGCGCAACCACAAACGGGATTTCTTCAGTCCGGGGGGACTTGGCACCCCAGCCGGCCAGCTCCCGGATGGCCTGCTCGGAAACCCGCTTCCCATCACAGTTGCGCAGCAAGGATTCCAGCACCAACCGGATCGACACCGGCAGCCGGGAGATGCGACCCACCCCCGCGCGCTCCAGCGCGGGAAGCGAGTAGTACGAGTGCGTGTCACCCCGGGCGCGAAAGGTCGCCAGGGTGTTGAAGGGATTGGGTAAGGACATCGACGTGGTAGGAGGATTCGGAACGAAAGGAGAAAAACCCCGCTTCACTCATGGGCGGGAACCATCCGGAAACGAACGTGGCTAGGACGCGAGCGCCGCCTTGATCGCAGCGAAGTTGGGAAGGTCTTTCGGTGTCGCCGTCTGCTCAGCGTATTTGATCAGGCCGTTCGAACCGATCACAAACGCAGCCCGCGCCGCCGTATCGCCGATGCCAGCGAGTCCCGGAAACAATACGCCATAGGCTTTGGTGGTTTCCTTGTTCAAATCGCTCACCAACGTGAGTTTGATCTTATTGATCTGGGCCCATGCTTCCTGGGCGAAGGGACTGTCGACGCTGATCCCAATGACCGAGGCCCCCAGCTTTTCGTAGTCACCCAATCCTGCGGTCGTGTCACACATCTCGGTGGTGCAGACGCTGGTGAAGGCGAGAGGGAAAAACAGGAGTACGACGGACTTCGTGCCAAGATGGTCGCTCAGTTTGACGTCCTTGAGACCTTCGGACGTCTTCGTTTTCAGTGTGAAATCAGGGGCTTTGGATCCAACGGCGATGGGCATGGTGGTTCAGGCGGGGAGGTTAGTCTGGATCGATGCAAACAGGGCACCGAAAGAAAGGTGACAACTAGAAGGCGCCTCCGTCGCGCGGCAACCACGATTTCCGACCAGAAGACGCCTTTCTTTTTCTTCCAACAGCCACATAAGAAACGCTCTTGCCGCCCTTCGCACAGACGACGTTACTCCACGGCCCTTCACGACATGAGCATCCTCGAAGACCTCCAATGGCGCGGCCTAGTGGCCGACTGCACCGATTTGCCTGCGCTGGCGAAGCGCCTGAACGAAGGCCCGATCACCCTGTATTGCGGCTTCGATCCAACGGGAGACTCGCTTCACGTGGGGCACCTGGTTCCTCAACTCCTGCTACGGCGATTCCAGCAGGCCGGGCATCACCCCATCTCGCTCGCCGGGGGGGCCACCGGCATGATCGGAGATCCCGGTGGTAAATCTGCTGAACGTAATCTTCTTACAAGAGAACAGCTTAACCACAATGTTGGCCGGATCAAGGTGCAGCTTGAACGGCTGTTGGATTTCAACTCGTCCACCAACCCGGCGCGCCTGGTTGACAATGCCGATTGGACGGCTCCAGTCAGCTTTCTCGATTTTCTCCGCGATGTCGGTAAACACTTCTCGCTGAGCTCTATGCTGGCCAAGGACAGTGTGCGCAGTCGCTTGGAAAGCGAGTCGGGCATCAGTTACACCGAGTTCAGCTACCAGTTACTGCAGGCAAACGATTTTCACCATCTTCGCTCCACTCTGCAGTGCGAACTTCAGATCGGGGGCACCGAACAGTGGGGAAACATCACTGCGGGCACGGACTTGATCCGCAAAAAGTTGGGGGCGACGGCGTGGGGGCTGACGTTTCCGCTCATCACCAAGTCGGACGGCACCAAGTTCGGCAAAACAGAAAGCGGTGCAGTCTGGCTCGATCCCAAGAAAACCAGCCCCTACCGCTTTTATCAATTCTTCGTCAATACGGAGGATAGCATGGTGATCGGCTATCTCAAGAAGTTCACCCTGCTGCCGCGTGCGGAAATCGAGTCACTCGAATCCCGACATCTGGCCAATCCGGGAGCGCGCGAAGCTCATCGGGCGCTGGCCCGCGAAGTCACCACCCTGGTCCACGGTGACCAGGCCTGCCAGGACGCGGTGCGGGCGAGCGAACTGATGTTTGGCGGTGGCCTGGAAGGGATATCCGAGGAACTCTTTCGCGACGTGGTGGGGGAAGTTCCAACAAAGTCACTCGCTCGCGAACGCTTGGACGGCGCCGGGTTCTCCCTGACGGAAGCATTGGTTCATGCCGGATTGGCGCCCTCCAAGGGCCAGGCTCGCAAGGATGTCGAGGGGGGTGGGATCTATGTGAACAACGTGAAGGCAGCTGACGTCGCCCGCATGTTGACGCCCATCGATCTGCTCTTCGGCAGCTATGTGCTGCTGCGCAAAGGTAAACGCACCTACACCGTGCTCTCGGTCGCTTGAGCAACGGATGGCAATAAAGAGGCCGCGCTTGAGCAGCGCGGCCTCGAGAGAGAGGACTGGGCGTTTGGTCAATCTTCCCGGCGTCCCGACAGGAGCATCAGGATATGGAGCAGGGAGCCGAGCGAAGCCACGAACGCCGCCACGTAGGTGAGCGCCGCGGCGTTGAGTGTCTCGTTGACGCCCGGCATTTCGTCGCGCCCCAGCACCCCGAGATTAACAAGCTGCTGCTTGGCCCGACGGCTCGCGTCAAACTCGACCGGCAGGGTCACAAGCTGGAACAAACAGATCAGTCCCAAGGCAATCGCACCCAGCATGAGCAGTTTTCCGCCAATCGCGCTGCTGATGAGGAAAATACCCGCGATCATGACGAAGTTGGCAACGCTTGCCGCAATCTGGGTGGCAGGAGCCAGCGTCTGGCGCACCGACATCATGGCATAACCCACTTTGTGCTGAATGGCGTGACCCGCCTCGTGAGCAGCCACACCCAGCGCCGCCAGACTTGTCCCGTCATAGTTGAGCTCGGACAGCGCAAGGCGACGGTTGATCGGGTCATAGTGGTCGGTCAACTGGCCCGGTACGCGCACGATTTCGACATTCGTTACGCCAGCGGCACGCATGACGGCATCCGCCGCCTCCGCACCCGTTATCCTCCCGCGTGAAGGAATCTGCACATTCTTGTTGTAAGCGCTGGACACCCGCATCTGAGCGTACAGCCCAAACAACATCGGAATAATGATGAGAACGATCCAGATGAGCATGGTGATAAGAAGTTGAAGGTTGGTTGAATCGCGACATCAGCCGTTGGTGATCCAACGGCGACGTATTGACGCGCACAAGGCTATCAGTCCTTCCCGCATTGCAAGGTGAACGGGCTCAAAATAGAAACGCTGGCCGGAATTGGAAACCGGCCAGCGCGAGAGTGACGTCCGAATCTGCGTAAAACGTTGAATGCTAGACAATCGGCGGAACATCGACCCACTTGCGCTCAGCCCACGATTTGAGGCCGAGTTCAGCCAACTGCACGCCCTTTGCACCCTGGAGCAGATTCCACGGGAAGGGTGTGCCTTTAACCACATGGCGCAAGAAGAGCTCCCACTGCACCTTGAATGCATTGTCGTAGGTGTCGTTCGAAGGCACCCGCGTCCAACCATCAAAAAACTTGATCGGGCTGTCGATATCCGGGTTCCAAACACACCGGGGAGTGGCTGAAAGGTGTTGGGCAGTGCAATCGCGCAGTCCGGCCACCGCCGAACCGTGGGTACCGTCCACCTGAAGGGTCAGAAGGTCATCGCGACGCACCCGCACCGCCCACGACGAATTGAAATGGCAGATGACGCCATTGACCAATTCGAACGTGGCATAGGCCGAATCGTCAGCCGTGCAGGCATAGGGCTTGGCGGCTTCATCCCAGCGGGTCGGGATGTGCGTGGCACCCAAACAGCTCACCGACTTGATCTCACCGAAAAGGTTCTGAATGACGTACTGCCAGTGACAAAGCATGTCGACGATGATGCCACCATCCTCCTCCTTGCGGTAGTTCCACGAAGGGCGCTGCAGCTTCTCGTACTCCCCGGTGAAAACCCAGTATCCAAACTCACCCCGAACCGAGAGGATCTTGCCGAAAAACCCGGTATCGATGAGGTACTTCAACTTGAGCAGACCAGGAAGCCAGAGTTTGTCCTGAACCACGCCATTCTTGAGTCCGGCGGCAGTCACTTCCTGATAGAGGGCCAGCGCCTCCGCCGACGTCGTGGCCGTCGGCTTTTCACAGTAGATGTGTTTCTTGGCGGCGATCGCCTTGCGTACGCCGATAGGCCGCTGACCGGTCAGGGTCGCATCGAAGTACACCTGATTGGCCGGATCGGCGAGTGCGGCATCGAGGTT
>JAEUGZ010000630.1 GCA_016794725.1 Opitutaceae bacterium | reverse complement strand
TGAGGGGGTTGCGCCGGCGGCTTAGGACCACTGGTTGCTTAAAAGGTTCGGCAAAAGCCGGCGAAGGCAAGCGCGGCGGCCGAAGGATGCCGGGAATTACGAACCTCCCACCTCAACGCTTTTGAGGACGGTAAAACACGTAGTTGACGAGGAAACTCAGACCAAAAATGCCACTGAGGGTGCGGATGTTGCGCATCGCTCCGACAACACTGGTCAGGGAACTCGCTGATGGTTCCTGAACCCGCAGCAACCAGGCCGCCCCAGCTATGGCCAGAACAGGCTGCACGATGAAACAAACATGATAGACTGCCAGGGGATCGGTGCTCCGGCCAAGCGCCCACTCAAGGGATTGGCCGCCCAGCACCGGGGCGATGGCGGCGACGAGGGAGGTTGTGGCCAGGTAGACTCCGATGGCGAGGTTCTTCGCCGCAACCGGGATCAGTTTGAGCAATAGCGTGAACTGGCCAAGGATGAAGCCGGCGCTGCTCATCCCACCCCAGACCCACAGTGGGAAAAGCAAGCTTCGGTTCCCGGGTTCGAGGAAGCACCAGACAACGTTTCCAAGCTGCCAGAGAATGAGCGAAAACGTCATAACCGCCTTGTTGCCATAGCGGTCCAGGAGTTGCCCCCAGGCCGGCAGAGAAAGGGCTCCACCCAGGGCGGAGAGCGTGGAGAGCATTCCCACCGTGAAGGCCGACATGCCAAGCTGCTCAAACATGAAGACGTGGTAGAAGGCGCCGTAGGCATTGGCGGCAAAGGACCACACCGCGCCGAATCCGATGAACGCGACCAACGAGCTCGAACCCTTGATCATCTCCAATTGTCGCCGTAGCGGAAGCGCCGCGACTCCGGACCGATTGTGCGGGTGTCCCGCGGGCGTTTGCCAGATCCACTTCAGCGAGAACACACGAAGCGCGACGGCGCAAAGAATGATGACCTGAAATACGGGAAGGGTGTAGTGCCAGTGCTCCAAGGCCCAGCCGGTGAGGATCAGGAACGTGACCGTCGAAAAGGAGAGCAGCCGATTGCGTTGTCCAAAATATTTCCCGCGCAGTCGCGCCGGCACCCATTCCTGGATCCACGAATTCCATCCGACACCCGCCAAAGCTGCGGCAAAACTGGATGCAAAGAACCAAATACCGAGCCAAAGTCCGGCCACCGCTGGGTCATTTTGGGGAATGTACGACAGCAATCCCGCCAGGACCGCCCAGCTCACCATGTGGATGGACGCGGGAAAGAACGCCTGCGCCTTCGTTGACAGGTGGCGCGCCAAGAAGGGGGAAATGAAAACCTGCAGAAAATTGCATATGAATGGCAATGACGCAATCAACCCGATGGCTCCTTTTGGAAGGTGCAGGCATTTGGTGAACAACGCCGCCAGGAAGACATTGACCGGCAGCGACATGGTCACGATCGGCATCGCCACCAGTCCGTCGGCGGTGCAAAGCCGAAGTGAACGACGAAAAAGTGCTTTGCGGTGGGCGATCGAGTCGCGCGTGGAAGTTGCGTTCACGTGGGCCTGTGGTGCTACCCTGCCCGGATGGGGCGCGTCATAGAAGCAAAAGAATTCGAGTCACAAAAAACGGTTGCAATGGCCCGGTGGTTGATTGGCAAGCTGTTGGTAAGGCGTGGAGTCAACGGTGAAGTTCGCCGGCACCGGATCCTCGAAACCGAGGCTTATGATGGGGAGCGGGACCTGGCCTGCCATGCTGCGCGGGGACGAACCGAGCGCACCGCCGTCATGTACGGTGCCGCGGGTTTTTGGTATGTCTATCTTTGTTACGGGCGACATGAAATGCTGAATCTGGTGGCCGGACCGGAAGGCTGGCCCGCAGCCATCCTGATTCGCGGTGTGGAGGGGGCATCCGGGCCGGGTCGTCTGACCCGGCTTCTGGGAATTGATCGCGCGCTCAATCGAGCGGCGGCAGCGGTGGGGTCGGGGCTGTGGATCGAGGACGATGGATTCAGGCCCCCGCCTCGGTTCATGGCTCGAGGGCCGCGGATCGGAGTGGACTACGCGGGCCCTCGGTGGTCGCAAATGCCGTGGCGGTTTTGCCTGGTCGCTCCACCTGGTGACCGGTCTGGGGCCGACTCGACTCCGCAAGTCCGGCGCCGGATCAGGGGGCGCCGCCCCGCGACTGCGTATCCCACGACTGAATCCGGGCGATAACCTCATCCAGCGGCAGCGTCACCCGGTCGGTTCTGGGCCGGAGGATTTCAACGTGGTCTCCGGGCGGAGCCCAGACCGACGGATCCGTGGGTCCGAAGAGCAGCACGCACCGCAGGCCGACCGCCGCCGCAAGGTGACTCACGCCGGTGTCATGTCCGACGTATCCACCACAGATCGACAGGGCTCCGGCCAGGAGCGGAAGGGGCCACTCCTGCAGGAGATGCGCCGGGGCTGGCGCCGCGGACCGCAGTGCTGGCAACAGCGATGCCTCCGCTTCGCCGAGGACGAACAGAACGGGTCGCGGGGCCAGGCGGCGCGACAACTCCAGCCACTCGTTCAAGGGCGCAGTCTTGCGGGTCGAGCCGCTTCCGGGATGCAGGGCGACCGGACTTTCGGTGGTGGCCGGCAGGAGGCCGGCCAATCGGCGACGTGCCTCGAGTTTGGACTGCCGGGAAATATCGAGGAGCTGCCACCTTCGGTCGTCGCTCCGGCCAGGGCCGAGTTCCTTGAGTATCGGCTCCAGGAGTTGGCTCCACGCGGTTCCGTGATCCTCCCGGATTTGCGGCACGGCAATGAACTGTTGACCCGGTCGCGCGGGAAAGTGGCGCCGAATCTGTCCATCGGTATCGGGCCAGGCGTTGATCACCAGGTCGAACGCCGAGAGCCAGGCGCGCAAGGTCGGCGGCAACTCGGTAAGAAAGAGTCCGAGCCAGCGGGACTCGTGCTGGGAGTGGCAGGCGTCAATACAACCCGCGTCGACGGCGAGCGCGGCCGCGAGCGCGTTGCCCACCACTTCAATCCGCGACTCAGGCCACCGGCGTCGCAGGGACCGCAGGAGAGGCAGGGTGAGAAGAAAATCTCCCAGGGCTCCGCCGCGGAGAACGAGGATGGACCTCATGCTTCGCTTCCAATTGGTCAGGGCGCCAGACTGGCGGTCGTGCTGGCCGGCGTGATCGAGTGTTCGGCCAAAGTGAGCAGCGCCGTGCCGAAGCTGAGCTTCAGCTGCATTTGGACCGGTTGCCGTGGCGATGACTCTGATACCCAGACCTTGATCTCGCCGCCCCGTTTGAAGACACCGCGGGGAGCCTCCGATTCCATGCGCGGCACGAGCATCGTGGTGGAGACCTGACCGTTCAGGGTGCGCAAAGTCTCCCGCTGCTCGGCCGTGATGACAATCGGGTAGAGGTCCCGGCCAAAGTACACCACGGTTGAACGTCGTTCACCCACCTTCAGATTCCATTCGCGGGTCTGGATCAGCGCCGAGATGAGATCGATGGGGTCTCCCTCCGGAATGGGAAACTCACGATTGCGCTCGGGTCGCGCGGTGTCGACGTGGCGTGCGATCCTCTTTTCATAGTCGAATCGAGTTTCGCTCTGCAGCAGCTTGGACCCGCTCTTGCCCTCATCGCGCGCACTGAGGATCAGCCCGGAGGCTTCGTCGATCAGCAGTTCCCCGCGGTCATCGAAATTGTACACCCCACGCACGAACCCGCGCGAAGCAATCTGTGTGCGTAGGCGGAACACGCTGCGGCCGTCGAGTTGAATGCGATGGGCTTCTATGGTCACCTCCCCGGCATTGGAGAAGATGCCCCAACTGGTACGATAGCGAAAGCGCTCGCCATCCTTGAGCGCGGTGAAAGGTTCGGCATGCATCGGGAAGGCGAAGATCAGGGAAAAGAGGACCAGGCGGACAGGGTTCATGATCGGGACGGTGAGGAGGGGGAGTCGAACGAAGGCGGAATCGCGAAGATCCGGCGGGGTGCAACGGCCCACAAGGCCTCGTCAGGTGATGACCTGCGCCAGGGCGCACCCCCGGCCCAGGGAGAAAAGGCGGGCAGGATGAGCCGGCGTCGCGATGCCACCAGCAGGGGCAGCTTGACACGTGCGCCGGCGCCATCGGTCCAAAGCAAAGCGGGATGGTGGTGCCCGATCACCTCGACAAGCCGGGGACTCGGGATGGGTTCCTCGCGGTCCCCGTGATGAAACCAGAAGTCGCCACGCTGGAGAACACGTCCAGAGACCGCGGACCAGTTGGCGTCGTGATTGCCGGCCAAAACGGTGACCGGCACGGGTGAGTCTCGAAGGAAACGATCCGCGCGCGTCCGGCCAGACACGGAGTGCAGCGAGTCGCCCAGCCAGACCATTTCGCGAGGCCTCAGGTCGGCAAGGAGCTCGTTCAGGCGCTGTTCGATGTCATCGTCTCCCCAAAGCGGCACCAGATTACCCTGTCTCCGATGACTCTCCGCATAGCCCCAATGCAGGTCGGACACCACCAGCACGCCCAGTGCCTCGAAGAACACCCCTTTCCGGGCATCCAGCCAGACGCCGGGATGCACCTCACAGCGAGGGGGAGGAAGGAGCGGTGTCGCGGCCATACATTTCGTGATAGAGACGTTCGATGGTCGTCTCGGGATCTTCAAGCACCATGGTCTCTTTTATCTTGCTGACGAAAATGCCGAACGAGAACGGGCTGACCCGGGGGAGGTGCTTGATCGTCCAGGGCAGCTTGTCCACCTCGGCGAGAAAAGCGAGGGCCCGTGGCAGATCAAGGAAACGGAGGGTGGCCTCCGCGTAGGCCTCCTCGAGCAGCGGATGGTCGGGCTCATGCCGACGCAGCACGTCAAAGATGATCTCCGAACTCCACTGCAGCGAGCGGGCCCCCCGTTCCTCCCCGCGGACGCGCCGAGGCACCATCAGACCGGTTTGGGCCGTGCCCCGGAACTGCCATTTCACCAGATTGCTGTCGGACAGGGCCTGGCGCAGCGCCTCTTCGGCTCCGTCGCGGGCGAACAGCGGGCGCCAGGCCTCGGTTGAGTCGACCGCCTGGAATTCCTTCAGGGTGAGAAGAAACCCGTAGTCGTCGATGGTGACGAGGGCGTTGCCGCCCCGCGTCGACTGCACACGTTGGGCCACGATCCGTGAGAGCGCATCGTTGGCGGACCGGCCGATCAGCGAGTGAAAAAAGACATGCCAGAGCCCCCGCTCGGCGTACACTTCGATGAGGAAGAACTCGCTGGTTGGTATGACAGACACCTCCGCCTGCAGGGCAAAGTGTCTGACCAGGGCGGAGGCATTGGCGTCCGAGAGTTTGTATTCACTCTTTAGCCACGCTTGCGCCCCGGCAATCCGATCGGCAGGATCGTGGCGGTGGGCGTTCGAACCGAGCAACGCGGCCAGGTGGGAGCGCAGCCGGACCACGGCCCCGGCGAGGCCGCTGGCCAGCGGCATTTTGTTGGCATTCCAGCGGGGCACGGTGGGAAGGGCGCTGGCGGCATCCGACACCTTGGCCGTCAACAGCCGGGTTTCAACCAGGCGCAGGGTCCGTCCGTTGAGCACGAACACGTCGCCGATTCGCAGGCCCTTCATGAACGATTCCTCAACCTCCCCGAGCGTCCGGCGACCCAGTTGCACCGTGACCATGCTGTCCGAAGCGATCGTTCCGATGTTCTGGTAGAAATCCCGCGCCACGCGCGGGGAGGGCAGGGCGAGGAAGCCGGATTCGTCGATCCTCAGTTTCCCGAAAAGCGAGCGGTAGTTGCGTTCAAGCGACGCCCCGCCTCCCTCCAGGTAGCGTATGACGCGGTCGAAGTCGCGCCGTTCGAGGTCCTTGAACGGCTGGCTGCGGCGGACGCAGGCAAACGCCTCATCGGCAGTGACGCTGCCGAACACCGCCATGCCCACGAGGTGTTGCGCGAGAACGTCGAGTGGATTGCGGGCGAGACGCACCGGCTCGAGGGTCCGCGACTCCATGCAGGCGGCTGTGACCGCGCACTCCGCGAGGTCATTGATGTTGGTTGCCACCAGGAGTCCGTGACTGGTTTCACCCATGGAGTGACCGGATCGTCCGACGCGTTGCAGGGCGCGGGCCACGCCCTTGGGTGCGGAGATCATCACCACCGTATCGATCGACCCAATGTCGATGCCCATCTCCAGCGAGGTGGAGCACACCACGGCACGAAGTTCGCCTCGTTTGAGCCGATCCTCCACCTCCATCCGAATGGCGCGGTCGAGCGACGCGTGGTGAACTTCGATTCGTGCCGCCAGGGCAGGAAGCTGACGTTTCAGCCGCAGTCCAATGCTCTCCGCGCCACTGCGCGTGTTGGTGAACACCAACGTGGTGCGTTTGGTCTCGATCATGGCGCCCAGTCCTTTCAGGACACGGGCGGCGGTGAACCCGGCCGGAGGATAGGGGGAGTGCGCCAGGGGCGAGAACACCTCCACCCGGGCGGGGTGCGGCTGCCCGACCTCCAGTACGCGACAGGTGCGGCCCGGTCCAACCAGAAACTCCGCCATCACGTGCAGCGGCGAGACAGTCGCGGAGAGCCCGATGCGAAGCAGACGAGGCCGGGATTCATGGTTCGGCATCGCCGGGAGCGAATTAATCGCGCCACTTCGGGCCGGGGGGGGGCGCGGTGGGCCCTCCACGAGGTCTTGCAGACGTTCCGCTGCGAGCATCAGCAGGGCGCCTCGTTTGTTCTCGGCGAGGGCGTGGAGCTCGTCGACGATCAGGAAGCGGGTGTTGCGAAAGGCGGGCAGCCATTCCGGCTGACTCAGCAGCAAGGTCAGGCTCTCAGGAGTGGTGACAAAGAGGTGCGGGGGACGTCGTTTTTGTCTGGCCCGTTCACTCGCAGGGGTGTCGCCGGTCCGTGCGCCCGTGCGCAGCCACGTCCAGCCCAGTTCTTCGATCGGAGCCTGGAGGTTTTTCTGCAGATCGTAGGCCAATGCGCGCAGTGGCGAAACGTAGACGGCTGTGATACCGTCGCCGAGCCTGCCTGCGTCGTGGTCTCGGACCAGGGCGTCAAAGATGGAGAGAAAGGCCGCAAGCGTCTTTCCACTCCCGGTCGGCGAGCTCAGAAGGGTTGATTCTCCACGGAGAATGGCGGGAACAGCGGCCAGCTGTGCCGGTGAAAAGGTACGAAACCTCCGTCGAAACCAGCGCGAGAGTTCCGGATGCAGGCTGGCAAAAAGCGCTTCGGCTCCGGGTGGGGTGGAGGAGCTCAGGCTCACGTGAGGGGGGAGGGCGGTGCACCCGCGGCGGCCTCCGCGAGGCGGCGGCAGGTGTCGAGGGTGTCGATCTCGGCTAACGTCTTGTCAGTTCGAATACGGGCGATGCGCGGAAAGCGAAGTGCGAATCCGCTTTCGTGCCGGTCGCTGGCCTGAATCGAGTCGAAGGCGATTTCGAGGATGGTTTCAGGCACCACGGTTCTGTAGCGACCCCGGATCTCCAGGGTGTGCGCGAGAAAGTGCTCGGTGAGTCGGGCGATTTCTGCGTCGGTCAGACCCGAATAGGCCTTGCCCACGGTGAGGAGACGATCCTGAACGGTGTCCCGGATCGCGAACGTATAGTCGCTCAGCACCCCGCGTCGTTTTCCGTGCCCATATTCGACCCCGACGACCACGACATCCAGCGTGGCATAGGCCTTCTTCAGTTTCAGCCAGGCCAGTCCCCGGCGACCCGGGGTGTAGGCGCTCCCCGGATCCTTGGCCATGAGACCCTCATTTCCCCGATTGCGTGCGGCGAGGAACGCTGCCTCCACTTCGGCGGCCGTGGAAATCGACTGGACGGGGGCGAGCAGAAAGGAGCACTTTGCCGCGGCGGGGCCCGTTTCAAGCAGTCGCACCAGTTGCGCCCGTCGCTCCGACAATGGCAGCCGGAGCAGCGACTCGCCAGCGTGGAAGAGGAGATCGTAACAGGAAACCGATACCGGTATCTCCGCACCGAGGAAGAAGTCGTCCCCCCGGCGCCCAAGCCGTCGCTGCAGGTCGGCGAACGGCAGGGCGCGGCCGTCACGCCAGGCGAGGAGTTCTCCGTCGACAATGAACTCCTCTCCCAGCGCGCGAGCCGCGGTGGCGAGTTCCGGAAACTGATCGGTGATGCGGTGCAGATCCCGCGAGTAAATCTCGGCACGGTCGGGGCCGGCGTGGATCTGGCAGCGGATGCCGTCGTACTTCTCCTCGATCCAGAGGGGTGGGGAAAATCGCGCCAGCAGGGCCTCGGCCGTCGGTTCCGGACTGGCGAGCATGAACCCCACGGGCTGGAAGAGGCGGAGACCGATTGCTTCGAGATTCCGGGCCCGCGCTGACCGCAGGACGGCCGGGAGATTTCCCGACAACATGACGGCTGCACGCACGGCCTCGACGGTCTGGCCGGAAGAGAGCGCCACGGCCTCCTCCACCAGGCCTTCCTTGAGGCCGATCCGCAGGTCCCCGGTGACGATCTTGATGAGGTATTTCGCCTCGATCGGAGTGATCGAAGCCAGTAGATCCTGGAGCCGGGCGAGCTTCGCCATCGGTCCTCGGAGGCGGGCCAGTTCCTCGATGAGTTCGGAGATCCGCCCCAGCGTGCACGGGAGCGGGCGCGTACGGCCGGTCAGCAGCGCCTGTGCGGTTTCACCACTGTCACTGTACCTCAGATACGTCCGGCGAAACTCGCCCGAGGAAAGTCCGGTGACCTCAAGCACCGCCCGCTTGATGACGGACCAGCCGAGATTCAGAGTGCGGTCGTCTGAAGCCGGGAACGGTCTGCCCGTGAAATAGAGGGCGGCGCGGCCGGCGTCGTCATCGTTGAGCGACGCGATATAGGCGGCCAGCTTCTGGACCTTTTCGGTCTTTCGTGCGAGATCGCGGAGCGATTCGGCGGTGGCGGCAAAGCGGCGAAAGTCACTGGTGGCCCCGGAATCCGAGAGAGTGACGACGCTAGAATCGGGAGCGCTCACCGGGGAGGCGGGTGAGGGCGTCTCCACTCCCGGCAGCGGCATTTCGAGTTGATTGTCCTCGTTGATCGCCCAGGCCTCCACGCCCTTGGCGCGCAAGGTTCGGGCAAAGTCGCTGGCAAATCCGTGAAGCGTCAACACCCGCGCGGGCCGGACCAGCTCGACAAACCGCAGCAAGTCGGCGAAGTCGGCATGATCCGAAAGTGGAAAGGCCGCATCGCATTGCGACCGGTAGGTGATCCCGGGATCGAGTGCCCACCCGGTGATGGTGGCGGTGCGTCGGCGCGGTATTTTCCGAAGGAAGGGAGACTGAACCGTTTGCGGCGGGCAGATCACGACGTGCCCGGCGAGGGCGTCCGCATCGAATGGTCGGAACGGTGGAAATGCGACACCGAGCTCTTCGTAGATTTGGGTGAGCCGGTGGGTTTGGGGGTGCAGCATCACCGGCAGGCGGGCTTCGGCCAGACCCGAGAGAAGCTCCTGGCTTTTGCCGAGACTGTAGCCGAAGAGCACGGGAGTTTCCCCGTCATCCAGGGTCGCGGCGCAGAAGCGCGTGATGTCGGCGAGCACCTTTTCGGTGGGGGGCAGGAGGTAGTGAGGCCGGCCATAGGTGGTCTCCATGACCAGCACATCGGCCTGCGGTGTCGCGCACCGTTCCGCGGATCGTCCGGGCCTAAGTTTGAAGTCACCAGTGTAGAGGAGTCTGCCGTGCTCCGGGTGTTCGATCAGGCACTGGGCGGACCCGAAAATGTGGCCGGCGGGATGAAGGGTGACCGTTGCCTCCGGGGTCAGAGCCTCCGTCTGACCGAAGGCCAGGACGTGATGCTGCCGGACCGAGGGCATGCGCGCCTTCATTAGTCGAGCCGTTCCTTCCGAGCAGAGCACCTCGGCGTGGGCGGCGAGGTGGTCAAAGTGGGCGTGCGACACGAACGAACGGGCAACGGGAAAGTGGGCGTCGAGCCACCAGCCGATCTGGGGCAACCAGATTCCGTTTCGATAGTGAACATCCCAGGCCATGCGTCGGGTGCGAACCTCTGCAGGATTGGGTGGAAAGCAACACCGCTCCGGCCGTGCCCGGCCCGCGGGCTTGGCTTCGATGGCCCGACCGCGCGATGTGCTTTAGCGGAGGAAGATCCAGGCGAGCGTACCGGCCAGGAGCAGGCGATAGAGGGCAAAGAGGCCCAGGCCGTGACGCGTCAGGTAGTGGACCAGAAACCGCACGGCGAGCGCGGCTGACACGGCCGCCACTGCGGTGCCGAGGATCACGTGAGGCCAGCCAAAGACGGCGATCATGGCCGGTCCGGCCTTTGCTCCCTTGTACACGGCGGCTCCCGCCAAAGTGGGAAGTCCCACCAGGAAGCTGAATTCCGCGGCGCGTGCCGGGGTGAGTCCGCAGAAGTAGCCGCCCACCATGGTCACCATGGAACGACTGGTGCCGGGCCAGAGGGCCAGGCATTGCATCAATCCGATTCCAAGTGCTTCCATGGCAGTAAGGTCGGCGGGCTCTTTGCGTGATGACGTGTTTCCAGGTTGTTGACGCCAGCGCTCGGCAGCGAACATCAGGACCGCACCGCTGACCAGCGCGGCCACGACGGCACCAATCGAGAACAGATGGGCGTCGATCCAGGCGTTAAGCAGGAGGCCGGCCACGGCGACGGGAAAGAACGCGAGGAAAATATTCCGTAAAAGCCTGATTCCGGAAGCGTTCCGTCCAAGCAAACCACGCAATATGCCGACAATTTGTCCCCAGTAGAGCAAAGCCACTGCCGCGATGGCTCCGACTTGGATCACGACAATATAGGTGTCGGCAGCGAGTTTCGGAGTCAGCGGAATCCCCGACGGGTGCTTCTCCGACGGCGCTTTGTACCAAAGCGGACCTCCTTTAGAATCCAACAGTGGCGTGGTGGACTCCAGCTTGAGTGAATGAGTGGCAATGATCAAATGGCCCGTCGATGAGATAGGCAGGAACTCGGTCACTCCCTCGACCAAACCCAGGATCACTGCATCCCGGACGCTGAGCTCGGCCGCCGGGCTGGTTTCCCCTGAAATGGACAGGGGAACCGGATCCATGGCTGCTGGAGCGGCGGCGGGCGGTGTATCCGTTTGGGCGTTGGCGCAGACAGTCAGCAGGACCAGGGCGGCAAGAAGACGAGGCACACCCGCTTGGTTTCAGCTTTCCCTGCCGTGCGCAAATTTATTTGCCGCCCCCGGACAGAGCCTCCTCTCTCCCTGCCGATGCCGCTTGTCGATCTGACCCAGAAACTCAACGCCCGCCTGGAGCTCTCGCCGGAGGAGGTGGAGCTGGCGGCGACGGCCCTGGCCCAGGCCGACGTGGCGGATGGTCTGAAAGCTGATTTCCTGACCGCGCTCGCCGCGAAGGGTGAGACGGCCGCGGAGGTGGCGGGCCTGGCCCTGGCGTTCCGTCGGCGGGCGATTGATCCGGGTGTCGCGGCCTGGTCCGGTCGTGCCATCGACATCGTGGGGACCGGGGGGGACCATGCCGGGGGGTTCAATATTTCAAGCCTGGTCGTGCTCGTATTGGCGAGCGCCGGTGTCGTGGTGATGAAACACGGCAATCGTGGAATCACTTCCAAGTGCGGCAGCGCAGACCTCCTGGCCGGACTGGGGGTGAAGCTGGACGCCACTCCCGAGGTGCTACGGCGTGCTCTCGAACAACTGGGTTTTGTCTTCTTTTTCGCTCCTGGATTTCATCCTGCCTTCAAGCATGTTGCGCCGGTGCGCAAATTGCTGGCAAGCCGGGGGCAGCGGTCCGTGTTCAACATCCTCGGTCCGCTGATCAATCCGGGCCGCCCGGCCCAAGTGCTCATGGGGGTGTACTCCGAACCGTGGGTCACCAAGCTCGCTGAAGTCCACACCTTGATCGGCACCTCGGCGGGGCTTGCGGTGCACGGCGATCTGGGCGAGGGCAGGGGCATTGACGAAATGACCACCACCAGTCCGAATCGAGTGAAGGGCATTGGACGGCTCGCCGGGATCGACGGGTGGTGGCAACCCGAGGAGCACGGCTTTGTGCGACGGCCTTTTGATGGACTCCGGGGAGGTGACCTTGCGGAGAACCTCGCTCTGGTGGAAGCGCTGCTTGCGGGCCGCGGACCTGCGGTCCTGGTCGACACGATCACTTTGAACGCCGCGACAGCGCTCTGGATCATGGGTCGCACCCGATCCGTGCAAGATGGAGTCGAGCAGGCTCGCGAACTCCTGCTGGGCGGGGCGGTGCGCGCGAAGATCGCGGCGACCCGGGAGTTCTATCTATGACCATCGCGCGTCGCTACTTTGGAACCGACGGGGTTCGGGGACCCTTCGGGGGACCCGTGGTGAATGAGTCGTTTGCCGCCCGGCTGGGGTTGGCCGCCGGCCGCTGGATCGGAAGTGAGGGGCTCGTCCTCATCGGACAGGATACGCGCGCGTCCGGCGCCGCACTCGTGGCGGCGGTGGAGCGGGGCCTTGTCGCCGCCGGAATGGACGTTCGACGGCTTGGCGTGCTTCCGGCCCCTGCAGTGGCCCGTGCCGTCCGTTTGCACAACGCGGTGTTGGGCGTGGTCATCACCGCCTCCCACAATCCTGCCGAGGACAATGGCATCAAGTTCTTTGCACGGGGCGGACTGAAGTTGTCCGATGCGGATGAAGCCGCGGTCGAGTCTCATCTGCCCCCGGAATCCCGGACCATTGCACCCGTCGAGCCCTCCCCCGCGCTTGGAGCCCTCACTGATTATGTCGGTTCGGTGAGCAAGCTGCTGCCCGCCGGCTCACTGCGCGGCTGGAGTGTGGTCCTGGACACTGCCAATGGAGCTACCCACGCGACGAGTCCGGTTGTCCTGCGCGCGCTGGGCGCCGAAGTGACGACCCTCGGAAATCAGCCCGATGGATACAACATCAATCTGGGCCTGGGCAGCGAGCATCCCGGTGCGATGCGGGAGGCGGTCAAGCGGGTCGGTGCGAGGCTGGGCATTGCCCATGATGGGGATGGTGATCGGTGCGTGGTGTGTGACGAGCAGGGCGGTTTGCTGGATGGTGATGAAATCCTGACGATCCTGGCGTTGCACGCGCTGGCCAAGGGGCGCCTGGCGGGTGGGCAACTGGTGGTGACCCAGCAAAGCAACCTCGGCGTGGATGCGGCGCTCAAGGCGGCGGGCGGGCGGGTGGCTCGGACGCAGGTGGGAGATCGCTATGTGATGCAGCGCATGCTGGCCGATGGTTCGAACCTCGGTGGCGAGTCGAGCGGGCACATTGTCTGCGCGGAGGTGGCGCCGACCGGAGATGGATTGGTGGCGGCACTGCGGCTGATCGAGGTCATGATCGAGACGGGAAGTCCTCTCTCGGTGCTGCGAAAGGCGCTGCACAAGTTTCCCCAAGGTACGCGGGCGATCAGAGTGGCCTCCAAACCGCCCTTGGAGGGCTGTCGATCGGTGTGCGCCGTGGTTGCCGCTTTGGAGACGGAACTCGGCGATCTGGGACGCGTGTTGGTGCGCTACTCGGGCACCGAGCCAAAATTGCGACTTTTGATCGAGGCGGGCGATGATGCGACGGTCACGCGTGGGTTGGATCGGCTTGAGGCAGCGGTGCGCCAGGACCTGAACGTCCTCTGATCGACCCAAGTGTGCATCTGTGGAGAAGCCGCGGCCGGAGTTGGCGCTCATCGGGGTCTCGCGGCCACGTTGCGCCCTTGCTTGCCAACGGGACACAATTGCGCGACGTGTGAACCATGATCGATGGGATCCGATTCAAGGTTTGCGGCCTGACCTCGTTGGTTGACGCCGAGTTTGTGGACCGCGCAGGAGCTGACTACCTCGGATTTATCCTCTATCCCAAATCGCCCCGCTACGTTTCGGTCGCGCAGTACTCCGACCTGGCCAAGCGCTTGCCGACGCTTCGCCAGACCGTGGCGGTGATGGTCGAACCGTCGGCCGCGGATCTCGCAGGCGCCGTGGCGGCGGGGTTCTCTCGCTACCAGATTCACTTTCGCGCCGATCTGCCCGAAGAGGAGATTCGTTCCTGGTCGCGCACGGTGGGTGCCGACCGTCTTTGGCTGGCGCCGCGGCTTCCCGCGGACATGGAAGTCCCCTCCCACCTTATCCCGCTCGCGGATACCTTTCTCCTCGACACGTTCCATGCGAATCAGTTTGGCGGATCCGGAGTGACGGGCGACTGGGAGAAGTTTGCGCGTCACCAGCGCAGCCATCCCGACAAGCATTGGGTCCTGGCAGGTGGACTGAATCCTGAGAATATCGGCGAAGCCCTACGGCGCTCGGGAGCCCGGAGGATCGATGTAAACAGCGGCGTCGAGGTGTCGCCCGGACTCAAGGATCACGCCAAGATTCGCGCCCTCGTGGTGGCAATCCACCGTGCGGTTACCGCCTGATCTGACGATTTGGATCAGCGGGCGGACTGGGTGGCTGGAGACAGGGTGACATCGTCGATCATAAAGATCGACGCCGGCACCCGAAGGTCCGCACCCGGCAGGTCTCTGCCGCCGTAGCCACGTTCGCGATGCGGTCCGGTGCGGAAGGAGATGCGGTGAACCGTCGTGACCGGGTCGGTGAAAAAAGCGGCGCGACTTAGAACTGCCTTTCCGTTGATGGTCACCGCGCAGCGGTCCGCATCGACTGAGACCGGTATTTCGAGTCCGATTTGGAGCCAACGGTCGGGTTGGTAGGAGCCGGCGTCCATCCATTGTCCTTCATGGCACACCCAGATCCGGGCGTCATCACCGAGGGCGAGCCGGACGGGCCGGGCTCCGGTGGCGTCGAGCAGGTCGATTTCGAAGCGCGCGTCCGCCTGCCTCGCCAGAACCCGGAACGTGGCAGTGAGCCCATGGGTCGCCGGGAAGATGCGAACCGCCCGCGCGTAGTCGTAGGGATCCTCGTCTCGGAGAACGAGCACGTGGTTGCCTTGGTCACCATCCGCTCCGACGCGCACCGACGCCCAGAGCGGGGAGTAGATGTTCCATCCCGCGGGCAGGGCCCCGACGGGGTCAGATTCAAACGAGTCGGAGACCGGTGCGTTCACCGTGCCGGAAATTGGAACCGGCACGCGAGCGATCCAGATGTCCTCCTTGTTCACACTGTAGGTGACCCAGGTGGCGGCATTCGCGTCGGGCGGCGAACCGTTTCCCTCGACAATGCCACGCACGTACTGGGGCCCCATGTTCTTGTATCCACCCCGAAATCGCTGGTCCGGCAGTTCCCCATGCACCGCCAGCAGCCCGCCGAAATCCCGGGTGTCGCTGCTGGTGCTCACCGCCAAGGGGTGACGCAGCCGGCTGGTCGGATTGAAGAACAGGGCGTAGCGGTTGTCGGCCGTGCGCTGGAGCCAGTACTTCGAGGAATTGTTGGGAAGCGAGGTGGCAAACGCCTTCTCCGTCCAGGTCAGCCCCTCATCGGCGGTCGTTGCGACGAGGGCGTTTTTCCAGATGCCGAGAACGGAACCGTCCGGACGGCGGGTGAAGGAAAGCGCCTTGCCCCGGACCGAATAGAAGCCGGTCTCGTCGAGCTGGTCCTCCTCCCACCACTGCGCGGTCATCAGCCGGTTGGCCAGCAGCGCCCTGCAGGCGGCGACGAACCCCGGGCCCGGTGCGTCGGTGTAGGTCGGATACGGAAGGACGAATCCGGGAAAAGGCTGGCGTGCATTGAGCCGCAGCAGGTAAATCGGTCCGAACGATCCATCGCCCTGGATTTCCCGCACCGCCCGTCCGATGCCGGTTCCGTCGTTGGGCGAAGGCGGCACTCCGTAGAATCCAAGCACGAGCAGGCGGCCGTCGGGCGCGGTGTAGAAACCCATGCGCTGGTGTGCCAGGGTGAAGCCGCCGCCAGGGAGCGGGATCGAGGGGAACACCACCCGCGGCGGTTCCCAGGTGATGCCGTCCAGGGATCGAGTCAGCGAGGTGGAACACGGAGCCTCGTGTTCGTCCCGTGGCCCGCTCAGATACTCCAGGTAGAAGTGACCGCGCCACCAGGCCAGCATCGGGGCGTGCACGTAGGTGTCGGTCAATCCATCGCGGTGGGCGGGCTGGGTCCGATTCGCCCGGTAGACTTGAATCGCATGAACTCCCGCGGCCGGAGCCAGTCCTCCATCGGCTGCGGTGGTGAGGGCGGTGGCGCCGGTGTACGCAACAGGCGGGACTCCGAAGGTGGCGGGGCTGAGGACGCAAACGGAGAGGAAGAAACAGAGGTGGGGCCGCATGGCGGTAGGGGCGACCGGACCATAGGCGCTCCAGCTTCGGCGGCAATCCGCGAGCGATTGTCCCTGTGGTTTTCCTCATTCTGTCTTGAGCGAACTCCTAGGAAGGCAGGAGAGAACGTGTTCCGGCGGACAGGATGGGTAGGAGCGCGCCCGTGACCTTAGTATCCCGCATAACATTGTCTGATTTGTGGCAAGGCATTCCGTTTTCAGAGTCGCAAATCGGAGGGCCACTGCGTTGAGTGAGATCCTGAACCTGCCCGCCTGATGTCGGAGCCAGGTGCCCCAGCAACAGAAGTCTGTTTTCCGGTTTACCGCCCCGAACATGTTTCGAATTCATCAGGTCGTCCTCCTTGTAGTGCTGTTGCCTGCCTGCGTGGGAGCGGCAGAGACGGCGGCAATCCCGGGCGCCTGGCCGGGTCTGGGAGGCGAACGTTTCGCGGCCTTGGTCGCGGAATTCAACGCGATGGAGGACGAGCCGGTGGTGAACCTCGTTCCCAACGCTGAGGCGTGGCGCTGGCTGGAGACGCGCGTGCCCCGATTTGAATGCGCCGACCCGGAGGTGGAGCGGGTGTACTGGTATCGCTGGTGGGCGCTGCGCAAGCACCTGCGCAGGGATCCCGGGTCCGGTCGGCAGGTGCTGACCGAGTTCATCACCAAACCGCGCCCGATCAGCAGCGCGCTGGGACATCACCTGATGGAGGGACGCTGGCTCAAGGATCAGACTCCCTATGATGACTATGTCCTGTATTGGTTGCGGGGAAAGGACGGGGCGCGTCAGGATCACTTGCACAAATACTCCCAGTGGTTCGCGTACGCGCTCTGGCAGCGCTGGCTGGTGACACAGGACTCGGAGGGCTGGAAGCGGCTGTTGGATGACCTGGTGGCGGACTATCAAGCCTGGGAGGGCGAGCGCATGCGTCCGGACGGACTCTTCTGGCAGCACGATGTGTGGGACGCCATGGAGGAGTCCATCAGCGGCGGACGCAAGGTGCGCAATGTACGGCCGACGATCAGCGCGTACATGTATGGAAATGCGATGGCTCTCGCGAAACTGGCCGAGCTCTCGGGTCGGACCGAACTGGCCCGCGAGTTCAACGACCGGGCGACCCTGCTGCGCTCCAGGCTCCAGGCGGTGCTGTGGGATGAGTCCCTCGTGTTCTTCGGCTCCGTAACTGAGGAGCTGAAGCGGATACCGGTGCGGGAGGCGATCGGCTTCATCCCGTGGTATTTTGGACTCCCCGAGGCCGGGCGCGGTTTTGAACGGGCATGGCTTCAGGCGGTGGACACCTCGGGCTTTCGCGCCAGCTACGGCCTGACCACCGCCGAGCGACGTCATCCCCAATTTCGTAGTCATGGAACCGGTACTTGTGAATGGGACGGCGCAGTATGGCCCTTTGCGACCTCCCAAACCCTCACTGCCTGGGCGCGAGTGATCCGGGACTACCCGCAGACCGCGATGACTTCCCGCGACTACTTTGATGCCTTTGTGTCCTATGTGCGCAGCCATCGGTACGACGGGAAGCTTTACCTCGGCGAGTACCAGGATGAAACCAATGGCGCCTGGCTCAAGGGCCCGGACCCGAGAAGCCGGTGGTACAATCACTCCACGTTTGCCGACCTGCTGATCGAGGGGGTGGTGGGCCTGCGTCCGCGCGAGGACGGCACCCTCGAGGTGTCTCCCCTGCTACCGCCTGAAACCTGGGCTTGGTTCTGCCTGGATCGCGTCGCCTATCATGGCAGGGAGGTGAGCATCCTATGGGACCGCGAAGGAAGGAAGTATGGCCGCGGCGCCGGACTGCAGGTGTGGGTGGACGGGCAGTGCGTGGCGCGATCGGATCGATTGGAACGACTGACTGCACCGCTGCCATGAATCGTTACCCCGCCTCAAGTGATGCGGCAGGGCCCCGTTTCGGCGCTCCCCGCCCAAGCCTCCGTCTCCGCCCTTCAAGAGGGCGAGCGGGTTCTTGGTGGTTGACCGTTGTGATCTGTTTGGGTGGGTGGCCAGGCGTGGTTCCGACAGCCGCGCGACAGCTCCCTCCGCCGGTCACCCAAGGCAAGCAGGGCGCACTGGACTACCTCGCCGATGCGAAAGGCAACCGGGTTCCCGACTTTTCTCACGCCGGTTACGGGGGAGGGGGCGTCCGATGGCCTGACGTTACGGCGCGAGTCGTAGTGGGGCCCGTTGCCGGTGACGACGGATCCCGTATTCAGGCGGCCCTGGACCAGGTGGCGGCACTGCCTCCGGATGCGCAGGGGCTTCGTGGTGCAGTCGAGCTTGAGGCAGGCACCTACGAGGTGAGCGGGCAACTCAGGATCACGGTCGGAGGTGTGGTGCTGCGTGGGGCGGGTCCTGATCCAAAGGGCACGGTGCTCGTGGCGACCGGGGCCGGCCGGCGCGCCTTGATTGAGGTGGCAGGCTCGGATCGTCGCGTGTCGCTCGGGCCGACCATTCCCATGGTCTCTTCCTACGTACCGGTGGGAGCGACGCGGATCACGGTTGCTGACGCGGCCGGGCTCAAGTCGGGAATGTCGGTCACCGTGCGCCGGCCCAGTCCCGCAAACTGGATCGCGGCGGTCGGCATGGACGATGCGCCGGGCAGGCAGCCGTACAGTTGGAAACCGGGCACCGTGGATGTTGCCTGGGATCGAAGCGTGGTGGCGATCGAGGGAAACAGCGTCGTGCTCGATGTCCCGTTGACCCTCGCCCTTGAGTCGGAGTTTGGAGGGGGCACGCTGACCCCGTATCGTCAGGACGGTTACCTGGAGAAGGTGGGTGTCGAAAATCTTCGCTGTGTTTCCGAGCATGACCGGTCCCAACCGTTGGATGAGGACCACGCCTGGAACGCGATCGACCTGCACGCGGTGCGCGACGCGTGGATTGCCAATGTCACGGCCCTTCACTTTTGCGGCAGTGTGGTGCAGGTGGGAGCGAAGGCGGCCCGGGTGACGGTGCAGGATTGTGCGTCGCTAGATCCCGTTTCGGAGAAGGCCGGCTATCGCCGCATGGCATTTCATTCGAGAGGGCAGCAGGTGCTTTTCCTGCGCTGCACCTCCGAGCGGGGGTGCAACGATTTCACCTGCGGCTATCAGACGGCGGGACCAACCGTGTTTCTTGATTGCTCAGCGCGAGAGACCTCGGGGTTCAGTGGGTCGATCGGCAGCTGGTCTTCGGGAATGCTTTTCGACGGGGTTAAGATTGACGGCGGTGCCTTGCGACTCGATCACCTTGAGACTTGGCATCAGGGCGTTGGCTGGTCAGCCGCCAACTCCATGGCCTGGGGATGCGAGGCCTCGGTGGTCATCTGCCGGTCACCCCCGGGCGCGACCAATTGGGCGGTGGCTGTGTGGGGACAGTTTGTGGGAGATGGACGTTGGAGCATGGTCAGCGAGTTTCCCCGTCCCGTGAGTCTGTACCGGGCACAACTGGCGCATCGTTGCGGAACTGAGGCCGTGGGCGTGCTGGACCCGAAGCGGTATCGACTGAGCGCCGTCGCCCCCCGCGCGGAGCCGTCCGAGTCCCGGCAGGTCGCACTCCCGGCGCCGGGAGAACCTGGGTCAGTTGGCGGCCTGAAGCGGATCAATGGCTGGCTGACGGTCGGTGGCGGCGTGCTTACGGGTTCACAAACCGGGGGCGCTTGGTGGTTGGGCCGACTGGAGCCGGCGCGGGCCAGTGAGTTTGGTCCCGCTTTGACCCGGTTCGCGCCCGGGAGAACGGGGACGGGACTGACGGACGAAATTCCCGCAGTCGTCGCCGGCATGGTGTCCAAGGGACAAGTGGCATTTCGACACCACTACGGCCTCTGGTATGATCGCCGACGGATCGACCACCAGATGATCCGGCGGTCCAACGCGGATGTCTCGCCTCCGTTCTTCGAGCAGCCCTTTGCGCGCAGCGGAGTGGGCACGGCGTGGGATGGCTTGAGTCGCTATGACCTCACGCGATTCAACCCGTGGTACTTTGCCCGACTTCAGGCCTTTGCCGACGAGGCAAAGAAAGCCGGGTTGATCTTGATCCACGAGATGTACTTTCAGCACAACATCCTCGAGTCGGGTGCGCATTGGGTCGATTGCCCCTGGCGTCCGGTCAACAATGTGAATGGCACCGACTTTGTTGAGCCGCCGCCGTTTGTCGGGGATACGATCAAGATGGCCGAGGCGTTCTACGATGTAAGTCATCCCGTGCGCCGGGCGCTACATCGCGGCTACATTCGGCACTGCCTTCAGTCCTTGGCCGATCACCCGAATGTCATTCACACGTTGTCGGCGGAGAACAGCGGTCCCTTGCCGTTCATGCGCTTCTGGTTCGATGTCATCGCGGAATGGGAGCAGGAAACCGGCAAGCGGGTTCTGCTGGCATTGAGCGCGCCCAAGGACGTGCAGGAGGCGATTCTCTCGGATCCGGTGCGGGGACCGCGTGTGGATGTCATCGACCTCGCGTATTGGTTTCGAACCCCGAGTGGCAAGGAATTCGCCCCCGAGGGCGGCACGCGCCTGGCGCCGCGACAGCACGAACGGCTGTGGAAGGGAGGACGGCCCAGCGCGGCGTCGATCGCCGATATGGTTCGTGAACTGCGCCAGAAATTCCCAGAGAAGGCAGTGATTTCCCCACTGCCCGAGGCGGACGGCTGGCTGTTTGCCGCCGCGGGCGGTTCCCTGGCCAAGCTCCCCAGGCAATTGGATGCGAGGTTGCGTGCCGCGCTGGTGGCAATGCGACCCTTGCCGGACGGTGGACTGGCGGAGCCAGGTCGCCAGGGATTTTATGCGGTGGGCGAGCGTCCGGTGCGGGTTGAACTGGGGAGTCCCACCTCGGGCTATGTGGTCCGCACGGTCGATCCGGAGACGGGACAGATTGGCGAAACCCGTCAATTTCCAGGTGATCGCGCGCTCTCACTCGACAAACCCGGACTGTATTGGATCACTTGCATCCCATCGCCATGACTGAAATGGACTCACGACCTGTCCGGCCCCTGCTCCCCTCCCTTCACCGCTGTCACGCGCTCCTGTTGCTCGTGTGCCTGAGTCTGATGGGCGTCGTCCGGGCGGCGCCATCGCAGGTGGAGCAGTGGGCTGTCTTTGAAGTGGCACTCAAGGGACCGCAGGAGGGCAATCCCTTTGTCGACGTCAGGCTCACCGCAGTGTTCACCGACGGTGTCCGGAGTGTTCAGGTCAACGGCTTCTACGATGGCGACGGCGCCTACCGTATCCGATTTATGCCGCCGACCCCCGGAGAGTGGCGCTATGAAACGAAGAGCAACCGGTGGCCGTTGACCGACAAGAGCGGCGTGTTCACTGTGACGCCCGCGAAACCGGGAAACCATGGCCCGGTGGGGGTGCGGAACACCTTCCACTTCGCCTACGCCGATGGCACTCCCTTTCGTCCCATTGGCACCACCTGCTATTCTTGGACCCATCGTACTGAGGCGATGCAGGAACAGACCCTCAAGACGCTGGCCGCTTCGCCGTTCAACAAGGTTCGGATGGCCGTGTTTCCTCAGGCGCACGGCAGCAAGTTCATGCCACCGACACGGTGGCCCTACCAGGGCACCGCTCCACGGAGCTGGGATTTTACCCGTTTCAATCCCGAGTACTTCCGTCACTTCGAACACCGAATTGAACAACTGCGCGACCTGGGAGTGG
>JAEUGZ010000627.1 GCA_016794725.1 Opitutaceae bacterium | reverse complement strand
TCTGCACGAGGATCTCAATCGCCGTCGGCGCATCGTTGGCCACATGCACGCGATATTCGATCTGTCGGGGATCGCCCGCGCTCGGGGTGATGCCATTGCCCCAGGTGAACCAGCGTTTCCCCTGGGCGCAGGCACTGCGAGCCGGGCCCCGGAGTGCGGTGGGCTGAAACACCACGCCGGTCAGATGGAGGGCACGGATCCGCACGCACCCTTCGCCGGACGAACGATCGACCTCCTTGAAGGCGACGAAAGCGTAGTCTCCGTTGAGCACGGCGTCGTAGGCCTCGACATAGGCCAGCGTTTCACGGAGGGTGGAGTCGTCGGAAGCCGGAGCTTCGACGAGCATCGGTTGGGAGGCGGAGGTAGTCATGGTGAAGGGCCCGCACGGCGATCACGCCGGGGATGTGACTACAATGTACCAGGGTTCGCCCCGCCCGACCACTAGCCGAACGGCGGAGGCGACCTCAGACTACTGCCGGTCCGAATCCTGACTCAGGGATGCCCGCATCACTGCCATCAGGTCCTCGAACTGAAAGGGCTTCTGCAGAAATCCGGCGAGCCCCTTTCCGGTGAACTGCGAGATGGCGTCCTGTTCGTTGAATCCGCTCATGAGCACCACCGGCAGGTTTCCACGCAGGCGGCGGAGTTCCGCAAAGGCCTCCTTGCCGTCCATGTGGGGCATGGTGAGGTCCATCAGCACCGCCACAAATCGCTTGGGATTGGACCGGTAGACGGCAAGGGCTTCACGACCGTCCGCCGCCAGGGCCACCTCGAAGTTCAGGCGGCGCAGCATGACGGCCGCCGTACTCCTCACCGTTTCCTCGTCGTCCACCACGAGCACACAACCCTGCCCCTGCCAGGAGGCGTTCGGGAGCAGCCGCGAGGCGGCCAGTTCCGCAGCCCCTTCCGCGCGGGGAAAGAGGAGCTTGAAGGTCGTGCCGCGATTCAACTCGGAATAGACTTTGAGCGCGCCCCGGTGTCCCCGCACAATGCCCAACACCGCCGCCAGTCCCAGGCCGCGTCCGGCAAATTTCGTGGTGAAGAAGGGATCGAAGATCCGCGACTGGGTTTCGGGCGACATGCCGCATCCGGTGTCACAGACTTCCAGGTGCACATAGGTGCCGACCGGCAGCTCCGGCGCGAGGATCGTGCCTCCGAGGTAGTCCCGGTCGACGCGGGTCAGCCCGGTATTGACGCTGATCACACCGCTCTTGCTGCCGATCGCCTCCGAGGCATTGATGACCAGGTTCATGATCACCTGCCGGATTTGCGTCGCGTCCGCTTCGATCGGGGGCAACTCCGGATTGAGATTGAAACGGAGCACGGCGTTCTTGCTGACCGAGAGCTGCAGGAGCTGGGTGGTCTCCTCGATGAGGGTGTTGAGCGAGAGCCGGGAAACGACAAACCGCCCCTTGCCAGCGTAGGCCAGCATCTGCTTGCACAGGTCCGCGGCGCGCACCGCGCCCTGTTTGATGCACTCCAGGGACTCATGCTCCTGGGATCCCAGGGGAACGTCCATGCTGGCAAGGCTCGCGTTGCCCAGGATGCCGGTCAGGATGTTGTTGAAATCGTGGGCGATGCCACCGGCCAGGATGCCGAGGCTCTCCAGCTTCTGGGTCTCCTGGATCTTGCGTTCGTAGGCGGCCAGCGCGCCTTCCGCCAGCTTGCGTTCGGTGACGTCGGTGATGAAACCGTGCCACAGGGTCGCTCCATCCTCCTCGCGGCGGGGGGAGGCGTTGCCCTGCAACCAGCGCACCGCGCCGTCCGGGAATTTTACCCGGTATTCGTGCACCCAGGGCGTGAGGTCTCTCGCGGAGACATGGATGGACTCCCGCACCTTCTCCAAGTCTTCGGGATGCAGCACCGCAAAAACCTTGCTCGCATCAAGGCGCACCTCCTCGGGCGCGACGCGATAGATTTGTCGGATCGCGTCGCTCGCATAAGGGAAACGCGAGGAACCGTCCGGATCGACGCGGAACTGGTACACCACTCCGGGTACCCGCGCTGCAATCTGTTGGAGGAGATTCTCCGTCCGCCTCAACTGGCTCGTGCGACGGCGGGACAGCAAGGCGAGCCAGAAGGTGACACCGAGCATCACCGAGACTCCGACCAGGCCCGCCGCCAGCCAATGGACCCGCCGCTGGGCCTCGGCCAGATCGCCTATCATATCCGTGGTCAGATTGGGGAAGAAGGCCCACCGCTCCACGATGGGAGTCACAATACCGTCCTCCGCCATCGCCCGCATCTCGTCCCGAATTTCGTCCGCCACGTGCGCGTTGGCAAAGGTGGAGGCAAGCGCCAGCTCCGCGGTGGGTATCTCAGCCGGGAGGATCCTCAGACCGACCCGCGTGCCCTCGCGCAACAACGCCGTCAACACGGCGTACTGGTTGATGAACGCGGCATCCACCTCGCCGCTCGAGAGTTTTGCCAGCGCCTCCTGGCTGTTGCCCAGCGGCACGGGGACCGCGGCCGGGAAAAAACGACTGATGTTGTCGCGGTGGACGGCGTAGTTGACCAGGCCGATACGCGCACCGGCCAGATCCTCGAGCCGCCGGACCCGGCCGTCCGCCGGCACGATGAAACAGCTCTCGGACTGGAGGTAGGGGTCCGTGAGATGAACCGTCAGGGACCGCTCCGGGCGGACGGTCATCAGCACCCAAAAATCCATGGTCCGCTGGTTGAAGCCGTTTCCCGGCACCCACCGCAGTCGAATGCCCTTTCGACGCGCCGCTTCCTGCACCAATTCCACCGCCAAGCCCTGGGGTCGCCCGCTCTCGCCGCGGAAGTGCAGGGGCAGGTCGTTGCCAAAGCCAATGGTGTATTCCCGCGAAACGTCGCTTCGCGCACACCCCTGCCCGAACCACCCCAGCAGGATCACCAGCGCCGCGAGCCCCCCGCCAGCCCGCAAAAAACGCAACCGAGGTGGGGTCCAATGCAGCCGCAGCATCATCGGGTCATCCTCAACAGGAAAAACGCCGATGAAAAGGCTTCATCGCGCTGGATCGTCAACCGGCGCCGGCGTCGCTCGGTCGGGCCACCGGTCCGTTTTCAGCGTGCGGCGCGACGCCACCCATTCACACTAAGCCGCGACCCTGCAGACGAGAAACCACGAATGGACACGAATTCGGAGCAGGATACGAGGAGTCAACCCATCCCTCGTAACTCTCGGTCCCTGTTTTCATTCGTGTCGATTCGCGTCAATTCGTGATTCAACTGCATGGTTCCGACTGAGGCAATGAGACCCATCCCCCGTCCCGACTACAGGCGCTGGAGGCCGAAACCGCCGTCCACATCAAAGGCCGAGCCGGTCGTGAACGGAAAGCGATCCTCAGCCAGCGCACGCACCGCCAGGCCCACATCCTCGGGCTTCCCCCAGCGGCGGATCGGAGTGATACCCCGCTCGTCGTGAATGATCAGCTTGTCGTACTTTTCCTTCACCCCGCTGGTCAGGTCGGTGGCAATGATGCCGGGACGCACTTCGTAGACATTGATCCCCTGGGTCGCGAGGCGATCAGCGAACAGCTTGGTCATCATGGTGAGCCCCGCTTTGACCATGCAATAGTCGCCCCGATTGATCGAAGCCGTATAGGCGGAGATCGAAGTGATGTTCACAATGCGTCCCCGAAATCCATTGGAATCAGGGGTCTGGGTCAGAAGCTGCTTGGCCACCAGCTGGGTGAGAAAATAGGGGCCCTTCAAATTGATGGCAAATAGGCGATCGAAGCTCTCCTCACCCGCATCCAGCAGGTCCGCCCGCACCTTGGGGCCGACTCCAGCGTTGTTGACGAGCAGGTCGATCCGGCCGAACTGCTGCACCGTCTCGCTGACCAGGCGGGCGCGATCGGCCGCCACGGCCACGTCTCCCTGGACAATAAAGCCGTCCCCACCCGCTGCGCGCACCAGTCCAAGCGCCTCGTTGGCCGCGTCCAGATTGCCGGCATAGTTGATGGCCACGCGGTAACCCGCCCTGGCCAGTTCAATGGCAATCCCACGGCCAATGCCGCGCGAGGCTCCGGTGACGAGGGCGGATTTTTTCGACATCATTCGGCGACACAAACAGCCGGCCACCAGCCCTTCAAAGCAAAAACCGGCCCACCCTGCACATGCGCGTCAACCCAAGCGCGATCCCAGGTCGGGGTCCGTTGGAGGCGGGTTCGCCGACCCCGCGAGGAATGGCGTCGCGTGAAGAAACCAAACCCCACCCGTCGGCCAGCGGCGTTTCCCGGGATTGCCATCCGCACCCGGTTCCATGACAGTGCCGGCCCCTATGAAACTCCTCATCCCGTCCGTCCTGGCTGCCGTTGCCCTGACCCTCCCAGTCCGGGCCGACGAAGTGTCCGACAATCTCAAGACTGCAGCCGCTGCGTACGAAGCCGGCAACTACTCGGAAGCCCTCCAGGCAGTGGACTACGCCGGACAACTGATCCGGCAGAAGAAGGCGGAGGCGGTCGCCGCCCTGCTCCCGGCCGGCCCCTCCGGCTGGACGGCCGAGGAAGCGCAGTCCGAGGCCGCCGCCGCCGCGCTGATGGGAGGCATCGTCACCGCCAAACGCTCCTACACCAAGGGTGACAGCAACGTCACCATCCAGATCCAGTCGGACTCCCCCCTGCTTCAGACCTACGGCATGATGTTCTCCAACCCCGCCCTGCTCGCAGGCTCCGGCGCCAAGCTGGAAACGATCAAGGGTCAGCGCGTGGCCGTGACCTACAAGGCCGCCGACAAGTCGGGCGACATCAAGGCCGTCGTCGACAACCGCTATGTCGTCACGGTTGAAGGGAACGGGGTCACACGCGAAGAACTGACTTCGTTCATCGTCGCGCTCGATCCTGCAAAACTCGCCAAGCTCAAGTAGCCTGCTCCGTTCGATCCATGAAGGGCCTGCTCATTTTTATTCTCGGTGTCACCGTCGGGGCGCTCGGCACCCGCTTCATGCAGGAGCGCACCCCGGAACCGGCAGCGGTGAGCAAGGCCCTTCCACAACCCGAAGCTGTCGAGCCCACTCCGCTAAAAGAGAAGGTCGCCCGCGTCGCCCAGGGCATGGGCGAGATCGCCCGCGATACGGGCGCGGCGGTCGGGGAAAAGCTGCGCGCCTGGAAACTCACGCCCGACGACCTGCGCGAGGACTTGAAACGGGGCGGCGCCGTCGTGCGCACCAAGGCCCGCGAGGCTGGAGCCGGTTTGGGTGACGCCCGCATCCTCGCCATGGTGAAAGCCAAGTACGTGCTGGACCGCGACCTCTCGGCCCGGTCCATCGATGTCGACGTCAAGGGCGGCGAGGTCACCCTGCACGGCGAGGTGTCCTCCGCTCTGCTGCTCGGTCACGCGATCGCCCTCGCCCTCGAAACCGACGGCGTCGTGTCAGTCACCTCCCGCCTCATCGTTTCGTCGCCGTGACCGCCCGTCATCGGCGAACAGGGCCGGCACGCGACGCGATGCATCGCCGCTCCTCCCCTTCCCCGTTCGGGACATTTTCTCCATGTGATGGGACCAAATATCCATTCCTCCCAGCGCCTGGACGGTTCATACTGACCCCTCGAACTGGCCAACTTCGTCCAGTCCGGTCCCTTTTTCCCCTCTCACTCCGATGAAAAAACTCCCAAAGAAAACCATTCAACTGATCGTCAACGGCGACCTCCGTCAGTCCGCCAATGAAAAATGCTGGCCGGCCCAAGCCGCGATGGAGAAGAAGCTCGGCGAAGTCATCGCCAGCTTTGGCTACAAGCTCGTGCGCGCCCACCCGTACAAGCCCGACCTGAAGCACGGGTTCATCGGATCGCAGAAGGAAGGCATGGCGGTGTTCGCCACCGTTGACCCGACCACGCCGCTGATTGTCGCCGAGTCGGTCTGGCAGTACTCACACCACCTGCTGCACGGCCTGATTTCCCATCAGGCACCGATCCTGACCGTCGCCAACTGGTCAGGCACCTGGCCCGGCCTCGTCGGCATGCTCAACCTCAACGGCTCGTTGACCAAGGCAGGGGTCGCCTACTCCACCCTCTGGAGCGAAACGTTTGACGACGCGCCATTCCGCGACGGCCTGGCCAGCTGGCTGAAGACCGGGGTCGCCAAACACAAGACGGCGCACGTCAAGGCACTCGCCAAGGCCACCGTGCCGCCCAAGGCCCGCGCCCTCGCCCGCAAGATCGCCGAAGATCTGCGCACGCGCAAATCGATCATGGGCGTCTTCGACGAAGGCTGCATGGGGATGTACAACGCCATCATCCCCGACGAACTGCTCTTCAAGACCGGCGTCTACAAGGAACGACTCTCCCAATCGGCCCTCTACTACGACGCCACCCAGGTGAGCGACGCCGAGGCTCGCGCCGTCTACGACTGGTATGTCGCGAAAGGCCTGAAATTCCACCTCGGCACCGACGAGGCCACCGAACTGACCGAGGCCCAGGTGCTCTGGCAGTGCAAGACCTACGTCGCCGCGGTGCGCATCGCCGACGAGTTCGGCGCCGAGACCATCGGTATCCAATACCAGCAGGGACTGAAGGACCTGCTCCCGGCCAGCGATCTGGTCGAGGGAACGCTCAACTCGACGGAACGCCCCCCGGTCACCCGCGCCGACGGCAGCGTCATCCGCGCCGGCGAACCGATTCCGCATTTCAATGAGGTGGACGAGTGCGCCGGGCTCGACGGGCTCTTCACCGACCGGGTGCACAAGGCCCTCGGACAACCCCGCGCCAATACCCTGCACGATCTGCGCTGGGGTGACTGGGACAAGAGCGGCACGACGAAGGAGTACGTCTGGGTCTTCCTCATTTCCGGCAGCGCGCCCGCGGATCATCATGTCGACGGCTGGGCGGGCTCGGACTCGCTCCGTCAGCCCCCGATGTACTTCCGCCTCGGCGGCGGCACCCTGCGCGGCATCGCCAAACCTGGTGAGATCGTCTGGAGCCGCGTCTTTCTCGAAAAGGGAAAACTGAAGATGGACCTCGGCCGGGCCAAGGTCATCACGCTGCCGCGCGAGGAGACCGAACGCCGCTGGAACGAGACCACCCCGCAGTGGCCGATCATGCATGCGGTCACGTATGGAGTTTCCCGTGACCAAATGATGGCGCGCCACAAGGCCAATCATATCCAGGTCGCCTACGCGACCAGCGCCAAGGAGGCGGACCTGGCCATGTACGCCAAGGCCGCCCTCGCCGCCGAACTCGGCCTGGAGGTCTGCCTCTGCGGAACCAAGGCGGACGGCAAGCCGTTCTAGGCGCATTCGCCGGAAGTCGATCCGTCGGATCAGACCGATCCGTCGGATCGGCCTGATCCGCGCCCGCACCCCACCCAACCCATGAGCGACCTCCCCCCGCTGCCCGCCGAACCCCGCCCCGGCCGCTACCGGCACTACAAGGGCAACGAGTACCGGGTCGTCGGCCTCGTGCGTCACAGCGAAACCTTGGAGGTGCTCGTGCTCTACCAGGCGCTCTACGGCGACACCTCGGCGCTCTGGGTGCGGCCGCAGCCCATGTTCCTCGAGCAGGTGCGGGTCAACGGCGGGCTGCAGCCCCGCTTCGCCTGGATCGCAGCCACCTGAGCGGCGCCCGACGCGTCCCGGTTTGGCGCCGGGCCGCGTTTCATTCCAGCGCCGCCCTCGACACCCGTATTCCGTCTGGACCCGGCCCGGGACGCCCTCAATCGTGACCGCCGAATGCCCGGCCCTGTTCGTTCGCCCTCCTCTCTCCCCTGGTTTGGTCTTGTTGCGCTCCTGGTCGCTGCATTCGGGTTCGGGTGTTCGACGCCGCCCTCCGCCAAGAAGCCCCAGCCTCCGACCCCCGCAGCCACGGAGCCACCACCTGTCGTGGTCGCTCCACCGATTTCGATCCCCGACAAAGGCCCGATGCCGGTCATGCTGGGCATCGATGTGCTGGAGTCCCAGGGCTTTGCCGCCATCGCCGGCAAACGGGTCGGACTCCTGACGCACCCGGCCGGGGTCAACCGGCTCGGCGTCAGTACGATCGACGTGCTCCGACGCTCCCCCAAGGTCAAGCTGGTGGCTCTCTTCGGACCCGAACACGGCATCTACGGCAACGAGGCGGCGGAAATCCAGATTCCCGATCGCATCGACGCCCGGACGGGTCTGCCGGTCTACTCGCTCTACGGCAAATACCGCAAACCGACCAAGGCCATGCTCAAGGGGTTGCAGGCCCTGGTCATCGATTTGCAGGACATCGGCACGCGCAGCTACACCTACGTGAGCTGCATGCGCTATGCGATGGAGGCCTGCTTCGAAGCCGGGGTCGAGGTGGTGGTGCTCGACCGGCCCAATCCGCTCGGGGGACTCAAGGTCGACGGCCCGCCGCTCGACGCAC